>JAQYVT010000031.1 GCA_030145345.1 Desulfobacterales bacterium
CGGGATTATCACAAAGCGATAGAAAGGGTGATGGACCGGCATGGATTATAAAAAAAAATTGACAAAGGAAATAACTTAAGATAGGAAAATAGACAATAACCCACCAATATTAAAAGAAATATCAGAGTTTATCTCGTACAGCTTACCACGAGCACACAGATTGATTATACTGAGATATCAGATAAATTTAACACAGTTTTGACATTTTTTCAAACGAGTGATATCTCCAGAGACTGTCGAAAAACCCTAAATTTGTGATTTTGATGTTCGTAACAGTTTGATTTCATTACATGCGAAATTGCTAAAATTGTCATTTTTGGACTTTTTCGACAATCTCCCAAGGTATCTCATATTTAGCAATTTATGTGCTCGTGGCAAGGTATATGCAATCGGCATAAATTGACTTCGTGTCAAGGTATCAAGCTATACGTAACAAATCCTAAATGTTTAACCCTGACTTTCAACCAATTCTGCACTTCTAATCGGATTTATGTTATAGGCACTGTGATTATAGGCAATGGGAGTTCAGGAGATGGGGGTTCAGGTAATGGGGGTTCAGGCAATGGGGGTTCAGGAGATGGAGGTTCATGAGATGGGTATCCAGTCTGTATTATTTCGACTTCAGCATCAAAGTTAAAGCCTTGACCAATTGCCATTAGTACATTGACCTGTTGTCCAGGTCCACCACCCATGAGCTTTTCTTTTCGGAATTTGGTTGTGAAATCATTTTGACTGCCTCGTAGATTTGCCTGAGCTGAAGTACCAAAAAACAACAGCGAGATACAAACAAAGCATATCAATTTTATTTTACTCATATATTAACCTCTTTCTCCGATTTGAGATTGAAATCCTTAGCGTCATCTAAAAAAGATCCAACATCTTATAAACAGCTCTTTTATCACCACTCTTCCTTCAGATAAATCCTTGAACGGTTTAGGGGCATTTAATTAAGAATAAGCGATGGCCCAAACATCTTTTGTACCCCACTAATTTATAAGAATTAACCTTTTGAAGATTTTCTGCTGAAAAAACGCTCGCACCCAAAAATCCTAATTGGTTAAAATAATGTAGCAAAAATCGTGCAAAGCTTAACATTTTATTTAAAAGATAGAATAACATAAAAATATCAAACAGTTAGCTTATATTGACGGATTGTATCGCAAAAGTATTTGACAATATTTGACAATAATCTGGCCTTTTTTTGACTGTTTTTACAATATGTTGGGTAATATTAAGAGAAAGGTAAATCTTAAAAGTCTAAAAGGATAGAATAACTGGTTTGAAGTGGTTAATAGAAAATAATCGAAGCATTATTAGGAAATAAAATATGCTCATATTGGTATCTGGGCCGACAAATTGAAGGTTCCATGACCTTATACGCACTTTGCTTCAAACCAATATAGGACTTGATCTCAAACGAAACATTGAAAATTTAGAGCTTCAAATTTTTAATGTCCAAGGCAGAGTTTTTAAATGAGAATAAATACTTGAAACACGAAATGCCATCTTAAGAATAAAAAAAGCAGGTTCATTTCTGATCCTGCTTTTCCCCCTTTGAAAGCTTCTTTTGTTTCAAGGCATCATCCAGTTCGATGAGCCATCACTCTGATTGAGTGTGGAGTCTTATGAACCCGGATATTTTCTTAATACATACTATCACCATTTTTTATATAAAGGCTTCCCTAAATGCCGTTATTAAGCTCGGTGCTTATAAATTTTGTTATATATACACCTGACCGAGAACTAAGATGCACGTACATCAGAGAAGCCATATATTCAAACTCTCTTCTAAATTATGACCTTTGGAGGTCCTTGTCGATATCGTTTATGCCAAGTTAGAGGGTTAACAAAAGTTTTTGTCCCGGGTAAATTACAGAGCTATTCAGCTTGTTCAATCGACGGATCTTTTGCACCGTCAAATCGTGCCGGCGGCTGATACTGTAAAGAGTTTCACCAGATCTGACAGTGTGATAACGTTTATTCGTAGCTTTCTCGGATACCTTTGAAGATTCAGCTTTCTGGGATTTTTCCTCGACCATCTTTTTCGGCAAAGTCTGAAGTGTTTCATTATCTTTCAGGTTTTTATTGTAGTTATTATTCTTCCAATGCCCCACAAATTTCCTGCCATCAAGATAGGTAAGCGTTCCTTGCCCATTCAGCTGACCATCTTTAAATCGCCCCACAAATTTCCTGCCATCAAGATAGGTAAGCGTTCCTTGCCCATTCAGCTGACCATCTTTAAATTGTCCCACATATTTACTACCGTCAGGATAGATATAAGTTCCTTGACCATACCTATGACCATCTTTATGTTGTCCTATATATTTACTGCGGTCAGGATAAATATAAGTTCCTTGTCCATGCCTCTGATTATTCTTCCATTGTCCCACATATTTACTACCATCAAGATAGGTAAGCGTTCCTTGACCATCTAACCTGTTGTTTTTCCATTGGCCTTTATATTTAGCGCCATTAGAATACTTATAAGTTCCTTGCCCGTTCTCACAATTACCTTCTGTACACTGAGCAAAGGCACTTGCTGAAAAAATAGAAATAATAAATAACAAGGATAGTATTAGGTGTTTCATCACACACCCCCTAACCTAAATAAAGAATATTCTTGGGCGAGTTATATAATTATTATATCATTAACTTATAATTTATTATTAGTGTCAAGCAAAATTATACTTAATTTATATATAATTTTGTTGAATTAGAAGATATTGTAGATCTTTAAACTAAATTACCATATATTGTGCATCCATAAATCATAAAATTGAATAAAATTAGGACTGTTCTTTTACGTTGCCTATTTAAGTACTTCTAAACAGCCTTACGGCCTTTGGTTTTGGCGATGCCCGCCGCTTAACTTGTACTATCTGCTGAGACTGTCGAAAAACCTAAAAAAGACAATTTGTAGACTTCTAAGTGTCTGATATTATTATATGGGAATTTCGCAAAAATGCAGAATTTGGACTTTTTCGACAGTCTCGCTATATATCTGGAATGTGAAAGTGGTCTTCAGGAGTTGTGATATCGAATTGTTAAAATATTGAAATGCTGTACCTAAAGACCGAAAAACCCGGTTTCCTCCTCTTGGAGCCCGGGTTTTTTATTGGCATGTATTTTTTCTTTTTACCCTGATTTTTATCGCCATGGTTGGAAATAGGGTTGGAAATGGATTATTCTAAAATAAATAAGGGACTCAGAATGTTATCTAAGCCCCTGTTATTATTTTGGTAGCGGGGGCTGGATTTGAACCAACGACCTTCGGGTTATGAGCCCGACGAGCTACCAGACTGCTCCACCCCGCATCAATTATTTGTAAACAGCATATATAAGCAGGTATGGAAAGTATGTCAAGTGGTTTTTGTTAAATTCAACACGGAAGCGATTAAAGACCGTATCCGTTTCTGCTCGGATCCGCCCGCATTTTTCTCGCTGTTGTATCGCAACAGGAGCCGCTTGGTTCTGCTGCTGTGTCCGGATATGATTTCAAGGGCCGATTTGGGGACTTTGAGGAATTTTGCCAGATATTGAATGCACATTTTATTGGCGGCGCCGTCCACGGGCGGCGCCGTGAGTTTGATTTTAAGAGCGTCCCCATGCGGGCCTGCAATCATGTTTTTTGCGGACCGGGGCTGAACAAAGACTTTGAGGACAATTCCCTGGCTGGTTTCCTTTAGAAATGGCATGGTTTGTCTGGATTTTGCATCTATCAATCCGGCGAGCTGCTCTTGATAGTATTGATAATGCGGGTGGACGAGATGTTTTCTGTCACCGGAATCAGAACCACCCTTCCCCCCAGGGCTTCGACCCGTTCGTGCCCGAAAACTTCCTCGGAGGCGTAGTTGCTCCCTTTGGTCAAAACGTCCGGCTGTACGATTTCAAGGAGCTTTTCCAGTTCATTGGCGGAAAAAACCACAACATAGTCCACCGAGTCCAGAGCGCTCAAGATTCTGACCCGTTCTTCGGCCCGGATAACGGGCCGCCCCGATCCTTTCAGTTTTTTCACCGATTCATCGTCATCGATGGCAACGATGAGGACATCTCCCATCTCCTTTGACGCAGAAAAGAGGCGGATGTGGCCCGCATGCAAAAGGTCGAAGCAACCGTTGGTCAATACCAGCCGCCGTCCCTTTTTCTTGAGTTCTTCGACCAGGGCCGGAAGCTCGGATAACTGTTTGTATTTGGCCGGCCGGCCGGGGTCACCCGATTTTAAGGCCGAAGCCAGCTCCTCCTTGGAAACCGTTGCCGTGCCGACCTTGCCCACAACGATTCCGGCGGCGGTGTTGGCCACGGCGACGGCGGTATGGATCGAAGCTCCCGATGCCATGGCAAGCCCAAGAACCGCAAGGACCGTATCGCCGGCGCCGGATACATCGTAAACCTGCCGTGCCTCGGCCCTGACCCGGAAAGGGTCGCTGTTTTTATCGAACAGAACCATTCCCTCCTTGCCGCAGGTGATTAAAAGCTTGTCCGGGCCCACGGTCTCAAAAATTTTGTTGGCCGATTTTTCCAGGGTGGATTCATCGACAATTTCCACCCCCGAAGCCAGGGCGGCTTCTTTTTTGTTGGGGGTGAGCAGGGATGCGCCGGAATATTTCGAAAAATCGAGCCCTTTGGGATCGACGATGCTCATTTTTTGGTGTTTTTGGGCCGATGCCGTCAGTCTCGAAAGCAATTTTTGGGTAATGAGCCCCTTGCCGTAGTCGGAAATCAACACCACATCCACTTGGGGTATTTTATCTTCGATGAATCGTAAAATCTTTTCCAGTGTAACGTCGGAGATGCCGGTATCGGTTTCCCGGTCGATTCTCAACACATGTTGATGGGATGCAATGATCCGGGTCTTCTGGGTGGTGAGCCTGGCAGGTTCTTCAACAATACCCGCGGTGTCGACCCCGAGTTCATTGAATTTGTCGCGTAAAAGCTGTCCGTTTCTACCGGTCCCGATCACCCCGGCCACGGATACTTTGGCACCCAGGGCAACCGCATTGTTGACGACATTGCCGGCACCCCCCAGGGCATACCCCTCGTTTTTGATGGAAACCACCTGGACCGGCGCTTCGGGAGATATGCGGTCGACATCGCCCCAGAGATATTCATCGAGCATTAAATCTCCCACAACAAGGAGATGGCATCGGTCAAATTTTGAAATGTCAATCGGCATCGGCATTTTTTGAAATAATATCCATTAAAAATTTAGGCGGTCGCACCAGACGGCTGTCTTGATCCACACAGGCATGTTTTGTATATCCGCTGGCCAGTAGTTTTTTGCCGTCTTCGGTGAATATCCGGTAGTCGAACTTCATTCCCGCTTTGATACGGGGATCGAGGCGCGTTTCGATCAGCAGGATGTCGTCGTAGGTGGAAGGGCCGTTAAACTTGCAGTGCACCTCGGACAACGGGAGGAAAAACCCCCTCGATTCGATGGAACTGTAAGGAATCCCCAAATACCTGAACATCTCCGATCGGCCGATTTCAAACCAGCGGAAGTAGTTGGCATGATAGACATACCCCATTTTGTCGGTGTCGCCGTATGTCACCCGGCAGGTAGTTTTGTGTTTAAGCATGTTTTACTTTTTAAGTATAGAGTAGAGTGATCGGTCTGGGCTAGGGTTGATGGTTGTGCCCTTGCACTCTCCATTTAATTAAATAATGATTTGCACTGAAAGCGCTTTCCTCAATTTTAGGCACTTTAGGCATTTTAGCTCACTTTAGGCACTTGATATATGGAAAAACAATCCCCTTCCAGGGGTAACCCAAAGTGGGGCCCTCTGGACCCGGATATTTAGATCTGCCTTGTTCTCTACCTTGAACTGTTGGACAGTATGTTTTCGATAATATCTTTAAGCGATTCGTAGCTGAACGACACCGGAAACTCCGGATACTCGCGCTTCACGTTATCCGGCGGGTTGAAAAGGATGCCGTTGTCGGCCTCCTTGAGCATGGTAATGTCGTTGTAAGAATCACCCACCGCCATGGTTTTGTAGTTCAGGTTTTTTAAGGAAATCACCGCTTCCCGCTTGCTGTCGTTCTGGCGCAGAACATATCCTGAAATGAAACCGTCCGGCTCGATGGATAAGGTGTGGCAGAAGAGTGTCGGCCACCCGAGTTTTTTCATCAAAGGTCCTGCAAACTGATCGAAGGTATCGGAAACAACGATAATCTGGGTGCGTGACCGAACCCAGTCCAAAAATTCCACAGCCCCTTCAAGGGGGTCCATGGTGGCGATAACCGCCGTAATATCCTGTATTTTAAGCCCGTTCTCTTCGAGAATGGCAAGCCGTCTTTTCATCAATACATCATAATCGGATATGTCGCGTGTGGTCAGGCGAAGTTCTTTAATCCCTGTTTTTTCAGCCACATTAATCCATATTTCCGGAACAAAAACACCTTCCAGGTCGGAACAAACAATATGCATGATACCTCACTGTCCTCGTTTAATTCGTAATAAAAACCCCGGTCTTTCGGGCCGGTCGAGGGCTCCGTCGTACGGGGGATCGGCGGCGATGACCGCTGTAGAAATAAAGTGTTATCATAAACCTTTTTTGAATTAATGCAAGCCGGCGCCTCCGGGGTCGGTTGTGTTAATCCTTCTGATTTTCATCCTCGATTCGTATGAGAACCGGCCGGTCACTCACAACGTCAAGATTCAAAATATCGGTCAAAGCCTTTTGCACATCCGCCTCCCGGGCCAGATGCGTGAGCATGACAATGGGGACCGCACCGTTGGTTTTTCTCCCTTTTTGCTGTACGGACTTGATGCTGATTTCGTTGTCGCCCAGGATTCCGGATATCTTTGACAGAACACCGGGTCGATCCAGGGCCGAAAACCGGAAATAATAATGGATGGATATCCCATCGATCGGCCGAACCGGAATTTTACGGATTCGGTCCATCTGATAGGAAAGCAGGGGGATTCTGCTTTTGGCGTCCGTGAGAAGATTGCGGGCGATGTCGACGATGTCCCCCACCACCGCGCTGGCGGTGGGCATCATGCCGGCCCCATATCCGTAAAGCATCATGTCGCCAACCGCGTCGCCGGTAATGGTAACGGCATTGAGCACGCCGTTGACACCGGAAAGGGGGTTGGTAAAAGGGATCATGGTGGGATGAACCCTTGCTTCGACGGCATCTCCCGTGTCTTTGGTAATGGCAAGGAGTTTGATGCGGTAGCCGAATTCCCGGGCAAACTCGATATCCATGGCGGTGATTTTGGAGATCCCTTCGATATAGATGTCTTTGTAGTTGATTTCCATGCCATAGGCGAGGGATGTCAAAATGGCCAGCTTGTGTGCCGTGTCGATGCCTTCGATGTCCAGGGTCGGATCTGCCTCGGCAAACCCGTTTTTTTGGGCTTCGGCGAGTACATCTTCAAAGCTGCTGCCGTCTTCGGCACTGCGTGACAAGATGTAATTGCAGGTTCCGTTGAGGATCCCGGCCATGGATTGTATATGATTGCCCACCAGAGACTCCCGCAGCGACTTGATGATCGGCATGCATCCGCCGACACTGGCTTCAAAGGCGAGGTCGACACCGTTATCCATGGCCGCCCTGAACAGGGTGTTGCCATGGCCGGCGAGCAGGGCCTTGTTTGCGGTCACCACCGGTTTTCCGTTGTCCATGGCCCGTAAAATAAGATCTTTGGCAATTCCTTCCCCGCCGATCATTTCGACGACGATGTCAATGTCGGGATCATCGACCACTTTAAAGGCGTCAGAGATAAAAACGCCGTCATCAAAGGGTATGCCGCGATCGGTTTCAAGGTCGATGTCGGCGACGTATTTCAGATTCAAAACAGTGCCGACCCGGGATAAAAGAAGCGCTTTGTTTTCTATGAGAATCTTGGCAACCCCGGTGCCGATGGTGCCGCAGCCGAGCAGCCCCACATTTATTTTTTTCATCGAAGGTTACTCCACAGAATTGTATAATTTAAGGTTTCGGCATTTCTATAAGGCTTCCGAATTTGCCCGGTGGATGGAATACTGAAACGAAGGAATTTTGTCAATTTTAAACCAATACCTGGTGCGAAACAAATTCCGTAGATTATCAATATTCAATGGTCAATATTCGCGGGTCCGGGTCCGTTACATGATTTTCCGGATACCCCGTATGGCCTGATTGATGCGCATATGGTTCTCTATGAGGGCAAACCGTACGAAGTCGTCGCCATATTCGCCAAATCCAAGGCCCGGTGAAACCGCTACCTGGGCCTCGTTAATCAGCATTTTAGAGAACTCCACAGACCCCATGTGGAGGAATTGATCCGGGATTTTGCCCCATACGAACATGGTCGCCTTGGGGCTTTCAATTTCCCAGCCCACGCGTTTCAGGCCGGTTATGAGAGCGTCTCTTCGCTCTTTATAAGTGTTGCATATTTCTTTGACGCACTCCTGGGGGCCGTTCAGGGCGACGATACCTGCAATCTGAATCGGTTGAAAAATGCCGTAATCCAGGTAACTTTTTATCCTGCGAAGGGCGCCCACAACTTCAGAATTTCCCACACAGAAGCCCACCCGCCATCCGGGCATGCTGTAACTCTTGGAGAGCGAAAAAAATTCGACCCCCACATCTTTGGCGCCTTTGACCTGGAGAAAACTGGGGGGCTCATAGCCGTCGAAAGCCAGATCCGCATAAGCGAAGTCATGGACGATCAGGATGTCGTGCTCCTTGGCATAATCGACGATTTTTTCAAAAAACTCGATATCCACGACTTCTGTGGTCGGGTTGTGCGGATAGCTGATAATGAGGATTTTGGGTCTCGGCCAGGTCTGCCGGGTGGCGTTCATCAGGTTTTCAAAGAAATCGTTTCCCGGACCCACGGGTATCCCCCTGACGTCGCCGCCGGAAATAATGGCGGAGTAGGGGTGGATGGGATAGGTCGGGTTGGGGGTGAACACCACATCGCCCGGCCGGATCGTTACGAGGACAAGATGGGATATCCCTTCTTTGGCGCCGATGGTGACGATAGCCTCGGTATCCGGATCGATATCGACGTCGTACCGGCGTTTATACCAGCTTGAAATGGCCATCCTCAGTTTGGTAATGCCCATGGATGCGGAATATCGATGATTGTGCGGTTTTTGGGCGGCCTCGGTGAGCTTGTCCACGATGTGCTGTGGGGTCCCGAGGTCGGGATTTCCCATTCCGAGGTCAATGATGTCCTTTCCGGCGTGTCTGGCATCCATTTTAATCTGGTTGACGGTTGCAAATACATACGGTGGAAGACGATCGAGCCTGGCAAAAGTATTCATAAGCATACCCTCTTTAAAATAAATGGTGTAAAGATCTCAACACACGTCGTACGGTTGCGTCACTTCGGGATCAGCCGTTTCAAAACCCCCTGTTCACTGTCTTGTGCCTTTATTTACAATACAAACGATTTTATGTCAAAAAATTTGTTTTGACTTTTAAACCCGCTCGGATTAATTTTTGGTGTTTAGGGGTAGTTTATACGCCGCCTTTTCAATAACGCCAAATTGACAAGATGTTTTCAGAGGGATTCAAATGAGAAAACCACTGACGTATTCGGATGCCGGTGTAGATATCGACAAAGCAGACCGATTGGTCGAACGCATTAAAAAAATTGCAAATCAGACGTCCCGGTCCGGTGTTATTTCGGAAATCGGGGGGTTCGGCGGCATGTTTTCACTCAACGTCGCCGGCATGGAAAGTCCGGTTCTCGTAAGTTCCACCGATGGTGTCGGGACCAAGCTCAAAATCGCGTTTATGATGGAAAAACACGATACCATCGGCATCGATCTTGTGGCCATGTGTGCCAACGACATCATCGTTCAGGGCACGAAACCGTTGTTCTTTCTCGATTATCTTTCCATGGGAAAGCTGGAGACCGACATCGCCACGGATGTCATTGCCGGAATCGGTGAAGGATGCCGGCAGGCCGGCTGTGCACTGATCGGCGGGGAGACCGCCGAGATGCCGGGATTCTATCAGGACAATGAATACGACCTTGCCGGTTTTATCGTGGGGGTTGTCGAAAACAGTAAAATTATCGATGGTTCGGAAATCCGCGTGGGGGATCAACTGATCGGAATTGCATCCAGCGGGCTTCACAGCAATGGATATTCCCTGGTACGCAAGATCTGCTTTGAAATTCTGAAAATGAAGATCGATACCTACGTCCCTGAATTCGGTCAGTCCCTCGGTGAAGCCCTGCTGACGCCGACGCGGATATATTCAGAGACCATTCAAAATGTTATCAAAGATCTGCCGATCTTCGGACTGGCCCATATCACCGGCGGCGGGATCACCGGTAACATTGTTCGTGTTATTCCGGAAAGCTGTAACATTGTATTGGAAAAAAACAGCTGGGATGTCCTCCCCGTGTTTACGTATCTAAAAGAGGCCGGCAATGTATCGGAACACGAAATGATGCGTACATTCAACAACGGCATCGGCATGGTTGCCGTTGTCCGTGAAGATAGTACCCAGGAAATCCTGGATCGCCTTATCGCCATGAATGAAAACGCCTTTCTCATCGGAAAAGTCGTCGAGCGAAAAGCGTCCACCGACCGGGTGCAGTGGGTCTGAGCGGTGGTCGTTGTTGTTAACCCTGATTGATCGCAAACAAACTGGGAGAAATATTATAACAGTTTAGTTTTTTACATATTTTGTAGATACAAATATATTTTCATACTGCTTCTATAGACGAGATATTAATCTTTTAATACCATCCCATTTTGTTTGCCCTTCGGGAAAGCTTAGGATACCCCATCTCCTTCGTTATCAAGGACTCGCAGTAGACGACTACGGCGTCGTCCTTGATGCCTTGGATCTGGGGCATCCTAAGCTTTCGCTCAATTAGGGTTTTACAATGAAAAAACACAGCATGGACAAAAAACAGAGATTGAAAAAAATCGGGAACCCCTTCTTGAAATTGATGGAATGGATCGGGGGCGCACACAAGGGGAAACGTGTCTGCAGCAGCTGAACGGGCAAAAAGGCCGGCACCGGGCGTGTGCCGGGTAAGATAAAGCCGTTATGATCATCCTCGGTATCGAAACATCCTGCGATGAAACCGCTGCAGCGGTGGTCGTTGACGGCAAACAGATATTGTCGTCCGTCGTTTTATCCCAAATCGAAGTTCACCATCCCTATGGCGGCGTGGTCCCCGAGCTGGCTTCAAGGAAACATATGGAAGCGATCGTACCGATGGTGGATCAAGCCCTCGGTGCTTCGGGCATCGATTCAAAAGCCCTCGATGCCGTTGCGGTGACCCGTGGCCCCGGACTCGTGGGCGCCTTGCTGGTGGGGTTTTGTTTTGCCAAGGCGTTTGCCTATGCACTGGATGTCCCCTGGGTGGGTGTCAATCACCTCGAAGCCCACGTAAATTCAGTATTTTTGGAACCCGATCCGCCGCCGTTTCCGTTTGTGGCGCTTCTGGTGTCCGGCGGGCATACCGGCATCTACCATGTCACTTCCCACACGGACTTCGAACTTATGGGGCAGACCCGGGATGATGCTGCCGGAGAAGCCTTTGACAAGGTGTCCAAAATGCTGGGTCTCGGTTATCCGGGCGGCGATGTGATCGATCGGCTTGCCGGACAAGGCGATCCGAAAACTATCGTCTTCCCCAGACCGTTTCTGGATAAAACCATGTTCGATTTTAGTTTCAGCGGCCTTAAAACTGCGGTGCGGCGATATATCGAGATCCATCCGGACGATTACCTGCAGCAGGTTCCGGATATCGTGGCCGGATTTCAGGAAGCGGTGGTGGATGTTTTGACCTACAAAATCCTTCATGCCGCCACGGTCAAAGGATGCGACCATATGGCCATCGTGGGGGGGGTCGCCGCAAACAACCGGCTGAGGGAAAACGTCCGGCACCATGCCGGCCTCAAAGGGTTGACGGTTCATATCCCTTCGGTTGCGCTTTGCGGTGACAATGCCGCCATGATCGCCGCCGCCGGCTACCACTATTTAAAAAAAGGCGTCGTGTCGGGCCTGAGTGACGACGTTTATTCAAGGGTCAACGAAAAACACTGAAAAAACCCCAGCGGGCGGCCTGTTCCATTGCCTCGATGCCCGTTTTAGCCTCGATTTTCTCTCCCATGAAGAATTTACCTTGTGTTTTTCCCTGCGATTTGATTAAAACAGCTTGTTTTTCTTAAAGAACTGGAATTGGCGCATAATTCCATTGCGGCGTTTGCCGAAACGTTCAGCGATTAATCGAGCCATGCGAATTTCAAAATCCATAGTCCGCTCTCCCGCGCGCACGACAATTATCGGATTCGCACTGTTGATTTTAATGGGAACGATCCTGCTGCTGCTCCCTGCAGCGACCACGGGAAAACCCCTTGGGCTCGTCAGCGCGCTCTTTACCTCGACCTCTGCGGTCTGTGTCACCGGTCTTACGGTGGTGGATACGGGGACCGCCTTCAGCCCCTTTGGGCAGTCTGTCCTTCTGATCCTGATTCAGACCGGCGGCCTCGGTATCATGACCTTGTCGACACTTTTCCTGCTGCTGGCCCGAAGAAGGCCCGGGTTTTCCGGGCAAATCATGGTCCAGGATACCTTCACCCATTCAAGGGAACGGAATATTTCTTCGATTCTAAAGGATGTGGTTCTCTTTACGTGTGTGATCGAGGGGGTGGGCATATTCCTAATGTTTCCCTGCTTTCTTCCCGGGCATACGGCACCGCAGGCCCTGTTCTTGTCCATATTTCATTCCATCAGCGCTTTCTGCAACGCAGGATTTTCCGTTTTTTCGAATAGCTTTGTCGGATACCGGGGAAACTGGGCCTTGAATCTGGTGGTCTGCTTTTTGATTGTATCCGGCGGTCTGGGTTTTCTGGTATTGTCCGAGATCAGGCAGAAATTTTTATTCAAGCGCCGCGACCTGTCCCGTCTGAGCCTTCACTCTAAACTGGTGCTTTCGACAACGGCCATTTTGATCGTTTCCGGAATGTTTTTGATCGTGGCCATGGAGTGGCAGACGACCCTTGCGCCCCTCTCGGTGCCGGGCCGATTTTTGTCTGCTTTTTTCCAGTCGGTTACCGCCAGAACCGCCGGATTCAACACGCTGTCCATCGGGAGTATGGCCAATGAAACCCTCTTTCTCCTTATTTTGTTCATGTTCATCGGCGCTTCGCCGGGTTCATGCGGGGGCGGTATCAAGACCACGACCCTGGCAACCTTGATCGTACTCGGGACATCCCGTCTTCGGGGTCGTGAACGGCCCCAATTGTTTAACCGGACCATCTCCAACGTGAGCGTTGGAAAGGCCATCAGCGTCGCCATACTCAGTATGTTTGTGGTATGCGTGGGCGCCATGCTCCTTTTGATGACGGAGATCGGGGATGTCCCCCATACACTGAGTCGGGGGAAATTTTTAGAATTGCTTTTCGAGACGGTCAGCGCCTTCGGTACGGTGGGGCTCTCCACGGGAACCACCCCGGGGCTTTCCGTCATGGGTAAAATAATCCTTTCCGGTGTCATGTTCGTGGGACGCCTGGGGCCGTTGATGGTGGGTGTGGCCGTCAGTCGCGATTCCATATCCCGGTATTATTATGCGGAAGAAACCATTATGGTGGGGTGAGGTGGAATATGAAACAATTCGCGATCATAGGACTTGGAACTTTTGGGTATTATCTGGCAACACACCTCTATGAAAAAGGGCATGACATACTGGCCATGGACAAAGATCCAACGCTGGTTCAGAAAATCAAAGACAGTGTGAGCCAGGCGGTGGTGGCGGACGCTGCCGATCGAAAGACCGTAGAATCCCTTTTGATCAAGGAAATGGACGCTGCAGTGGTCTGCATCGGTACGGACCTGAGCGCTTCGATTCTCGTGACCCTCAACCTCAAGGATATCGGTATCCAAAAAATATATGCAAAGGCCATTACAGATTCCCACGGCCGCATTCTCCGCAAGGTGGGGGCCGATGAGATTCTGTTCCCGGAAAGAGATTTGGCCGTCTCTCTGGCCGAGAAACTTCACAACCCGAGCGTTCTCGATTATCTGCCGTTTCTCGAGGGGTATTCGATCATCGAACTGTCCCCCCCGGACGATTTTTTGGGCAAGGAATTGAAAGCTCTCGATTTGATCAATCGGTTCGGGGTTCAAGTTTTGGCCGTCAAACAGGCCGTTACAGGCCGGTTCGAGATGATTCCAACGGGAAAATATGTTTTGAAAGACGACGAAGATTTGATTATCCTGGGTCCCAACGATGCCCTGGACTCGATTCGAAAAAAACGGACATAATATGCGCAGATTCGAAAAAGCGAAGATATTAGAAAGGTTGCCGTCAGAATCTTTCCAGAGAGGTATAAAATTATAGGATCGTCTCCAAAAGAGTTGATGATTTTGAAAGGATTTGAGGTCTCAAGGGGGCAAGGGGTCAAGGGTCCAAGGATTCGGGTGACCCGCCACAAAACAGGCGGATAAAAATGCTTAAGAATTACAGAGATCTGAAAGTTTGGCAAACGCCGTACAGGCTCTGTTTGGATCTTTATAGAATAACAAAAAAAATCCACACAGTGACGCGGAATAATCTATAGCCTAAGTTGAGCGATTGTTGAGTTTGCCGAAGATGCAAGGCCTGAGACATTTGCAGTGGCATATGAAGGCGTGGATTAAATATCCGGTAACAGTGCGTCGAATTTCACGCCGATCCCTTGAGAATCGACTCGGACCACCTTACCGGTGACGGTGATGTCTTTGTCAGATTTGGGGATGGAAAAGGTCATGGAAATTTTCTGTTCCACATAAAAGTTGCCGCTGGTCTGGATAAAGACACCGCCATGACTGATATCCTGAATGAAATCCGTAAAATTGAGCCCGTCACTGGTGCATTCTGCAGGGATAAACGTGTCTTTCCGAAGATACTCCCTGAGCTCCAAGACCCTGGAGTTGTGCCAATTCTCCAGCTTCTTCAAGAGGTTCTGTCTTTTTAATTGGGATAAACCGATGATCGACTCAGACAAATCTTTTCGATTTTCACCCGGGGGCCGGCCGGGCGTCAAGACGGACTGGAGTTCCTCCCTTTCGGCTTCGGACATATAGGCGAGCATTTTAAACAGGCGGGCGTTGACTTCATAGATGCTGCTTTCATTTTCGGCAGTACTCATGGAAGATCCCCGATTCTGGATAACCCTTGATTAAATTGGTGGGCCGTATAGGAATCGAACCTATACCCTACTGATTAAGAGTCAAATCAGAGGGTAATGCCTAAGCGACCATTATTATTAATATTAATTACTTATTGCCTATCGGATTGTATAAACAATAGAAGCAAAATAGTCAAGAAAAACAATTTGTGTCACATTTTGGCACAAAAGGGCAGGGCTTCGGCGCTGCCTTTTTTGCAATTTTGTAAGAAATGCGATATGTGTACTGAACGAAACTCGGTTTCAGGTTGTTCTTATGGCAAGGTATCTCAAACCGCACCGTCCTTAACCGGGCCATATTATCTTGAATTTGAAACCGTTTTTCTGGTATGGTTTAGATTATTATTCTCAGCCAACATCTGTCCTTATCAGTGGGCGAGGTGTCGATTGAGCCCAGCTAATCATCTAATTTCTGAAAGCAAATCACCATATTTTTTTGCAGCTTTTCATTCTGACACAGCTTGACAAAATGGATATAGATACTTATTTTTTGTAATAAATTGACTATCCTAACATTTCCCCTTTCTACTTTTTAACTAACACCGGTTTGAATTTAGCCGGAACTGGCCCCGCAACAGCCAATCACATTGCGCCTTTTCATTTGCTGATTTATTTCAGAAGATTTCATTCTTTATCATTCTTTTCAAGTCAGGCTTAATTCCATCAATCGCATTTGCGATCGCTTTGGAAGGCAGGTTCGAGCAACATGTTTTATCTGTGAAGGAGAAAACACCATGGTAGATTTGTTGGATAAGCGCTATGCGAAACGTCACGGTTGCGATGGAGAAATAGTTTGGTCTTATTTCAACAAAAAAGCTTGCTCCAAGGCGCGTGCGCTTAACTTCAGCCGAGACGGAAGCTATTTTGAGACGGATCGAGCTCTCGGTGTAGGAATGACAGTTCTCATCCGTGTTCTGAATTGCATTGATTACAACGATCAATCCAAAGGCCCTGAGGGGATTCGATGGAACGCCTTGGGCGAAGTCAAATCGTGCCGAGAACTGACCGGCGGGAAACAAGGTCACTATGGCATCGGTGTTAAGTATTACCCGAATTGACACGCAAATTTCTTCGGTTCATGACTCGATTGGGGTTAAAGTTTTTTCGAAGGGGGTTGAAGCCAACGCCCATTTTTTTGGCAAGGACACCGTTTATTGTTTTTTGTTAACATTCAAAACTTTTATCATATCTCATGGATAAAACAGATGTTTCAAAAGGGAGAATTTGAACCATGAAACTCAGACCATTACAGGATCGAATTTTAGTTCAACGGGTTAAAGAAGAGGAAAAAACAAAGGGTGGGATCATCATCCCGGATACGGCCAAGGAAAAACCCATTGAAGGCAGAGTGATTGCTGCCGGAATTGGTAAACTCAGTGAAAAGGGAAATAGAATAGCGCTTGAAGTCAAGAAGGGCGATCGGATTCTATTTGGCAAATATTCGGGTAATGAGGTAAAAATAGAGGGTGAAGAATATCTTATCATGCGCGAGGATGACGTGCTTTGCGTCATCGAATAAAAACTAAAATGGAGGTTAAGACAAGATGCCTAAACTAATAAAATATGACATGAAAGCCCGTGAAGCGATGCTGAAAGGGGTAAGAACCCTTGCTGATGCAGTTGTTGTTACCTTGGGTCCCAGAGGAAGAAATGTCGTCCTCGACAAATCTTGGGGATCGCCGAAGGTCACCAAAGACGGCGTCACAGTGGCCAAAGAAATCGAATTGGAAGACAAATTCGAAAACATGGGCGCCCAGATGGTAAAGGAAGTCGCCAGCAAAACAAGTGACATGGCCGGTGATGGCACAACCACTGCTACGCTATTGACCAGATCTATTTATGAAGAGGGGCAGAAGCTGGTGGCGGCCGGCCATAATCCAATGGCCATTAAACGGGGGATTGATGCCGCGGTTGGAGTCGTTGTGAAAGAACTTCAAAATTTGAGCAAACCCACCCAAGACCAGCGCGAAATTGCCCAGGTCGCCACCATTTCGGCGAACAATGATGTAACCATCGGCAAAATCATTGCCGAGGCCATGAACAAAGTTGGTAAAGAAGGGGTCATCACCGTTGAAGAAGCCAAAAGCATGGAAACCACACTTGAAGTTGTTGAAGGTATGCAGTTTGATCGGGGGTACCTATCGCCATATTTTGTGACCAATGCTGAAAAAATGGTCGCTTCTTTGGAAGATGCTTACATTCTGATCAATGAGAAAAAGATCAGCAACATGAAAGATCTTTTGCCCATCCTTGAACAAGTCGCCAAAATGGGCCGACCTTTATTGATCATTGCCGAGGATCTGGAAGGTGAAGCATTGGCCACCTTGGTGGTCAATAAATTAAGAGGCACCCTGCAGGTCGCCGCGGTCAAGGCACCGGGTTTCGGCGACAGACGAAAAGCCATGCTGGAAGACATTGCCGTTTTAGTCGGCGGTCAGGTGGTCTCCGAGGATTTGGGGATTAAATTGGAAAATGTAACGGTCTCAGACCTCGGCAAGGCCAAACGGATCAACATCGATAAAGACAACACCACCATCGTCGACGGCGCCGGTTCTCGCTCGGCCATCGAGGGCCGGGTGAAGCAGATTCGAGCCCAAATCGAAGAAACCACCTCAGACTACGATCGTGAAAAACTTCAGGAACGCTTGGCCAAACTGATCGGCGGGGTGGCGGTGGTCAACGTGGGCGCAGCCACAGAGACAGAAATGAAGGAGAAAAAAGCCCGGGTCGAAAATGCCCTTAACGCTACCCGCGCGGCTGTGGAGGAAGGGATCGTGCCGGGCGGAGGTGTGGCGCTGGTTCGCTGTTTGGCCGCGCTGGAAGAAATGAAAATCAAAGCCGATCAAAAGCTGGGGGTGAAAGTCATCATTCGCGCCATGGAGGAACCACTTCGTCAGATTGCCAACAATGCCGGTTCTGAAGGTTCTGTCGTCATCGATAAAGTCAAAAACGGCAAGGGAGCTTTTGGTTACAATGCAGAAACGGACACCTATGAAGATCTGATGAAGGCCGGTATAATGGATCCGACCAAAGTGGTCCGGCTCGCATTGCAAAATGCAGCAAGTGTGGCTTCATTAATGCTGACCACCCAGGCCATGGTTGCAGAAAAACCCGAAGAAAAAAAGGGGATGCATCCGGGAGCTCAAGGAATGGGCGGCGAAATGGGTGGGATGATGTAAACCTCCGTCATTCCATAGCGTTCATAGTGGACATGATGCAGACCAATATTGCCTGTGAACCACTGCAGTAGTTTGGGCAGCTTGTAATAAGAACACCCTCTCAAAGGCGCTATTTAATACCAGATATAATAGGAGCGACTCAGGATTCGCAACCGGGAAAGCAATCTGATCAAAAAAAATCAAAAGGCGCTCCTGAGAATCGAAGAAGGTGAATTCGGCATTTGTGAGGATTGCGGAAAGGAAATACCGTTCAACCGGTTAAGGGCTATACCGGTAACCACTAAATGCATTCGATGCAAAACCCGGGAGGAACTCGCGGAAAGAGCGGCAAGTTTTTTGCCGGTCGGAGACGGCATCTGTTTGGGTTGAGGGATGTAATGGAAACATCATTATTGAGAAAAATCGATCTTGAAAGCGGCCTGGAATTGGAGATTTATGACGTCTCGAGAAAACTAGCCGGTGACAGATGGTATGTCGGATTTATTGCGCGCGTTGAAATACCCATAACTTTTCTTGCAGGCCATGCCGATTCACCTGAGGTAAATATAGAAAAGATGAAAGATGTGCTGGGTGAAACCGTTCGGTTTGAACAGAAGCGCGACCGCCATTATATCGACGAAAAAGAAAAGGATGCCCTGTTGAACAGTCTTATGGATGATTTCCTGGCGAGCACCCTGCCGTATTTTTCTGAAACGGATTTTTTCAAGAAGTATGCACTTAAAGCATACAAAAAAAAGCTTGAAAAAGCGTCATGGTATAAGACGTGAAATGTCCGGGTCAGATTCATGGGACAGGTGTGCACCGAACAATTTCCCTCTTCTTTCCATTTCCGGGGCGGTTGATTTTTCCGTTGTCGCCGAGGTCAATGATGAATATAATCGTCGCTCAAGACGGCACTATCTATGAATAGCAAATACGGAATATTCGCAGGCACCCCACTGGAAACCAATGCGTTTTTCTTTAATGTTTTTTATGGAGGAGTTAAATATAAAAACCATTTAGGACCGCTCGCCGTCTGGTGATACCTGCAAAAAATGCAATAATTAATCCATAAATTTAAATATAAAGGAGTTAGAAATGGCAGAAGCAAAAGGATTGATGAAACCGGTAAAGCTGAAAAATGAGCTGGCAGAGTTTCTGGGAGCAACAGAACTTTCCAGGACAGAGATCACCAAAAAACTATGGGACTATGTTAAAGCGAATAAACTTCAGACAAAGACTGAAAATGGAAAGCCTGAGAACGCAGGCAAGTTTATTGTGGCTGATGCGAGTTTGCTCCCGATATTTAAAAACACAAAATCCAAAAGCAAATCAGGCAATGTCACTGACCTTACAAATCTGAAAGAAGGCCAGACGATCAACATGATGCAGATGGCCGCTGTTGTCGGCGCAAACATAGAATAAGTTTAAAGTGTCGGGCCTGTATCGTTTTTTAATAAGGGCAAATCTTTTTTCGAGGGTTTGCCTTTTTTTGCATTTTGTAAGAAATAGGATATATGTACTGAACGAGACTCGGTTTCAGGCTGTACTTATGGCACCCATTAAAAGGCCCTTTTATGATTTCGTTAATAATATTTCAAATTTTTCATAAATTACTTCAAACCTGCTGATCTATCCTTTGAAACTTTTCAGTTTTTCTCCCAATATAAGCTAAGGTAGTGCAAAAACTGTCAAAAAATAGGACAATTATTGTCATAGCTTGTCATAGCTTGTGGTCTAACAATTTCCGAATTTAAGCTAACTATATGATATTTAACGTTTTGGCTGATTTTAAAAATTGAGGATTCAAATTTGCACGTTTTTTGCTTTCCTTAGTTTAACCAATAGGGATTCTCGGGTGTACGATGTGAACCACTTAAGGTTGGTTTTATATCAACAAATTCAAAAGGAGAATATAATGAAATTGCTTAAAATGTTATTCCTGGTCTCTATGTCAATTTTACTCGTTTCATCGACAGCCGTAGCAGGTGATTTTGACTGGATCAGGGATTTCAATATAACGGCTGAAGCGGACACATCAGGATTCAGGGCAAGACTTGCAACCCGTTTTAAAATAGGAGACACAGAAATCGGAATCGTACTCAACAATGTTGAAGAACCTGCGGACGCCTATGTGATTCTCCGGCTCGGAGAAATGTCAAACCAGCCTACAGAATACGTTATTGAAAAATACAAATCTGGCAAGGGAAAAGGCTGGGGCGCACTTGCGAAGAGTCTTGGCATAAAGCCTGGATCAAGAGAGTTCCATGCCCTGAAACGTGGCCAAGATTTTTACAATGATAATGATAGAAGTAAAGGCAAAGCGAAAAGGAAAGGAAAGGCTTGAGCCCAGGAACTGCGTACATTTAAATGAGTATGTGAAAGTAAGAATGCTGATCCTACCATTTTATAGACGGTTATAAAGTTGCTATTGGTCAGCTCAATCGTTAGCATGCATTTTAGATAATGCTGCTGAGACTGTCGAAAAACCCAAGTCTCGCAAGAAATCACAAGTTTGATCTCGGTTAAAGATCAACAAACATAGAATTAACACAGAGTCAAAAATGAGGACTTATATTTATCAAGATAAACCCTTGCGTATCAACAGGCGTCGAAGGAAAAAGGATATAGCCCAACATGACCTCAGTTCCAAAGAAAAAAAGCAGAGACAGACGCAGAAAAGTGAAAAGCGGTATTATTCTTAAAAAGTATGACCGCAGACAAGAAGATGACAAAAATTATAGTGGTCCTGAAAGACGCAAAAGCGTTGAGAGAAGAAGCGGTAAGGATAGGAGACGAAAGACAAGAACATCTGAATAATTAATTAGATATTTTAAAAGGGCAGGGTCAGAAATGGCCCTGTATTTTTATCGTCCGACCTTTGCTATCCCTTGTTGTGAAAGTGACTTCAGAAGTTGTGATATCGAACCCGGCGCTGGCCGGGTTTTTTTATTTCAAAAGCTCTTTTTTCTATCTATTAAAATAGGGATCTTTTATAAATGAACAGCCAGAAGCCACAGCGGAAGCGATTTCAGATTAACGCATAAAAAAGGCCCTGGGCTTTCGGGTCCACGGCAATAAAAAGCTCCTGGGGTTGCGGAGTACCCCAAGAGCTTAAGAGAAGGTGGGACATTATGGGAATGAGCGGCTTGCCCCATAATGCAAATATATTCAATATCCAAGAGTATGATATGTCAATAGGGTACGCGCCTCATTTTTGTAGGGAAATACCCTAAACTCACCACTGAATCGAAGATTCCTTCATTGCCTATGGATTTAGAATCCATGCCTGATCAAACGACTTCCAGTGGGGTCACGTTTCAGCACCTAATATGCTCAGCCTATGCAAAGGTATGCCTTAAAAAGATAGGCTCTTAGAATGCCTCTATATGGCATGGAAGCTTTTGTGAGCATACGAGTGAGCATAAGAGCCAGCCCCCCTTTCAATAATAAAGAAGGATGGAAGGTCATGTGATAATCTCTCCAGCGATAAAATATGATAACAGTTAGTTAGTCCGATTATATTATGTAATAGCTTAGGTGACAAGTGCCGCTGTTAAGCCGTTGATGTGTAGCGTTTATATGGGATGATTTTGGGCTAAGAATCGGGAACTGGAGGGCTGGCTTATCATCAGGAAAAAGAAGGCATGGTCATTTGATAGGGTAGGGAATTCATATGAAGAGTCGTGAAGGGAAGAAGGGTAGGGCGATGGGGGGAAGTTGGCTGATCGAGTATCGATAAGGGGCTTCAGATTTTTATGCGTAAAATAATTTCAACACCTCTGTCAAAACCCTTGTCAGCCCAAGCAAACAAAAAAGCCCACTTAAAGTGAGCTTAATTTGTAATAATTTCAATGTGGTGGGCCGTGAAGGAATCGAACCTTCAACCTACTGATTAAGAGTCAGGTGCTCTGCCTAGTTGAGCTAACGGCCCACGGATATCGCTACTTTGGCAGGAGAACAATCTTGTTATCAATTTTAAAAAAGGTTGTCAAATTTTTTATGGAAATTTTAAATAAAGAATCCGGGCCCAGAGGACCCGGTTTTTCAAGAGAAAAAAAGTTCACCCTTTGAATAAAACCCTCGGGTTAGGTTAAATATTCGGGTGAAACTGCTGTCTACCGCCGCCACGGCGGGCGTTCCCGTTCCCGTTTTCGTTTTCTCTGTTCGCCCTTTTTTTGATTTTTATCCACGGCGGTTTGGCTGCTTTTTACAATGTGTTTCGATGGCTTATGGAACGTCTTTTTATCTTTGTACTCCATTAAAAAACTGCCGGGCATTTTTATCAATGTCTCTTTTTCAGGCGTCTCCCGCTTTACGGGCGCTTCCTTTGGCTTGGGCAGTGCGGGCCCTGTAAAACATCCGGGAGATATCGATTCGGTGAGGAAAAGCGGGTCTCCGGCTTCGTAAAATACGATTCCTCTATCCATGGATATCCGGGTCTGGACGGACAGGAGTACAGGTTCCGGGTCTTTGCGTTTTCCCATCCTTTTGGCCATTTCCGGTTCCGATGACAAAATGACATGGCTGAACCCCATGGGAAATATTCCCTTTTCCAAAACAACGGGATAGGCTTTTCTCCGGACACAGGTATAGAGAAGCTTGGGAAGACGTTGGGCCGGCCGGCGCTTCGACAATCTGTCGCGATGTTTTGCGCGGATATATTTGTCCTTGATTTCAATGGGCGGATCCGGCAGGGTGGTGAGGATTTCATTGATATTGGATCTGCGCACATATCTTAACCCGTCTTCTTCGGAGACCGCCTTTAAAAATTCTTTTAGTTTTACGAATCCGTCGGGATCCGGAACCAGGCCGAACTCGCCAGGGCTGCGGGCCAGGACGTAAGATATGAGCTTTGAAAGCTGCTTGAGGGATCTTTGTTGTGCCATTGCGGAAAAAGCCTGCTTGACCTGTTAAATGGTGTCTGGTATTTTCGATGAAATCGTTGGAAAAAGTCAACAGGTTTAACCATTTTCTTTATACTCAATTAAGGTGGGGAGGACGATGAAACCATGAATTTCGAAAAATCCCAAACGCTCTTTGATCTGGCACAGGATGTCATTCCCGGCGGCGTCAACAGCCCTGCCCGTGCATGCAAAGCGGTGGGCACACAACCGATTTTCATAAATCATGCCGACGGCTGTATGATTTATGACGAAGACGGCAACCGCTTTATCGACTATATCGGTTCCTGGGGGCCCATGATCCTGGGGCACCGGCATCCTGCGGTGATCGAAGCGGTCTTGGCGGTTCTGAAACGAGGGACCAGTTTTGGCGCGCCCACCGATCTTGAAACCAGACTTGCCGAAATGGTCATCGATACGGTTCCGTCCATGGAGATGGTCCGGATGGTGAATTCCGGAACTGAAGCCACCATGAGTGCCATCCGCCTTGCCCGCGGCTTTACGGGAAGAGACACCATCATCAAGTTCGACGGCTGTTATCACGGCCATGCCGACACCCTCCTCGTGGAAGCCGGATCAGGGGTGGCCACATTGAGCATTCCCGGAAGCCCCGGTGTGCCGGAATCCTTTGTGGCCCATACATTGTCGCTGCCTTATAACGATATCGACCGTGTTTCAGAGGTCATGGAAGCCCAGGGAGAAAAGATTGCGTGTATCATTGTCGAGCCGGTTGCAGGGAATATGGGACTGGTGCTCCCTGGGGACGGTTTTCTTGCGGCTTTAAGAGCCCTGACCGAAGAAAACGGCAGTCTGTTGATATTCGACGAGGTCATGACCGGGTTCAGGGTGGCCCGGGGCGGCGCCCAGGCCGTATACGGCATTTCCCCGGATTTGACATGCCTGGGCAAAATCATCGGCGGCGGCCTGCCGGTGGGTGCGTATGGCGGCAGACGTGAAATCATGGAGCACATCGCCCCCCAGGGTCCGGTATATCAGGCCGGCACCCTGTCCGGAAATCCGTTGGCCATGGCCGCAGGGATTGCAACCCTGAGTCAGCTCAACGAGCCGGGGTTCTACGAAGTTTTAGACGAAAAGTCGGATCGACTGGCCACAGGCCTTGAAAGGGCTGCGGAAAACGCGGGGATCGATGTCAGGGTCGACCGGGTCGGATCGATGCTGGGACTCTTTTTTACCGACCGGGCTGTTCGGAATTTCGACGATGCCAAAACCAGCAATCTCAAAATGTTTTCGGATTATTACAAAGGGATGCTGATGGAAGGCATCTATCTTGCACCATCACAGTTTGAGGCCCTTTTCGTGTCCGCCGCCCATGACACGGAGCATATCGACGCAACCATAAAGGCGGCGGAAACGGTGATGGATCGATTGAAAACATAGTCACTTACCACCCCAAAAAGGGGCCGGTTTAATATTCATATTCACCGCAGAGACGCGGAGTACGCAGAGGATTTTTTTTATTTTTTTGCTTTCCGCTGACCCCAGAGGAATAGGCTTCGCCCCGGTTAAATAGGCTTCACATTTCACAGGGCAAGCATTCCACAGGGCAGGGACGCCGGAAAGCAAAAATCAGCAACCCCGTGGAATTTTCAATTTGCTAGATTATGCGAAATCTCTCCTTGGGTGATTTAATTGTGAACCAAAGCTGAAAGCTTTTCCTTTGCTGTCCTCTCAACAGCAAAGGAAAAATTTTATTTTCTCAGCGATCTTTGCGCCTTGAGCGAAGCCTCGCCCAAACGGGGCAAGCGGGCGGTTATTTTCACTGACCTAACCGGAAAGCAAACCTGGGGCCTTCAACTCAACTGAATGGTTAACAGGGTAATTTACCCTATAGGGTCACCCCTTGTCTTCGGAAGATAAGTACGGCTGTTTCCTGATTTTTAACATCCAGATACGCCGGTAGAAGTGAAAGCTCGAAAGGAACAATGCGCCGCCGACGGCGGCATAGACAACGGCGAGAAAATGTCTGGGGAACGGCGAGTAACGCAGTGTGATGCCGAGCAGCATCATAAAAATGACAACCAGATAACTTCTCCAGGCCTGAAAGGCGAAGATGCAGCACTTGTCTGCCATGAGGCAGAGCCGGTCGATATTTTTCAGGGCGATTTTTGAAAAGGGGTAGCGGTAGGCTGCCAGCGCAAGGACCAGGCCGAAAGATCCCAGGGGCAGGGCCCGGCTCCAGGGAACCGTCTTGAGCCAGATGTATGCCAGACGGCACAGCACGATTCCCACAACCGTCCACATTAAACCGGCCAGGACCATCAGCCAGTATTTGGATACCGCCGGTTTGAATTTTTCCAGAGACATCGCGCCACCCCCTGGTTCGAATTTCTTTTGTTCGGCAAACACCGCAGACGAAAAAAGATCATCGCTATCGCAAATAAACATACATTACCATGGATTGGCAACCATCGTCAATTTCGGTAAAAAAATCAACAAACAATTCCTTGACCGGACCTTCGAACCCGAGTAAATTGACTTCCTCATTTGTTTTCGGATGCCCTTAAATAAGTACATACAAAGACTTTCGCTTAATTAAGCTTTAATCTCGAATAGATACAAAATTTTCCCCTGTAATCGAGAAAGCGGAGCTCTGTCTGGGCTTTAATTTTCAGCGTTCACCCAAAATCCACTTTAGGCACCCCAGAGAAGTAGATACCCGTCCGTTTTTTTGTTTAACCGGGGCCCATTTCACCGGGGAACCTTGAACTTTGAACCAGGATTTACGCAGGTTCTGCACGTATGTATGATTTTACTATTTCCTATTTCCTATTTCCTAATTTCTAATTCCTGGTCCCTGACCCCTGACCCCTGCTTGCCCCGTGAAATTCTGCAATGCAGACCCCGAAGGGGATTTCACCGGGGATCCCTGATCCCAGATCCCTGAACCAGGATTTACGCGCGTTCTGCACCCATGTCCTTAAAAACGCGGAAAATTCCGGGAAACCGTCACCAAAATCGAAAAAATAAGTTGCAAATTGTAATCAAATAGGGTACAATCGCACCCGAAATGAGTACGATAAATAGTATAGACAGCTTATCTGCCACGCTTTTCGGAAAGACGCGACGAGCGGTTTTGGCCTTACTGTACAGCCATTCTGATGAATCCTTCTATCTTCGCCAGATCGTTCGCACAGCCGGAGTTGGGGTGGGTGCTGTGCAAAGGGAATTAAAGAAGCTTTCCGAGGCCGGTATTATCCTGCGAAAAGAACGCGGGCGGCAGGTTTATTACCAAGCCAATCCGGAGTGTCCGGTTTATGCCGAGTTGAAAAATCTGGTGATCAAAACGGTGGGTGTTGGCGATGTACTCAAGGCAGCCCTTTTTCCTCTGGCAGATCGTATTCGTGTGGCATTTTTATTCGGTTCCTTGGTGCGAGGAGGTGAGCGCTCAAGTAGTGATGTAGACGTTTTGGTTGTGGGTGATGTAACATTTGCCGAAGTTGTTTCAGTATTGGGTCGTGTACAGGAGACGATTCAACGGGAAGTCAATCCTATTATTTATCCTCCGGAAGAGTTCCAGTCTAAATTGGCGGCAGATCATCACTTCCTGAAAAAGGCTATGGAAGGCACTAAATTATTTTTGATTGGAGATGATGATGAGCTTGCAAAACTGGTTGAATAATGGCTGGTTGACAAAACATCGGACAAGCTCTCAAGAAATCACCGCTTTGCTAGGGGTCGCAGATCGAGATCTTTCAGATTGCAGAACACCGGGGCTAAGTTCGGACTGGCAGCTGAATATCGCCTATAACGCCGCTTTGCAGACAGCGACGGCTGCCCTTGCCGCTTCAGGCTATCGTGCGGAGCGAGAGGCTCATCATTACAGGATTATTCAATCGCTTGCGCATACGATCAAGGCCGATGTCGGCTTGATTAATTTGTTCGATCAATTTCGAAAGAAAAGGAATATCAGCGGTTATGATCATGCCGGTATGGTATCCGAACAGGAAGCTCATGAGATGGTGAACCTTGCCGGCCGTCTCCGCCAAGATGTTGAAGAGTGGATTTATAAAAATCACCCGGATTTGGCGGAAGAATAGAAACTAATATTTTGACCTACGTCCCGAAGCTTGTCCTGAACCCAGATCCCTATTTTCTAATTTCTATTTTCTAATTCCTAATTCCTGCTCCCAGATCCCTGGCCCCTGAACCCTGATCTTAGATCCCTGCTTGCCCCGTGAAATTCTGCAATGCAGACCCCAAAGGGGATTTAACTGGGGCTTGCCCCGTGAAATTTTTACCCCGTTAAATACCGCTTTGCGGTCAGCTGTCGGCATATTTAACCGGGGCAAAGTGCAGACCCCGACGGGGATTTCACCGGGGATCCCTGAACCCCGATCCCTGACCCCTGACACCTGACACCTGACCCCTGACACCTGGCCCCTGATTTCAGACCCCGAAGGGGATTTCACCGGGGACCCTCGACCCCTGAAACCCATTTTTTTGATGAAACGAAAAGGAACCAGCATCATTTTTGTCAATGATCAGCAGCAGATCTTGCTGTTTCTGAGAGACGACACACCCGCCATCCCCTATCCGAACATGTGGGATGTCCCCGGAGGGCATGTGGAAGCCGGGGAGACGCCCGAGCAGTGTATTGTCCGGGAAATGAAAGAGGAGATGGACCTGACCCTCGGGCAATTTGAACGGTTTTCCGTTATGGAATTTGCCGACCGGGTCGAATATACGTTTTGGAAACGGGCAAACCTGGATATCGAAAAAATAGACCTCCAGGAGGGCCAGCGATTAAAATGGTTCACGGAATCTGAAGCCAAGCAGACAAAACTGGCCTACGGGTTCAATGAAATCATCGATGATTTTTTCAAAAAGGCACCATTTGCTTTTTAGATTGACAAATTCGAATGGCAAGCATATTGTGATGTCATAAAGATGGCAATAAATGATATCGCAATCGAAGAGGTGAGGCCATGAAAGCAATTACAATTCGAGGTATAGATGCTTCTGTATCTTCAAAGCTAAAACAGGTTGCCAAGAACGAAAAGAAAAGCGTGAATCAACTGGTTTTAGATATGATTAAGCAGAATATCGGGATGCAGAAGAAGAAAAAATATACAAAAAAGTATGATGATCTGGATCATCTTTTTGGAATATGGACGGATGCTGAATTTCATGAGGTTCAGGGTATTATCGACAGCCAAAGAAAAATTGACCGGGAATTATGGGAATGAGACGGTTGTTGATTGATACGAATATTTATTCGTATGCGCTCAGAGGCGATGATGATGTTGTTGAGGTCCTCAGGAGGGCTGAGGAAATAGGGTTTTCTGTAATCAGCATTGGCGAACTGCTTTCCGGTTTCAAAGGGGGAGGAAGGGAACAGAAGAACAGGGAAGAACTTGAAAAATTTTTGGACAGTCCCAGGGTGGTTGTGTATTCCGTGGATGAAGATACATCCGAATTTTATGCTGAAATCCTTAATAATTTACGGGGGATCGGAAAACCTGTTCCCACAAATGACATCTGGATCGCTGCGGTGGCATTTCAGAATGGTTTAAAGTTGTTTACAAAAGACTTGCATTTTAAGGCTATTGCCGGACTTTCTCTTGTTTAGTCACTATCCTTCATGTAACCATTTATCTCTTTAACGGTTTTAATTTTTCAACCCTTGACATATCCATGGGTATGCACCCCAGGGGCATTTCCTGCGGGGCACCTGCGGATTTCGCAAATCTTGCTGCATCTAGATCTTGGCACGTCTCTTCCCCAAAAATCGCTCAACTTAGGATTAATTCACAATTCAAGCTTTATGACACCGTTTTTCATAACTTTTTTAACCTCGATTTTTATTCGCCTTCGCCTGAATACTCAGCAGCTTGTTGGAGTGAAACGGAAATCCCGCCCAGCGGGGCTGCAGGGAGCTTCATTTCCCTTGACAATTGGTTTTGTTGTGTTAGTATTGACCTAAATTCAGGTCAACCCAAATAGAGGTCTAATTATGAAAACCCTATCCATTTCCGAAGCAAAGATGAAACTCAGCGCATTGATCGATTCCATCGGGGTTACGGATCAGGAAGTGGTCATTACAAAAAATGGTCGACCGGCTGCAGTGCTGGTGAGCCCGGATGAATTCGAAGGCTGGAGAGAAACCCTGGCCGTTCGTTCCGATAGTGAGCTTATGGAGGAGATTAAAGCCGGGTTAAGTGCATTAAAGAGAAAAAAAGCATCTCTTTATACCCTCGATGAACTATTTGAATCGTCAAAATTATAATATCAATGGCGCATAAACTTAGAGTTCCGGATGAAATTGTATCGCTGATTCGCGGTATGCATCCGGTTCTGAAAAAAAGGATCAAACTTGCATTCAATGAAATCTTGAAAGATCCTTATTGCGGAAAAGCTCTAAAAGAAGACCTTGACGGCTTACGGAGTTTTCCCATTAAACGCTTTAGAATAATTTATAAAGTGTCTTCAAAAAAAGAAATAAGCATTATTGCATTGGGCCCAAGAAAATACATTTACGAAGAAACTTTCAGGATTATCAAAAAGAATAAAAAGCCATAATAAAAAGTCTGGAAATGCTGATGGCTATAGTCTTTAACCTCATTTTGGGAAGAATAGAAACTTATATTTTTACCTACGTCCCGGAGCTTGTAAAAGGAGAGTTGCGTCTTCAGGAGGTCCATCTTTACAACTAATTGATATTATTCTTAATTGAAATTTTTGAATTTTTATTTGACAAAGGGATTATAGGATGTCCCCTATGACAGCCTCAATTTAAAACGATCAGCTTGGGTTATATTTTGACATAGGTCCCGGAGCTCTCCCTAACCTCGCTTACCCTAATTGCAGAATTTCCTTAAATTGACAAAATCAATTCAAACATTTATCATTATTAAAATCTAAATTAAGCAATTTAGGAGCATATAGATATGGTTAATACAATACAAATGGAAGTCAATCCTGAAGAAATTATTAGGGCCGTTAAAAGAATGAAAAAAAAGGAAAGAGATATCTTTTTGGAGGATCTTCTTGCCTCCGTATCTCCGGAATATCTTGAAAGTATCAGAACAGCCCGTGTTGATTACAAAAATGGACGTGTGAAGAGCCATGATGAGGTATTCGATAGTTGAAATATAAGCTAGTATACACTCAGCTTTCCCGATCCCTAATTTCTAATTTCTATTTTCTATTTCCCCTCCGGGCCGTAGGCCCTATGGGCCGGAGGCTCTTCCTGAACCCTGATCCCAGATCCCTGAACCCTGATCCCAGATCCCTGAACCCTGATCCCTGCTTGCCCCGTGAAATTTTTATCCAGCTTGCCCTGTGAAACCAGTACTTTGTTTTGTTTAACCGGGGTGAAACCATGTACTTTCTTTTGTTTCACCGGGGCATGATAGTGAAGGGCAATGTTTATCCAGTTAAACTCGTCCGTT
>JAQYVT010000032.1 GCA_030145345.1 Desulfobacterales bacterium
TCAGAAGCCTGGGAAAACTTTCTGGATATGACCTGCGGACAGGCCAACCTGTGGTGCGGCACGAACACCGAGCCGGACAAGAAAACCTCAGAGATTATGCCCACCGAGCCGTATCTGCTGGGATCCCATTCCGGCTGCTGCGGACTGTGGACCTCCGGACCCGATTATGACTGGATACCCGAAGACTACAAGATCCGCTACAAAGACAAGGTCTATAACCGTATGACCACCGTTAACGGTCTGTTTACCTCCGGTGACGGTGTGGGTGCTTCCGGTCACAAATTCTCCTCCGGTTCCCATGCCGAAGGGCGGATCGCCGCCAAGGCCATGGCCAAATTTGTCCGGGACAATGCCGACTTTACACCGACCCTGAGCCAGTCCCATGAAGAACTGGTGGACCTGATTTACAAGCCGGTGAGAACGTTCCTGGAGCATAAAGATTATACCACTGCAATCAATATCAACCCCAATTATCTCAAGCCCGAAGGGATGATGTATCGCTTGATGAAGGCCACCCATGAGTACGGTGCCGGTACGGCCACCTACTACATGACCAGTTCAAAGAGTCTGGAAATCATCATGGACATGCTCCTGATGATGCGCGAAGACTGCGAAAAGCTGGCCGCCGGTGATCTTCACGAACTGATGCGCTGCTGGGAAATTTTTCACCGCATCTGGACGGTGGAGTCTCATCTGCGTCACATCCAGTTCCGAAAAGAGACCCGCTATCCCGGCTTCTACTATCAGTGCGACTATCCGGGACAGGATGATGAAAACTGGTTCTGCTTTGTCAACTCCAAGTATGACCCCAAGGCAGGCACCTGGGATATCTTCAAGAAAGATTACATCAAGATCATCCCTGATTAATGCTGAACCAGATTTTTAGTCTGATCTGATACGCCTCCAGGCGTCTTTGGGACGCCTGGAGGTTTTTATTAATTTGATATCGTTTTTTAAAACCCCTGAACTTCAGAACTTCTGACACGCAGGAATTTGGGTGGTATCCAGGGATCTTTCATAGTATTAAACTTGGCGTAATGGACTGCTGAAAGCATCGGATGGAATTATAAGAAATTCAAGCTGTTCCATTCGACACATCACTCCATCACTCCATCACTTCATCACTCCCTCTGGACAGTATCACTCAATTATCCAAACAATATTCCGAGCCCTATGCAGGCTCGATGACGGTCAGGATCACTGAATTTATATTGTACGGAGGGATAGCATGACAGAAAACAAAGCAGCCCCTTCAAACGGGAGCATTTTGGTTGTTGGAGGAGGGATAAGCGGGTTGACCACGGCCCTCGAAGCTGCCGAAGTCGGGTACGAGGTGTTTTTGGTGGAAAAAAATCCTTACTTAGGCGGAAGAGTGGCACAGCTAAATAAATATTTCCCCAAGCTATGTCCTCCGAGCTGTGGTCTGGAAATCAATTTTCGGAGGATAAAGGATAATCCAAAAATAAGTGTTTTTACACAGGCTGAGGTTGAAAAGGTCGAGGGCGCGCCGGGGAGTTATGAGGTTGCAGTCAAGTTGAGCCCCAGATATGTCAATGAAAATTGTACCTGCTGCGGCGATTGTGAGGCGGCCTGCAACACTGAAATTTCCAGTGATTTCAATTTTGGAATGAACAAGATCAAAGGGGCGTATCTGCCGTTTGAAATGGCGTTTCCGGCCCGTTATGTAATTTCTCCTCAAATCATCGGAACCGAGGATGCCCAAAAATGTAAGGAAGCCTGCAACTACGATGCCGTCGATCTTGACATGGAAGCCGAATCCATGAACCTCCAGGTCGGGGCCATTGTCTGGGCCACAGGATGGGAGCCTTATGACGCCACCAAGATTGACAATCTCGGGTTTGGCCAGTATCCGAACGTTATTACCAACATGATGATGGAAAGACTTGCGTCTCCCAACGGGCCGACCAAAGGGAAAATTACCCGTCCGTCGGACGCCAAGGAACCGGAGAGTATTGCCTTTGTTCAGTGCGCCGGTTCGAGAGATGAAAATTATCTTCCCTATTGTTCCTATATCTGCTGTATGGCCTCTTTGAAGCAGGCCACCTACATTCGGGAAGCCTACCCGGACGCCAAGGTATATATCTTTTATATCGATATCCGGTCACCGGGCCAGCGCTATGAGAAGTTTTACCAAACCATCAAAGAAGATGAAAATGTCTTTTTGATCAAAGGCAAAGTCGCCGAAGTGAGTGAAGATCCAGGGACCGGCAATATTACCGTGGTTGCAGAAAATGCCGTCACCGGGGAAAAGATCAAGCAAACCGTTGAAATGGCAGTCCTTGCCACGGGTATGCAGCCGACAACAGCGACAGACAAACTGCCGTCTGATCTGAAATATAACGAAGACGGCTTTATCATCAACGATTTTGAAAAAGGTGGAATGTTTGCTGCAGGATGTGCCAATAAACCGGCGGATGTGGTTTCATCGAACCAGAATGCCACCGGAATGGCCCTTAAAGCGATTCAAACCCTGGTGAAGAGGTAGGAGGTTATCCATGGATAAAAAGTATGGTGTATATATCTGCACAGGTTGCGGCATCGGGGATGCCCTTGAAATGGAAGAGTTGTGCGGCGTACCCGAAGAAGAAGGGCTTCCGGTTAAAACTCATCCTTTCCTATGCGGAAAGGAAGGGGTTGAACTTATCAAGAAAGATATCGCCGATGATGGTATCAACACGCTGGTTATTGCCGCCTGTTCACCCCGGGTTAATTTTGATGTCTTTAAATTTGACGGCTGTATCGTTGACCGGGTTAATTTGAGAGAGCAGGTGGTTTGGTCGCATCCCAGGTCGGAATATCCGAGGCTCACGGAAGAGCAAAAAGACGATGAAGAGCATTTTGACAGCCTTCAGATGCTGGCCGAAGATTATCTGAAAATGGGAATGGCCAAGGTCGAAAAAATCGATCTTCCGGAACCGTACAAGCTGGAAACTTTGAGTAAAAAAATTATGGTTATCGGCGGCGGCATCACCGGGATTTCAGCGGCGCTGGATGCAGCCAAAGCCGGTTATGACGTCACCATCGTTGAAAAAGAATCATCGATTGGGGGATATGCCGCTAAAATTCGCAAACAGCTGCCCATTCAAGATCCTTATGAGGCGCTTATTCCGCCGGTCATCGAGGCAAAAATCAAAGAACTCGAGTCCTATGACAATATTTCCGTCAAAACAGATACGGTGGTTGCCCGTCTCGCCGGTGAGCCCGGGGATTTTACCGTGACCCTGAAAAAGCCCGGCGAAAAGATCGAGTTTGATGTTCCGTTCCCGCTGCCGGAAGAGATGAAATTCGATGAAAACGGCAAAGAGCTGGATGTTGAAGATCAGCACAAGCGGTATCTGGAGTACAACGAGGGGAAGGTCGACATTCTCCAATTCGATCCGAATGGTGAAAAGTTCGGTGCCGTGGTGCTCGCTGCCGGATGGCGGCCATTTGAACCTGAAGGTGATGAACTTGAACATCTCGGATACGGAGCACTTCCGGATGTCGTTACCAACCACAAGTTTGAGGAGATGGCGGCCCAAGGCAAGATCGTCACCTCGGACGGCAAAGAAGCCAAATCGGTTGTTTTTGTTCAGAGCCCCGGTAAGGGTGATGATGATGCCGACTTTGACTACTGCGGTTCGGTCACGAGCCTGGTATCGTTAAAGCAGGCCAAATATGTACGCGAAGATTATGACGACGGCAAGGCCTATATCTTTTATCAGCACATGCGGACCCCCGGTCTTTTGGAAAATTTTTACAAAAGTATCCAGCAGGATGAGGGGATCTTTTTGACCAAAGGTGAAGTTATCAGTGTTTCCAAAAACGGTGATGGCATGATCGTCGAAGCCGATAACACCCTGCTGGGTGAAAAGGTCAAGGTCAAAGCCGATATGGTGGTTTTGGCCACCGGCATGGTCCCGGCCACGGTGGATGACCCGGTGGTCAACATGGCGTATCGCCAGGGTCCGGCGTTTCGCGATATCGCTCTTTTTGACGGCTTTTGCGATTCCAACTATATATGCTTTCCCTATGAAACCCAGCGGACCGGCATTTATGCGGCCGGCGCCGTTCGACGCAGCATGACCATGGAAGAGTCCATTGAAGATGCAACAGGAGCGGCCCTTAAGGCCATCCAGTGCATCGAATCGGTAAACCGCGGCGTTGCGGTCCATCCGAGGTCCGGAGATATGACATTTCCGGATTTCTTCTTCCAGAGATGCACTCAATGCAAGCGATGTACCGATGAATGTCCGTTCGGGGCCCTGGATGATGATGAAAAGGGAACGCCCAAGCCGAATCCGGCCCGTTGCCGGCGCTGCGGGACCTGCATGGGGGCCTGCCCTGAGCGTATTATCGGTTTTGCCGATTATAATATCGACAGCATCGGCTCCATGGTCAAGATCATCGGTGTGCCTTCTGAAGACGATTATGATGAACCGCCGTTAAGAATTCTTGGGCTGGTTTGTGAAAACGATGCCTACCCGGCTCTGGACATCGCCGGTCTCAACAGGCTCACCTATTCGGCCGACGTCCGGTTCATTCCGGTCCGATGCCTGGGATCCATGAACGTGATCTGGATCAAGGACGCCATGGCCCAGGGCATGGATGGTGCGTTTCTTTTGGGCTGCAAACATGGCGATGACTATCAGTGTCATTTTATAAAAGGGAGCGAACTTTCGGACGTTAGAATCCAGAAAATCGGTGACGCGCTGTCGAGTCTGGCTTTGGAAGAAGAGCGGGTCGCCCAATTCCAGGTCGCCATCGATGAGTATGACAAGCTTCCGCAAATGATCAATGATTTTGTGGAAATCGTAGAAGGACTCGGGCCGAATCCGTTCAAGGGATTCTAGCTATTGATGATTTTACATTGACGATTGAGTAGATTGCCGAATGACCGCGTAAAATACTCAATCGTCAATCGCCAATATTCAATTTTTATTAGCAGGAGGTATTCATATGACAGACAAATACCTGGTCGAGCCTGATATCGGCTTTATAAAAGAAGTCATCGGGCTTGGGGGCGACACCCTGAAAAAATGCTTTCAATGTGCAACCTGCTCGGTGGTCTGCCCCATTTCTCCGGACACCAAGCCGTTTCCAAGAAAAGAGATGATCGCTGCATCCTGGGGGCTGAAGGACAGACTGGTCAACAATCTTGACATCTGGCTGTGCCATCATTGCGGGGACTGCACCACCCTGTGTCCTCGCGGCGCAAAACCGGGTGAAGTGCTGGGCGCCGTTCGTTCCTATGCCATTGCGGATTATGCCGTGCCGAAGGCTGTGGGTAAGGCGGTCAACGACCCCAAAAAACTCCCCATTCTCATGGCGGTTCCCGTGGTAATTTTTATTGTACTGGGCCTTATCACCGGCTTGCTCGATTTTTCACCGGCATTGGGTGAACACGGGATTTCACATTCTCAGTTCTTTTCCACATGGCTGGTGGATATGATTTTCGTTCCATTGGCGATCTGGGTTGTTGTAATTTTCGCTTTAGGGCTGAAAAGATTTATCGCGGATATCCATGAAAATGCCGTCCTGGAAGGCAAGACCGAGAATAAGGAGTTTGAATTCATTGGATTTATCAAGGCACTGCCCCGAATTTTGCCGACCATTTTAAAACATGACAAATTCTCTGAATGTTCGGAAAACAAAGACCGTGCCACAGCCCATCTCATGGTATTCTGGTCGTTTGTGGGGCTTTTTATCGTAACAAACATATTCTTTGTGGTCCTATATGTTTTTCAGCAGCATGGTCCCTATTCACAGTTGAATCCGGTTAAGTGGCTGGCAAATGTCAGCGGTGTGGCCCTCATTATCGGAAGTGCTTTAATGATTAAAAACCGGCTGGCGAAAAAAGATCAGACCTCCACTTACAAGGATTGGTACCTGCTGGGACTCGTATTGGGGCTCGGTGTCACCGGCGTACTTACAGAGGCAACCCGGCTGGCCGGTTTTGCCGGTTTGACCTATTTTGTGTATTTCATCCATCTGGTTTTTGTATTCAACCTGTTTGCATTCCTGCCGTTCTCAAAACTGGCGCATCTCGTTTACCGGACGGTGGCAATGACATATAATGAGTACTCTAACAGACAATAACCCGAATTTCTCATGAAGAATTTATTAATATAAATTCTTCACCTTACGGCGGGTCTGATTCGTCTATTTGCGGCGTTATCAGGGATTCGCGGTAGGCATACTACAGGTTCATCCCTGATGTCTTGCAAATAAACGAATCAGGCCCGTGAGTAATCCGGGGTAGATGTAAGACTATATTAAACAAAAAAGGGGAGACAAATCGTCTCCCCTTTTTTAATTAACGGGCAACACTAACGCGTTTTCAATTGTTAAACTATTTTTTAGTATCGCCGGTGGCGGCGCCGTGCATCTTGATTTCGACCTTTTCTGTAAGCCCTTCGTAGTAATTTCTAAGGATTGCAACGACTTCATCACGACCGAAATGATCGGGAAGCTCTCCGCCCTCTGAAAGCATCTTCCGCAACATGGTCCCGGATAGGAGGACCCGGTCTTCCTTGCCGTGGGGGCAGGTTCTGAGTGAGGCCATGCCGTCACATTTGTAGCAGTAGAACGTCCAGTCGATTTTTAAGGGCTGGCAGAGCAACATTTTCCCCGGATCGTCGGAAGCCGGAATTTTGTTAAAGATGGTTTGGGCTTCGAACATGCCGTAGAAATCGCCCACGCCGGCATGGTCTCGGCCGATAATCATGCGGGAGCAGCCGTAATTCTGACGGAAGGTTGCGTGCAGCAGGCCTTCTCTGGGTCCGGCGTACCGCATGTCCAGCGGGTAACCGCCCTGGACTACATTTTTATCCACAAAGTAGTTCTTCACAAGGGAGTCGATACATTCAACGCGAACTTCGGCAGGGATGTCACCGGGTTTCAGGTTCCCGACCAGAGAGTGAATGAATACGCCGTCACAAACTTCCACTGCGATCTTGCAAAGGTATTCATGGGATCTGTGCATGGGATTCCTGAGCTGAAGGGCGGCAATTTCACTCCAACCTTTTTCTTCGAAGATCTTTCGGGATTCTTCAGGCCTCATATAGACGCCGGCATATTTGGTCGGATACTCACCTTCGCTCAAAACCTTGACCGGGCCGGCCAGGCTGAATTCCTTTTGGGCCATGACCATCTGGACGCCGGGATGATCTTCACCGGCAATTTTCCAGAATTCCTCGACGGTGGGGGTGCCTTCTCCCATGTAAATCTTTTCACATTCGAACTTTTTGTCGGCTTCGGTCATTTCGAATTTTTCCGTGACCTTCATGGTTCCCATTATTTCAGCGGTATCCGGATCACAAAGTGCGATTTCATCCCCTTCGTTGATGCCGTCAGCATCGTCCTTGGCCGCAGATAACGTGACAGGAATTGGCCAAAAGGTTCCATCGGCAAGCTGAAAATTTTCACAAACTCCTTTCCAGTCCGCTTGGGTCATAAAACCGGTCAGTGGGCTGAATCCGCCGATCCCCATCATGATGAGGTCGCCGACTTCACGGTGAGACATGGTGATCTTTTTTAGGCCCTCAGCATTTTTCTTTTCTGCATCACGCTCAGCGCCTTCAAGCAAGCAGCAGGTTAAGCCCTTACCGCCGTGTGGTGGAATTAGTTTTGCCATTTGTTACCGTCTCCTTTCGCTTTTTTATTAAAATAAATGGTTCTCTCTGCACCATTTCGTTTTTCATAAACGGTGAATAGTTAGTAAGGAAAAAGCCATTTGTCAAGGGTAATCGCCAGTATTAAATTCCTAAAATGCCTAAAATGACCTAACGTGTTTAAAGTTTTGGAATTTCGCCGGAATTAATACGAATGATTAGATCCAGGCGACCCAGGAAATTGCCTGTTGACGATGGTCGATTGAACCGGCATAGCGGGGGAAATATAATTTGACAGAATACCTTACGGGGAAGATTCTCCGCATTTTGCTGCGAAGAGTCTTCAATATTTTAGGGAAAAACCAGCTAACATTTTGATATAATTTGTCAATTAATCCATCTTCAATGCTCAATTCTGTTCGATGCCGATGAGGGTCACTTCAACGGTTCGTGTCCTTGGACCGTTGTCATGATTGATTGCCACCACCTGCTGCCAGGTTCCCAGCCTGAGCTGCCGGTTTCGAATCGGCAGGGCAATCGAAGGTCCCAGAAGCGCAGCCTGGACATGGCTGTGCCCGTTGCCGTCATGCCAGGCCTTTTCATGTTCGTATTCAAGACCGGGGGGCGCCAGTCTGTTTATGGCTCTTTTCAGGTCTTCAACGGCACCGGGTTCAAATTCAAGGGTGGTGATCGACCCGGTTGATCCCACCATTGTGGCGTAAAGACTTCCGCTTTCAATATCGGATTTTCTCACCAATCGATCGAGATCCGGCGTAATGTCGCAAATGTCCGGACCGGTTTGCAATTTGACCTCGATGGATTCGTAAAACATGGATACGGATTGCATAATTTCCTCCAGCGACCTTTATCGAAACTTTCTTTTTTTGGACACAGACCCGCCTGCCATACAAGGCACGCGCGGGCAGGTGAACACAGATTACAAAGATTCTTAAAGTAAGAAATAAAAATATCATCTGTGTATATCTGCGATGATCTGTGTCCTATTTAAAATGGCGACTAAATAAGATCCAAATCCCAATTCCACAGGCCGGGCCTTTTTTTCAGATCCACATCTTTGGGGATCGGTTCCACAAGATGCACGAACAGGCTGTATCCGGCCTGTTCCAGAGCACGTTGTTTGGCCTTTAGATCGAGTGTCCAGTTGGGATATACCCAATAGTCGGCCCCGAATTTTCTTGCCCAGGCCTTTTCACCCTTGGGGCTGGCAAAAGACGTTTCGATTTCCAATTGATCCGAAAGCACCCGGGAAACACAGAGGGGCCAGTTGCCGGAAATGACCATTCCCAGGGGTAAAGGGCTGTGCTTTGGCAGCAGAAGATAATCTTTTCGGCCCAGTTCCGGGCTGACGATGGCGCCGCTAAAACCCAGTGATTCCAAGGTTTTCAGTGCCAGTTCATTGGCGATATTGCAAAAAGGTCCGGCCCAGAGATTCATTGTTTTTAAATGGGTAAAAAATCCGGTTTGCCATGGCGCGTTCAGCACGAAATTCCGGGCACCTTTTTTAAGGACCGCATCCACCTGTTCCTTTTGGTTTTGGGCATCATCCGGCCAGACCACCGGGGGAAGCCACCACCAGAGCCGTGACCAAAGTTCCTTGGGCAGATTTTTTATCGCCGGGTTCGACAGCCAGAGGCCTGACAAGTCGCGGTGTCCGGTCTTGCCGAGCCGACGAAAAACATGAAGATCTGAAGCCGCGCCTTTGTTTTTTCCGGATCTTTTGGGCTTTCGGGCGACAAAATTCGAAACCAAGGATTTCGGGACCGGTGCTTTGACACATTCTGATTCAAGCTCGGCCAAAATCTCTTTTAGGTCTTTTTCCTGACGGTCGATGAGGAAAACCGGGATTCCTTTTTCGAGGCGCTGTTTCGACCGGGGCTTTAGATAGAGACGTCCGCCTTTTGGGACGTATTTCCCCACTCGGGTGGTTGTGTGCCATGACTCGTCTTCATATCCAAGGCGAATCAGATCCCCCGGCAGCAGTTCTTCCCTGGGATTTAAAAAAAGCGTTTGCTTCGAACCTTTTACGCTTCCCATAAAAAGCCCGGATCCGGTTTGGCTTTCAAGATTGACCGGATTTTGCGGCCTTTGAGGCAAGAAATTATAATGGGTTCCGGTTCTGCCCAGAGCATAGGCCAACAGCTCGAGGGCCGCTTTCTTCATTTTAGGATCGGTTCCCTGGTCCCTTAAAATCCTGTACGCTTTGACCGTGTAGTAAACAGTGTGTGCCCCTTTTTTGCGGCCTTCGATTTTCCAGGTCCGTATTTCGGGAATGGAAAGAAGGACTTTGACCAGCACATCCAGGCTGAGGTCCTGGCAGGAAAAGAATCTTTTTCTCCGTTCTTTTTGGGTATAAACGCGGCGGCAGGGCTGGACGCATCTTCCCCTGAGCCCGCTTTTGCCGCCGAAATAGCTGCTCCAGTAGCATCTGCCGGAAACACCGTAACACAGTGCCCCGTGAACGAACACTTCCAGACCCAAATCCTTGGGACATGCCAGGGCCATGGCTTTGATCTCGTCGATGTTAAGCTCCCTGGGCAGAACGATCCGGTGGACACCGAGGGTGTTTCTCACCAGCTTTAGGGCTTCTGGAAAACTCACATTTGACAGGGTCGACAGGTGCAGCTCGCCTGGGAAACCGGCCTGCCTGGCCAGCTGGATAAAGGAAAGGTCCTGAACGATGATGCCGTCAGGCTTCACATGCCTGCTAAGCCGCTGGAGAAGCCCCCCTGCCACGTCCAGATCATCGGGCTTTAACAGCGAGTTCAGGGTCACATACACTTTGACGCCCTTATCGTGGGCCAGCCGTGTTAGCGGGGCAAGGTCCTCGATGGAAAAATTCTTGGCCTTCATGCGTGCTGAAAATTGTCTCAGCCCGCAATAGATTTCATCCGCCCCTGCGGCAATGGCCGCCAGAAAAGAAGCTTTGTTTCCGGCCGGCGCCAGAATGGAAGGCCGCTTTAATTTTGATGGTTCATCGTTCATCGATAATATGCGAAAAGTGAAAGTTTAAAGGTAAACAGCATCGGTATAGGGCTAAAAAATGGGTTATCGATTATCTGTTATAGGGTATCAAGGGGTCGGGATCAAGAATAACGTGAAAAATGAAAGGTGAAAAATAAAAGGCATAGAGCAAAGAGCAAAGAGGAAAGCGGAAAGAGCATGGGGCAAAGGATGGGAAAAAAGTTTTCAGTTACCAGTCTTCAGGGATCAGGGAAAAGAAAGTAAAGGGGAACAGGTTGAAATAACAGGGTATAGGGCAAAGCGCAGAGGGCATAGCGGAAAGAGGAAAGAGAAAAGAGCATAGAGCAAAAAATATCTAAGTCTTTGAAAAACGTTTTTTCAACGCATTGGCTGCATCGAAGGTCAAGCTCAGGAGGGCCGGAATCAGAAATATGGTAAACACCGTTGAAATCAGCAGGCCGCCCACCACAACACTTCCAAGCCCGCGATAGAACTCGGAGCCTGCTCCCGGAGCCAGGATCAACGGCAGCATGGCGGATACGGTGGTGATACTGCTCATGTAAATCGGTCGGATACGGGTCCGGACCGATTCGGTGATGGCATCCCGGGGGGACATGTTGTGGTTCCGGATATTGTTCAAACTTTGGTGGACAATCAGAATGGCGTTGTTTACCACGATACCCACCAGGATGACGAATCCGAGCATGGTAATAATGTCCAGCGCTTGATAGGCAACAAATAGATTTACCAGTGCCAAGCCCACAAAGCCGCCGGCGGCGGCCAGGGGGACACTGAACATAATAAGGAAGGGATAGAAGAAATTTTCGAACAACGCAGACATTAGTAAATAGCTGATGACGATGGCCAGAATAAAGTTCCACATCAGCGCCGCCCGGGTTCGGGTCAAGTCGTCGGCCGTGCCGCCAAGCCGGATACTGTACAGGCTTGAAAGCGTTCCTCCGGCTTTGATGGGACCCACCACCTTTTCTTCTACGATGGCCATGGCGGTTTCAAGGGGCACCTCCCTGGGTGGAATTACCTGGATGGTAATGGCCCGCTGGGAATCGATATGATTGATCTGGATGGGGCCTTCCTCGAGCTTTACTTCAGCCAGAGAGTTTAATGTCACTTTTTCTCCGGATGGTGCCACCACTGGAAACAGGGGGAGATCCTGGGTACGTTCGAGCCGTCCTTCCCGACTTTTTACCACAAGATCGATTTCATCTCCGTGCAGCCGGTAGGTGCTGGCTTTGGCCTCATCCACCATGGTGTCCACGATCAAGCCGAGATCCGCCGTGGTCATGCCCAGGCGGGTCAGGCGCTCGCGATTGGGGATGATGCGCATCTCCGGATTGCCCAGGTCCAGGCCGGGTATGGGTCGGATTTGTGCGCCGGGAAGGGCCTGGGCCGATAATCCGTATATCTGTCTGCCCATATTGATGAGCTCCACGAGATCGGGTCCTTTGATCTCTATCTCGATGGATCGGCCCTCGCCGATATTGCGTGAAAAGAGACTGGGCTGCTCAACAATGGCAATCATGCCGGGAATTTTTCTCAATACACCGTAGACATAGGGCAAAAGTTCCCGGGTCCTTTCCTGGATTTTTGAAACGATCCCCATGAAAACCGATTGCCCCCGTGCAACATAGAAAAAATTACTGGCCGGCGGAAGATTCAGCTTTTCGGCCAGTTCACTTTTCTGATCATGTTCTATCAGCGGGAGAATGTCTTTTTCCACGGTCTCCCCGATATGTTCGAGCTCAGCCAGATTGTACCCCGGGGGCGGCAACAGAATTCCGAACAATATCTCCCGGTTGCCTTCAGGCAGATATTCTGTTTTCGGCATCAAAAAATATGCCAGACCGATGGCCAGAAGGGGCATGATAACGGCAAGCCCGATACGTGCCGTAAACAATCCGCACATCCAGTAAATAAACCGGGTGGTGTAGTCGATAAAGCCGCCGGCCACAGCGGAGAGTCCTCCCAGGATGAAATTGACGGGTTTCAAGAATCGGGCAACATCTCCCTTTGCTTTGAATGCCGTATTTTTATCTTTTTGAACCTTTCCCAGAATTCTGGATGACAAGGTCGGAATCACCGTTATGGAGACCATGAGACTCAATATCACGGCACTGCTGATGGCGATGGCAATGTCACGGAAAAGCTGGCCGGCCTCCTCCTGAACGAAAACAATGGGAAGAAATACCGCCACTGTGGTCAATGTGCTGGCCAGAACCGCTCCCCAGACTTCAACGGTACCGTCATAGGCGGATTGGATGCGGGTTTTGCCCATCTCACGGTGGCGGAAGATATTTTCAAAAACCACAATGGAATTATCCACGATCATGCCGATGGCAAATGAAAGGCCGGCCAAGCTGACGACGTTGATATTCCGTCCCATTAAGGTCATGACAAGGAACGTTCCGATGGCGCTGATGGGAATGGCGACGGCCACGATAACCGTACTGGCAAAACTCCGTAAAAATATTAAAAGTACCAAAATCGCCAGGGATCCACCCACGAAAATATTCTTTCTGACCAGATTTATGGCACTATAAATGTAGCTGGTTTCATCATAGACCTTCGTAATCTTAAACTTCTTTTCCTTTAACAGCCCGTCATTCAATTCGGTGATGGCTTCTTGGAGTTTCTTTACCACCACCAGGACATTGGAACCGGGTTCGCGCACAGCGTTAAAAACGATGGTCGGGGTACCGGTATGCCGGACGACATATTCCGAATCTTTAAAACCAAATTCGACGACGGCAATGTCGCTGACGGTCACAGGGATCCCGTTGACTCTTTTGATGATAACATTGGAGATGTCCTCGGCACTCTTATATTCGCCGACGGTTCGGGCGATATAGCGACGCTTGCCCTCGTCAAAGTCACCGGCACTGATGTTTTTGTTCTCGATATCGAGGGCTCGAACGAGCTCGGGAATGGTCACCTTCCGGGCCGAAAGGGCGTCGGTATCCACAATGACCTGAATCTCCCGCTCCCGACCTCCGTAGATGTTGGAAGACGATATCCCCGAAATCCGCTCGATGCGGGGCTTCACATAGTCATCGAGGAAATCGTATTCCTCCTGTAAAACCCCCTCATATCCGTCCAGGGCCTGCAATACCATCCAGGCGATGGCCTTTTCCCGTCTTCCTCCGGACTTTATGATCGGCTTTTCCACATCGTCCGGATATTTTTTGACCCGTTCGAGACTGTTGGAGACCCTGAGCAGGGCTTCATCGGTATCCGTGCCGATTTCGAACATCAGGTCGATATAGGCGGTGCTGTCCTGGCTTTCACTTTTGAGCTCTACCAGACCTTCGAGGTTTTTGAGTTCTTCTTCCTGGGCATCGACGATTTCGCGTTCCACTTCAACGGGACTTGCGCCGCGCCAGGTGGTATTGATGGAAATCTCCGGAAGATCGACATTGGGCGTCAGCTGAATGGGAATCCTGAAAAGGGATATGAAGCCGAACAGAACCAAAAGGAGGACGCCTACTGTAACGGTCACCGGTTTTTTTATGGCGGTATCGACGAGTTTCATCGTATGTTATTAAGGTTCAAGGTTCAGGGTTCAAGGTTCAAGGTTCCGGGTTCAGGGGATCAAACGGAACGGGTTTGCAACGGCCAGGCCCCTGACCCCCGATCCCAGAATTTTATTATTTTTGAACGGTTACCGGTTGTCCGGGCCTGAGGCGCTCGTTTCCACGGATGACCACTTGGTCGCCGGGTTGCAGGCTCCCTTCAACAGCGACACCGCCGTCATAATAGCCGAGTATCTTTACATTCAGGGGCATTGCTTTACCGTCGGCCACCCGGAAAACCATCCGGGTGTCTCCTGCGGTTACGATGGCGTCCTTTGGCACCAGAAGGGCGTCTTTTTTGTCGGTCAGATTGAATGTAACGATGGCCTCCATGCCGCTTTTAATCAGGTGATCCGGATTTGCAAGGTGTATTCTTACCGGGAAGGTCCTGGAGTTGGGATCCCCCTGTGCCAGCACGGAATATATCTTACCTGAAAACAGATCCTTGGATACACTTTGTATGGATAGTTTTACATCACTTTGGGGTCGAAGCAACACCGAATAGCGTTCCGGAACGTCTACGGTGATTCGAATTTTATCGAGACCCAGAAGGGTGACCACCGGCCCGCCTTTGTTTATCCATTCCCCCACTTGGGTGTGTTCTTTTGTGACAAAACCTGAAAAGGGTGCTAAAACTTTTTGTTGTTTGATCTCGTATTCCAGGAGTTCTATTTCGGTCTTGCGCTGCATTAAATCCTGGGAAAGCGCACGATACGTATAAAATGCGGTATCATATTGCTTTTCGGCAATACTGTTCGTCTCTTTCAGCCGGCTGACCCGTTTAAGCTCTTTTTCAGCATTCTGAAGGTTCGCCAGGATTTTTTCCCTGGCAGCAATGGCGCTTTTAAGGCGAAGCCTCACTTCTGTCTCTTTTAAATTTACAAGCAGCGCTCCTTTTTTGACGAAATCCCCCTCTTTTACCGGGAAATATTTAACCACGCCGGACACTTCAGAAGCAACGGTGCTCTCTTCAAAGGCCTCGGTCGTTCCAACCAGGGATACCTGATTGGAAACCGCCTTTATTTCTACGACGGCGATCTGGACCGGCGTCGGCGGCGGTCCATTTCCCTTGTCCGGGCCTTTGGCCAAGGAAACGGAACCTGTGAGCAAAAAGAGTGCTGCGGCCAAAAAAAGATATCGGTGAAAAGACGCTTTGAAATTGAATTCTAACATTCATCACCTCAGAAAAGATGAAACCTAAATTGAGCGTTTCAAATGGTATTGATTGCGAAATTTGAATTTATCTATATTTAAAATCCTTGAACGTCAAGGGTTTAGATGTCTGCTAAGAAATATATTCCCTTGCTTGAACAGTATCGTGTGTTATATTGTGACCCTAGTTGATCGTAAACAACGTGTGAGAAATATTACAAAATTTTAGTTGGTTATATATTTTGTGGATATAAATGTATTTTAATAACGCTTGGATAGATGAGATATAACAGTTTAAAAACAATCCCATTTTGTTTGCCCTTCGGGAAAGCTGATGATACCCCATATCCTTCGTTATCAAGGACTTGCAGTAGACGACTACGGCGGCGTCCTCGATGCCTCGGATCTGGGGCACCCTAAACTTTCGCTCAATTAGGGTGGGATTAAATTTAGTTGATTATATGGAACGCGTTTTGATGGTTTTCAAAGAGAAAGGATAAAGATATGAAACTGGCAGTCAGCGGCAAGGGCGGGGTCGGCAAAACAACATTCTCCGCCCTCTTGATACGGACATTGAATGCACAGGGGAAACATGTGCTGGCCATCGATGCGGATCCGGATGCAAACCTCGCGGCGGCACTCGGCATCCCGGATGCCGACAAAATAACCCCCATTGCCGATATGAAAGAGCTTATTTTTGAAAGAACTGAAGCACGACCCGGGAGCATCGGCGGTTTTTTCAAACTCAACCCCAAGGTGGACGATCTTCCGGACGCGCTTTCGGCGAAAATCGATAACATCAAGCTCATGCGACTGGGCGGTGTTCAAAAGGGAGGGTCCGGATGCATATGCCCGGAAAGCACTCTTTTAAGGGCTTTGATGACCCATATCGTTCTGGCAAGGGACGAAGTGGTGGTCATGGATATGGAAGCCGGCATCGAACATCTGGGAAGGGCAACCGCCTCTGCAGTGGACCGACTTATCGTGGTGGTGGAGCCCGGCCGTCGAAGTATGGATACCGCCGCCCACATTCGAAAGCTAGCATCTGAGATCGGGTTGAAAAATATCGGGGTGGTGGGCAACAAGATCCGGAGTGCAAAAGATGAAGAATATTTAAAAAAGCATCTGCATGGTTTTGAACTTCTGGGATTTATACCGTATGATGACGCGTTGATAGAGGCGGATTTGGACGGTGTTTCCCCTTTTGATGTGGATTCAACGGCCAAAGCAACTGTGGATGCGATGATACCCAAGCTTTACCCTATAGTCGCAGAAACAACACGGTAAATTTTGTGTAAAACAGCTTATACCAAAGCGTTGTTGTGAATTTTTGGCTTTGACAAAGATATAAACCCGGTTAATTACAATGATAGGTTTTCTTCACCGTGTTGTTTACCCTCCGGGAAAGCCGATGATGCCGCATCTCCTTCGTTATCAAGGCGTTGCGGTAAACGACTACAGCTGCAGCCTTGATGCCTTGGACCTGCAGCATCCTCGACTTTTGCAACGATAGGGTTTAATGAATCGAAAAAGACGTTACACCCATAAACCAAAAGTAAAAAAAGGCGGGTTCAGGCCGGGCCGCCGGATTCTCAAAATCAGGCCCGGGGCCGACGCCGGGTTAAAGAGGGTTTTTGCCGGCATCGGCGTGCCGGCTAAAACGCCCTTTAAACCCGACCCGTTTCAGGTTGAAGCCGTATCGGCCATCCAACGATCCGACTGCCTGGTGACCGCCCCCACCGGTGCCGGGAAGACCTGGATTGCCCAGCAGGCCATCGCCCGAATTCACAAAAAGGGCGGAAGATCATGGTACGCTTCCCCCTTAAAAGCTTTGAGCAACGCCAAGTACGTTGAATTTTCGGACATCTTCGGGCCGGAAAACGTCGGTATTTTAACCGGTGACCGAAAAGAAAACCCCGATGCACCCATCATCGTGGGAACCACCGAAATCCTCCGGAATCAGCTTTACGATGCCATGCATCAGGGGATAACCTTCTTCACCGATTTTGTTGTTCTTGACGAAGCGCATTTTCTGGGTGATGAAGACAGAGGTGTGGTCTGGGAAGAGATCATGATCTATCTTCCTTCCAGGATACCGCTGCTGTTGCTGTCGGCCACCATCGGGAATGCAGGCATTATCGCCGAGTGGCTTTCGGCAATCCGCTTGAAAAAATGCAGGGTTGTTGAAGAAACCCATCGCCCGGTGCCCCTTTATCAGATATTCTTCCACCCTTCAGGGACCCTTTTCCCCCTGTTAACCGGGGGCCGTCGAGGAAAGAGCAGACTTCACAAGAAGGTGGCGGCGTACGCAAGCAGCAGTCGTCCGGTGCTCCTCGCACCGCCCTATAAACTTCCGCCTTTTGGGGATATTCTGCGCGTATTGAACAAATATCGTCTACTCCCGGCAATATTTTTCCTCAAATCCCGGGCCGATTGTGACAATGCCCTGGATCTGTGTGCCGACGACCTGACACACGATCCGGACCGAACAGCCGCCCGCAGTCAGAGAATCGAAGAACTGGTGGCCAAAAGCCCTCACATTGCCGGGCACCGGCAGTTGTGGCAACTTGAACACTTGGCTGTGGGCGCCCATCACAGCGGCCAGCTTCCGGCATGGAAACTGATACTGGAAACTCTCATGACCGAGGGGCTTCTCGATACCGTTTTTGCCACATCTACGGTTGCCGCCGGTGTCAATTTTCCTGCCAGGACCATTGTTTTTTTTAATTCAGACCGGTTCAACGGGCGGGAATTTCTACCGCTGGACCCCACTGAATTTCATCAGATGACCGGTCGGGCCGGACGGCGGGGAATGGACCATATCGGATTTGCAATGGCAGTTCCGGGAAAATTCATGGACATCCGGCGCATTGCAAAGCTGTCGACATCGTCCTCTGCGGATGTATCCAGCCAGATTAAAATAAACTTTTCCATGGTTCTGAACCTCCTTTTATCCCATACGCCGGACCAGATCCGAGATCTTTTAAGTGAATCCTTTGCAACCTTTATGATGGTTAGAGGGAAAAGAAAAAAAGGCGGCCGAAAACCGTTCCAAGACGAACACAAACAACTCTGGCAGGATTTTCTGCACCATCTCGATTTTCTGAAACAAACCGGTTATGTCACCCAAGACGGCGTGTTGACAGCCGACGGCATCTGGGCATCCCAACTGAGGGTCGATCAGCCGCTGATGATCGCTGAAGGTTTTCGACGGGGGATCTTTCCGGAATCCGACCCTGGGCTCCTTGCGGCCATGACCACCCTGTTCGTCAATGAGCGGGAATCGGACGATCGTATTGAGAAGGTGTTCACGCCGAAAACTCTCTTGGCTGCCTTTGTCCGGGTCCAAAAAGGCCTTGGACCGTTCGCAGGGCTCATGGCAGACCGGGGATTTGAGGTCCGGGCGTTGTTCTTGCGGCCGGCCGCTGCGATTTACGCCTGGGCCGTGGGTCAGCCCTGGGAAAAAGTGCTCGCCATCGCCGAGATGGAGGAAGGAGACCTTGCCATGCTGATTCTGCGGACTGCGGACAACCTGAGACACATCCGGTCCCTTAAACGGGTGTTTCCTGAAGCTGCCCTCACATCGGCAACGTCCATCGATCTTATCATGAGAAGTCCTGTGGCCATGGAATACGACCTTAATTAGTTTCCATCCATAAATGTCCCTTTTTGCCCGGATCTGCGTTCTCCGCGGGTTTCCGGCTGCGGCATACAGGGAGTATGCCTCACCGAAAACCCTTGTGCGGCCTTGATCCGAACAAAAATTGCTCATTTATGAATGGGAAACGCACCGTCCCTTTTCTTCAATTGTGGATGGGCACTATTTAATCCATTGATAGAAACAAAATTACGCTCCCGTAATTAAGGCGCGCGAAGAAGCGCCATTGAGCGGAAAAGCTCAATGGGATATAAATTAACGTTTAGGGACAGAAAAATATGATTATGAAAACAGTGGATCTTACAAACCATCGCAGGATCCATCAATTCAGGGGAACGGCCGGTAATATTTACATGATTGAAGATCGTCGGGAAGGGGCCACCTGCCTTGTGGATTGCGGGATGCCGTGGGATGGACAGAATCTGATTGGGTTGTTGCCGAGATTCCTGCCTTTAACACGGATTGTCTGCACCCATTTTCATGTGGATCACGTCTCGGGATGGATTCGTCTTAAAAACCGGTATAGAAAGTGTGAAATTTTCTTTCATGGGGCGGCCAGGCCGTTTGTTGCAGGAGATGCGCGGATTCCCTTTCCGGCGTTTGCGGATATCCAAGAGATGCTCATACCGTGCATGAAGGAGGCCGGCTATTTCCCGGGCGTTTTCGATCTTGTCAATGGCGGGTTGTACGGAACTCCCTTTAAAAAAGGGTTTCCGTTGGACCGTGTAACATTCTATGCAAATGAGCCGTCTGTTGTGCCGGGTTTTAAAACCATACCCACGCCCGGGCATACTCCCGACTCGGTTTCTTTTTTCGATGGGGACAGCGGTATTTTGATCTGCGGAGATTTGTGGGTGGTTATCGACGGCAAGCTCATCAGCAACACGTTTGTGGCCAGCAAAAAAGATCAGGAAGACTCGATCAAAAAAATTAAAAAGTTAGATGGGTTGAAGTATATCTTCCCGGGTCATGGGGATTGCGTGCCGTTTACCGGAGATCAAATTTGATTTTAAATTAATAAGAAATTAAGGGAAGTTTGACAAGATCGGGAAGGTAATCAATCCATCACTTGACAGCTTGCTTCTGAAACTTCGAAACCATCCTCCCTAAAAATTACTTCCAAATCCAAAATAAATAACCGTGAAGGCAGATTAAGCAAAATGATGTGTGTTGGAGAAATCACTCGTTTGAAAAAAGGTCAAAATTGTGTTAAATTTATTTGATATCTCAGCTTGATCAATTTGTGTGCTCGTGGCAAAATACATGTAATCAACCATCTCACTCCTTTTCATCGACTCATCTCACAAAAAAATGCCACATTGTAACATAACTATATAGATTAATTCATTATTTTATTGACAAAAGCAATGCTTTAAAATAGTTTATCAAGATTGATTTTCTTTTGAAATTGATCTCACATCTCAATTCGGTTTCCATTCTGTAACACTTCTTGTGCCGCGAATCTCATTCTCAATCAGCATCTCACCATATAATGATTTCTCAATTCAGTTGTTTTGTCTTTACTAATGAGGTTCATCAATGGAGAAACCTCTCAAAAAGAGCTTTCTTTGTCCAAGCATTACAACACATGATCTGTTGGGAGTATGACCATCTTGGAAAAAGCCAATATTTTCTAAAGGAAGGAGGATGTTATGAAAAAGGTAGTAAACTTATCCATTTTTCTTTTTACTGTCATTGCATTTTTGTCAGGATGTACTAATTGGGCAATTAGTGAAAAAGAAAAGGCTTCTATCCATTCAGTCAGCATCAATAAACATGTTGAAAAACCTGATAGTCTGTCTTTCGAATTTCATCAGGAAACTGTAGCGAGTTGGGGACAAGCTATATCTAAAGGAATCCATGGCGGCTTGTATAAATCCCGTATGGAACGCACATTAATACAGATTTGGAACAGAGCTTCTATTGATATAGAAAAGATTGTAATGGAGGAATTTGAGAAACGTCTAAAGTCTCGTGGTTTATTTGATTCGATACTACCTTCAGGAGGTGACGCAGAGTTTACAATTGAAATAAAAACCTACGGCTTTTATTCAAGCCAAATAGATAGTAAATCTCTTCAGCCAGCGCTTTCAGTGGAAGGGAAACTTACCAAATCAGATGGCACCATTTTATGGAAAGCTATAAGTTCGCTCGGTGGCATTTATTCGGGCCTTCCTTCATATAATTTAAAAGACTTTGAAGAATCTCCTGAGTTGATGCGGGGAGCAATAAATTTAGTTGCTGAACGTATAGTTGGCCATCTAATCGATGGGCTATAATTAAAGGTTTTTTTATTTTCATATATTGTGGCTTAAGCTTTTAGCACCTATTGCAGTAAGCACAGGTTTTGAGTTGATGATTTCAACTCGAAATCGTAATCATATCAGAGTGGTCTGAATCGAAGGTTAAAGGTCTGTACTTTTTATTGGAAGGTTATCGAGATCGGGATTTTTTATAGGTAATCGAAAATGTAGTTTATACCGGCAGGTCCAATTTATTGATCTCTTTCCACCGCTGGTTCATTGAAGCCTTGATAAATTCGATTAGCTTAAGAGTCTCCTCGTATAACTTTCGTCCAAGATCACGACTGGCTTGAAAATGCAACCTCTCATAGTCTTTCTTTCTCTTTTCCAGCCGGTTGTTGATGATGTCATCCATGGACCGTTCCGCATCACCGACCATCATCCCTCGCAGCATCCCTATCAGCCCCAACCGGTCCAGATCGTCTGCATCATAAACCACCTTTTCGGGAACCGTCTCCGGTGGTAACATAGAGGTCTCCGTATGCCGGACCACGATTCGCACGATCTGTTCTCGGGTTTCATTGTCTATATCAATAGCCTTTAGATATTCCTCGGCAATGGCTGCCCCTCGGAATCCATGTAACCGTCCGGTATTGGTCCCCACTCGACCGATATCATGAAACAGGGCTCCACAGATGATTACGAAGGGGTCAACAGATTCAGTTATTCTCCGGGCGATCTCTATGGAATAGTGGGTGATGGCCAAAATATGAGAGTAGTCATGACCTTGTAATTTTTCGTGTTTGTCCCGAACGAATACTTCAATGTTGTTAATAATAGCGACCTCCTCTTTAGTCAAATTCCTGCTAAACATGGAAGACCTCCCTTTTTTTAAGTCATCTTACGTTGCATAGTAGCCCAATAGTTTTAGACTTTAAGCACATATCGGGGCACCAACTTGGCCAACAGCTCACATAGGTTAAGCTCCAATGTTTTGAGAACAACTTCTCTCCCCCGGTAAAGGTAAGGGATTTCACGAGGGCAGGAGATCACCTTTTTACCCCGGTCGTTGAGCAAATCTATTTCAAAATATCTCTGGTCATTATGTTCAAAGACTTGGCAAACATTCAGCAAGTGTGGAAAGGTGTATCCCGCCCCATGGGGGATGATGTTGGCATTCATCAACCTGTTGGCCACTCCCAGCCTCTGTGATCTCCTCGTAAACCCCAGAGACTCGATTTCAGCATCCCCAAGATTGGGCTTACCCTTCACCAGATAAGCTGGAAGATCCGCACGCAATACCAAAGGCAAAATGGTTTCCGGGTCCTTTTCAGGTAACAGGTGACAGCCCAGGAGAATCTCGTTCATGTTTGCCAGCCTCTGGTGCACCTCGTTGGATATCTGCTGGAACTCTCCGAAGAGAGCTTCAGCCGCCAAAATCCGCTTTTGTTTGGAATATTTTTCCGAATAGCAGTGAAATTCGTAATATTCCCTGGCGCGGGAGCCGGTTAAAATAAAGAGGGGGCCAAAGGGCGTATCGAGCTTCTCCGCCATGTCCGCCAGCAGCTGACTGCAGTCGTAATAAAGCCCGAAACCCATGTGGTTGTCACCTGTAAGCTCACGGGCCGAAGAATGAATGATAAAAGCATACTCGGAGAATTTGACCTCGCCCAGAGGCTTTACCCAAAAAAGGTTGATGAAGTGGTTGGAAAGATGAAAATCCCATTGGATATCAATCCCGTCGATTTGATCCTTTCGATCCTTCAGTTCCTCTAGCTTATGGACCAAGTCTGAAATATCGGGTAAGCGGTCGAGTCCCCCAACCAACATTCCGCAGGTATTGGGTTTCACGTCAAGGATGACCAAATCGTCGTTTCCATTGCCCCAACTTATCTTACCTCCGTACCCAAATCCGCTCTGCCACCGGGCAGCATTCCGAGTAATGGTCATATCCGGAGTGGAAATAAATGTGGCATCCGGTGTTAGTCCGAGTTGTTCTTGAGCCCAGTGGATTTTGGCCAACCCGTACTTCATGTTGGCCTGGCAAAGCTGGGTTCCTCCATCGCGCAGGCCAGTGGAGAATATATGGTCCGCAGCCCGGACCAACAAGTCATCTTTATTTCCCATTTTTTACTCCCTATCAAATTTTGGCCCATTAATTTTGCCGATCACGTGCCCGATGCTTCAATTACCGAAAAATGAAGGTTTATATCCGAAATCATAAAAAGTACGGATCTCTTGCCACGACATGAAATCCATTAAAACCAATAGATATCAAACTCGAACTGTAAATATCAAGTCGAGATCGTTTTTCAGATATCCATTTGTTACCTCAGATTTGGCATTGGTTGTAATCTATTGAGAATATCCTCTAAAAACCGGGCATGTCAAAATCTTTAGGCGCTTCCAAGAATAGCCCCACTGCTGAACCATTTACAAACACAGTATCATGCTTGGAGAGTGTCAAATCATTTCGGTCCAACGACATGAAAATTTTGGATGTGAAACCTGATTTTTTGGTTTCTCTTTTCGTGCTTTCCCTGTTTGATGTTTTCGTGAAGGAGCGGTTTTAATTCAAATCAGGCCAACCTGTTTTTGTATATTGCTTCCTGTTCGTCGAGAATCCCCCGCAAAATTTCGATGGTGGTCATGGGGTTCATAATTACGGCCCGAAGCACCACCATGTCCTGTCCGGGCCAGTCAGCAGATCTCAAGGTGGTTCTGGAGACGAAACTGTTGCCGGCCTCCCGCTGCAGCCGTTGGACCGTCCGATTGAGGGCGTTTAATTTTTCGTTGATTTGAGCGACCTTTTCCGTATCCCCTTGAACCAGTTGGTTTTTGAGGTCCGACGGACACAGCCTGTAGGTGAGAATGTTGAGTTCAGGAGGGGTGGCCAGCTGAAAATCGGGTCGTTTTTCAATTTCTTCGGCAAATTTGCGGGCGGTTTCGATGCCGTGGTCGATGAGCAGAGCATAGCCCCGGCTCCCCATGATTTTGAGTGCGCTGTCGAGAATCAGCGAGTTTGCCTCCCGGGATCCTGACGGCGATTTTATGCCGAGATCCACCGAGGTGGGCCGGTTGACATAGTTTGCATGATATATAACGCCGTCCATGATCGTTGGATCTTTAAAATAGACCATGCCGCAGCTCATGGGCATATAAAACTGCTTGTGTCCGTCGATGGTCACCGAATCGGCATTTTCGATTCCGGCGAGCAGACGGCGGTATTTTTCCGACATCAGGGTCGGCCCGCCCCATGCGGCATCCACGTGAAAATGAAATCTGTTTTCCGCGCAGATTTCGCCCAGGTTTAACAGCGGGTCTACGGAACCGGTTTCCGTGGTGCCGGCAATGCCGACCACCGCCAAAATGGCGGTTTTTTTGGGACTTTTCTTGAGCGTATGGAGGGTTTTTTCAAGGGCTATTAGATCGATCCGGTTCTTTTCGTCCACATCCACGGCGACAATATTCCGGTTGCCGATCCCCAGCAGTCCTCCGGATTTGTTGAGTGAATAGTGCCCGCGTTTTGACACCAGAACGACGCTTCGTTCGATTCCGTATGCCCGATAGGCAGCCAGCAGTCCTTCTTTTTCCACACCGTCAAAACCGTTTTTGGGGGAAAATCGAGTATTCCGGGCAACCCACAGGGCCGTAAGGTTGGAGAGGGTGCCGTTTTCAGTAAAGCAGCCGAGGGTCGTGTTTGTGCTTTGGATATGTTCCGTGTAAAAAGCATCGCTTTTTCGGTAAATCAGCCGGTGAATTTTGGCCAACACCTGCTTTTCCACCACCGATACCACCTTGGACGTTTCGATTTTAACCACATTCTGGTTCAGGGCTGCGACGATGGTTTTAAGGTGGACCATGAAAAAAGGAATGGCCGAGGTCATATGGCCGATAAAATAGGGTGAGGCCACATTCACGGCATGGGGGGCGATGTTTTCAATCAGATCGGTAATAACGTCGGCCAGTTTTTTTTCAGGATTTTGACCGATAAGGCTGTCTGTAAATTTGTCGGCCAAATCCTTGAGGCTGACGGCTTCGGTAAAACCCACATGTGTTTTAAGAAAATCGTGGAGCCCGAACAGGATCTGCTCCATGTACTTGATCAACGTAGACCTTGCAGCTTCGTCTTCCGGCCGGATAAATGTTCGTGTCAGGGCCGGCCAGTCGGCAACAAGTTCTTTTTTCGGGGTCATTGTGTTTTCTTCATTCATCGGTTTTTTACCTTATAAAATAGAGGGTTAGCCTAATTGAGGAAAAGTCGAGGGGACCCCCGGTGAAATCGGCGTTGCATTTCATTGGGCCGGCATTTGATCGGGCAGGCAGATTTGAGGCATCAAGGACGAAGCTCCGCTGGTACGGCGGGATAGATCTCCGTCGTCTACTGCGAGGGCTTGATAACCCGCCGGAGGCGGACAAGCCCAGGAGATGGTGTATCCTCGGCTTTCCCGAAGGGTAAACAAAATGGGATTTATTAATAAAATTATTTCTCATTGATAGAAACATTATGAAAATCCATCCGAACCTACTAAAATGTTAAATAAATAAAATATGTTCCCATTTTATTTACGATCAAATGGATTTTAATATTTCATGCATTAGTAACATGATAGGATGTTAATGCCAAAGCAAATCTTTTCAAGATTTTCAATTTATATCCTCGAGTATTGTACCTGAATATGGCGAAAAAGCCTCTGAAGCATCGGGCTGAAATAAAAAAAATAAGGTAAAATATGTCTTTGACGCTTTATGGTACGGCGCCAAAATACAACCCCGGGGCGAATCAAAAAGGCCCGTCCAAAGCGGACAAGCCTTTTGTGGAGCGGCGATCCCAAGGGGACCGGAAGGATTATGGTTGCAGCGGAAAAACAAATTCATTCCCGGCGGGGTCGAAAAGACCGACCCCGCCGGGCATCGCGGCCCGATGGCGGCGTTGTTTTGGGCGTCGCCTTACAGAACCGGATATTGGTCGTGTTTCAGTACCCTTTCATCATGTCCGGGCAGGATGTTCGATGAACTTTACGAGGAGTTGATCAAATATCCGAAGGTCTGGGAAAGTGCCGACGACCATGCGCAGCCGACGACGACCGCAGACCTGAATCTCGATGGACGGGACATCGAGGCCCAGCGCATCGACAGGGCATTGAAGAAGGCTCGATACAGCAAGACCGAAGCCGCCAAAATATTGGGAATCAGCAGAACCACGCTGTGGAGAAAGCTCAAAAGACAATTGGGACCGGACCGAGACAAAGAACTGTTTATATAATAAATATTTTATAAAGACCGTCTCTGGTCTTGGCCTTACCCTGATGTCAAGCCGGCAATTGGCTGGTTTCCATCCAGAAATGGCCCTTTACCGCGTATTTGATCATTTCTGAATTCACTAAGATGCATCATAAATCAAACACATAGAATATTTTCCTATTTTGTTTGCGATCGATTAGGGGGGTGGCATGACCCGTTGACATTGCCGCGTAACGCTTTCGAAGCCTTAAAAATTGCCTATTGCCAACTTGCACTGAAGTATAATACTATTTTCTCGTCCTTTCGGTCCCATTTTTTATAATGATGCTTACTGCCCCGCTGCTTTTTGGAGCAAAGCGAAAATCCCCTTTGTTCCTAGCGTCGGGGAAACATATTTAATAAATCCGGCTCTAAAATTAGATCCGACACCGATTACAGTTGTCTTGCTTGTGGCTTATGAAAACTGAAGAATTTTTGCAAGAACATAAATATTATAGAAGACTTGTCGAGAGTGCTACGGATTATGTGGTTGCCGTCAACCGTAACTATCAAATCATTATGGCCAACGAACTATTTAAAAATGAATTCGGCATGCAGCCCAATGATTATTGTTACAAAGTATGGAAAAATAGGAATAAAAAGTGTGAAGGGTGTTTGGTAGAAAAAACCTTTCGAGATGGGTGGGGGCACTGGAATGTAGAAAATGTCACAATGAAGGGCGGCAGAGTCGCCAATATGCTTATTAAAGCGATTCCGGTCAAGAATGAACGTGGCGAGACCGTTTATGTTGTGGAAAGGGCTACCGACATCACGGAAAGGCAACACATTCAGGAAAACATCGACAACATCGTCGGCAACCTGGAAGATATGCTGGCCAATCGTCTGGAAGGATTGCAAAAATCCGAAGAGAAATATCGAACCATATTTGAGCGGTCCCGGGATGCCATCATTCTCACAGATCCTACCGGCAAGATCATCGAGATCAACCAGGCAGCGGTTAATATGTTATGGTATGATACCCAAAAAGAAGTTTTGGCGCTTAAATCTGCTGCAGAATTCTTTGAAGATAAGGTATTTTCCAAATTCCAGAAAAAGGTTTCCAAGGAAGGCTTTGTTGAGGAGTTTGAGACCCGGTTTGTGGGGAAAAAGGGCCGGAGGTTTGATGCGGTGATTACCTCAAATGTGACGGTCGATGTGACCGGTCAGATTACGGGTTATGTGCTTATTATCCGGGACATTTCTAAGAGAAAATTTGCAAAATATCAAATCGAACAGCGCAATATCCGGCTTGATATTTTAAATGCCATCTCCAAAACTGTCAGCAGCAGTTTGAATCTCGATAAGATGCTTAACGGGGCCATTAATAAAATTTTAGAGTTCCTTGAATTTGACAGTGTTAGAATTTATTTGTTGGACGATAAAAAAAAGGTACTTAATTTGACGGCTTATAAGGGGCCTTCAGCTAAATTAATGACCAAGCCCTTTATGAAATATCGCAAACTCGGAGACGGTCTTTTGGGCCAGACCCTGCTCGATGGTAAAACCAAGATTGTCCACAATCCTTTCCGAATCGAAGATCGTTATGACGAGTCGATTGTTGAAGAGGGCCTTCATTCCACGGCTTATATACCACTGGTCAGCAAGGGAGAATCGGTCGGTGTAATGGCCCTTTCCAGCTACACACCATTTATGTTTTACTATGAGTACGTCGAATTTTTGACCGCCATCGGCAACCAGATTGGTGTTGCGGTGGATAACGCCAATCTTTATAAAAATATAAACGAGGGCTATCAAAAACTCAAGGATGCCCAGGAACAGATTGTTCAGACTGAAAAGCTCGCCTCTTTGGGCAAGTTGGCCGCAACGATCGCACACGAAATCAACAATCCTTTGGCCGCAGTTCTGACGTATATCCGGCTGATGATCAAGCTAAAAAACCGGAATAAATTTTCTTCTGAAAGACTGGAGGACATTTCCCGATATTTGGCCACCATGGAGTCGGAAACCGCTAGATGCGGGGAAATCGTAAAAAATCTTTTGGCATTTTCCCGGCAGTCTACAATCACAATCAAACGCCATAAAATTGCCGATATTATTGACAAAACCCTGAGTCTCATTGCCCATGACTTGGAGATTAAAGGCATCCGGTTGAGAAGAAACATCGCGCCGGATCTGCCCAAGGTTCAATGCGATTTTCATCAGATTCAACAGGCCCTTTTAAACCTCATGTACAATGCTTCAGACGCTATGGTTGAGGGCGGCACCCTGACGGTAGCGGCCCATAGAAAAGCCGGCGCTGAGAAGTTTTTAGATGTCATGGTTTCCGATACGGGGTGTGGCATTGCCGAGGAAGACAAGGAAAAAATTTTTGATCCTTTTTTTACAACCAAGGAAGAGGGAAAAAATGTGGGCCTGGGCTTATCGGTGGTTTATGGCATCATCACCCGGCACAACGGAACCATAGAATTGGAAAGCGAGCCCGGCAAGGGAAGCACTTTCAAGATTCGCCTGCCACGTGGCTGATTGCGGAAAAATCCAAAAAATTACAACCAAGAGACGAATGGAAGGAACCGACGATGACCCAAAAACCCCGAATTCTTGTGGTGGATGATGAAGCGCCGATGCGAGAAGCTTTATATGACTGGCTCAAGGAGGATGGTTATGAAGTTGGTCTGGCCGGAAGCGGCAAAGATGCCATTGCCATTGCCATGGAAAAAAGCTGGGACGTGATTTTGCTGGATCTGAAAATGCCGGGTATGGATGGACTGGAAACCTTGAGACAGCTTAAAGGAAAAGCGGTGGAGACCGATGCCGAGATACTGATGATGACCGCTTATGCCACGGTGGATACCGCGGTTCAGGCCATGAAGGAAGGCGCCTTTGATTATCTGGTCAAACCGTTCGCCCCGGACGAGATCGAAATGCAGATCAAAAAAATTGTCACCCATCGGGAACTGGTTCTGGAGAATATTTTGCTGCGTCAGAAACTGGAGGAAAGATCAGAATATGATGAAATCATAGGAAAAAGCGATGCCATGCAAGAAATTTACGATTTGATTTCCCAGGTGGCACCCACCGACTCTACCGTTCTGATAACCGGTGAAAGCGGCACCGGAAAAGAACTGATCGCACAGGCGATTCACGGAAACAGCCGGCGCTGTTACATGCCGTTTATTGCCGTGAGTTGCGGGGCTTTGCCCGATTCTCTGTTGGAGAGCGAACTGTTCGGCTATGAAAGGGGCGCTTTCACCGGTGCAGAGCATACCAAAAAAGGGCGCTTTGAAATGGCCGACAAGGGGACCCTTTTTTTAGATGAAATCGGTGATATCAGTTTAAAAACCCAGGTGGATCTATTGAGGGTTTTGCAGCGGAAAGAATTCAGACGTCTGGGCGGACAGGAAGAAATTAAAGTGGACGTGCGTATTTTAGCCGCCACCCATCGAGATTTGAAAACGGCGATTTCTGAAAACAAATTTCGAGAGGATCTTTTTTACCGTTTGAATGTCATTTCCATCCCGGTACCGCCGCTGAGAAACCGAAAGGATGATATCCCGCTGCTGGTAAAGGCATTTATCCGCAGGTGTTGTCTGGAAATGAATAAAGATCCGGTAAAAATCTCGGTCTCGGCCTTGGACTTGCTAATGGATTACGACTGGCCCGGAAATGTGAGAGAACTGGAAAATGTCATCGAAAGGGCGCTGGTTATCGGCCGGGGCAAAGAAATCGTCCCAGAGGATCTTCCTTTCTCGCGCAAGCATTTGGGGCCGGAAAAAATGCCCAATTCATTAAAATTGATGGAAAAAATGCATATTAAAAGAATTCTGGAAGAGACGGATTGGAACATCAGCAAAACAGCCCGTCTTCTGGAAATCGACCGGCAGACGCTCTATAATAAAATTGCAAAATATAAGATTGAAAAGGAATCATAATTCGCTTTGTCAAGCTGCGTCACCATCTGCCCTGTAGGCTCGGTGGACGAAGAGATTCTCGAGCACATCGCGAGATGCATTTCGATCCGATGTGGGCTAACCTCTAAAATTTCCAAGAGAATGGAAAATCCTC
>JAQYVT010000154.1 GCA_030145345.1 Desulfobacterales bacterium
CAAGAATATCCAGGACGCACGTTACAAGGCCAAACCCAAGTACAAATTCCGTTATGGGGCTGCCGGGCACAGTGTCGACACCATGTGGGTGGCCAAGATCGGAACGATGGATTTTGTCCGGGAAGTTGAAGAAAGAACCGACGGAGAAATTCGCATCGAACATCTTGGATCCAACTCCATTTGCGGTGAAATGACCTGCGCTGAAAAATGCATCCAGGGGATTGTCGACTTTTATGTCGCTTCCACGAATAATTCATCGACCATCTGTCCGTATTTACTCAATCTGGATTGGGGCGCCCTCTGGCCGAACCGGGCCGCCCTGTATTCTTTTGCATTCGATCACCGGAGCGAGGATCTCTTCCGGGAGCCCATGCGGAGACTCTACGGCCTGGAGATGCTGTTCGGGGACTATGGGCTTCGCGGTTTTTTCTTGAGTAAAAAGAAGTTCGGGAAGGGCAAACCCATTGTGGACACCCTGGACAAGCTCAAAGCCACCGGTGCCAAAATTAGAACCACCGGCACCTATTTCGGCCTGATCAGCATGAAGCTCATGGGCGTCAATCCGGTGGCGATTTCTTATGAGGAAGTTGTGGATGCGGTCAGGCAGGGGGCCATCGACGGTGCCGAAGCCTGGGAGATTCCCTTCAGCATGATCCACTTCACGGAATATACCGGGCAATATCTCTACCTCAAATACTGCTCGGGCAACTGGGTGACCGGCATGAACCATAGAAAGCTTAAAAAAATGCCGGAACGGCTTCAGGAAGCCATCATGGAATCGGCCTATCTGACCCAGGTCGGTGTTCTCGGCAAGGAGGAAGCCTCCATTGCCATTAGAGCCGGCTCAGGGGAAAATGAGGAACCGCCGGTGGGCAGCGAGCACTGGAGAAACAACATCACCAATGTTCTCTGGTCCGACGCGGAAATGGATAAGCTGGAGAAGCTCATTTCACCCAAGTACAATAAAGCCGCCTGGGAAAAACAGATGGTCAAACAGAACAAGTTGTACGGGCGGGGTGATATTTTTGAGAAGATGTATGCTATTGCCCGCGAAGTTCCCCGAGACGCCTATGCCATGGACGTTGCACCCCATCGCTGGTGGAAGCCCAACCCGCCATGGTGGAAAGACGGCGAATGGAAACGGGGCAAAGGCTATTATGTAAAGAACACCAAGAAAAAGGCTGAATAGCTCGCGATAAATTTGGAAATTCGCTTTTCGCTGATTGAACCCTATTTAATGCAGAGCCTCATTCACCATAAAGAGGCTCTGCATGTGCCTTAAGGTAAACAAGATTTTTAATTTACACGGATAATCGGATTCTGTTTTAGATGGCAGGGGGTTTTGACCCCATCGCAGATCGGGGCGCTTTCCTGACCTGAAGCAAAGGGAGTTTAGACCATGGCTTTAGAAGACAAAATATTGGTGGCCGTTGATGCCTCAGACCGCTGTATGGAAACCATTAAGCATATCACGCAACGAGACCCGTTTCAAAAAAAGCATTTGGTCTTGTATCATGTTTTCATCACGCTGCCGGATTTTTACTGGGACATCGAAATGGAGCCGCAGAGCAGGGGGGCCGTTGCCCACGCCAGAGCCTGGGAAGCTGCCAAAAAAAATGAAATCGAGCAGTTCATGGAAAAGGCTCAGCAGATTCTTCGGGATGCCGGCTTTCCAAAAGAAGCGGTGACCGTCAAGATCAAGCAAAGTAAGAAAGGCATTGCCAGAGACATCGTCGAAGAAGCCAAAGACGGGTATTTGGCCGTGATCATCAGCAGGAGCGGCGAAGGAGAATCGCCAGAACCATTTTTGGGTACGAATGCCGCAAAAGTCATTCAGAATCTTTCTTTTGTTCCTGTTTTTATCGCAGGGAAAAGGCTGCCCGGGAAAAATATTCTGGTTGCCATGGACCGCTCGGAAGGTTCGATGCGAGCTGTGGATTTCGTCGGTGAGCTGATGGGCGGTCATGATTTCAAGGTCACGCTGTTGCATGTTATTCGGAATGGAGAACGGCCAAAGCCGGGACCTTCGTATCAACCGCTGCCCAAAGAGGACGTTCAAATCGAAGAACAAAAAATGCAGGCCGTATTCGAAGAAGCCAAACGCCGTTTGATCGATCATGGATTTAAATCGGATCACGTGACACGAAAAGTAATTGCCGGCGTTTTAAGCCGGCCAAGAGCCATTGTTCAAGAAGCCGAACAGGGTGAATATTCACCGATCGTCATCGGCAGAAGAGGTTTGTCCAAGTTTCAAGAATTTTTTATGGGCAGTGTCAGCAACCAAGTCATTCAATTGGGCGCCGAGCAGGCGGTTTGGGTGGTGACTTAATCGTATAAGAATTCCTTTTTTGGGTCCCGCTTTGAGCGGGAGGTTACATAGAATTGCGCAGCAATGGTATAACTTAAAGACCGCCAAAAGCAACCGCACTGTTTTCTAAAAAGGGCTGTCGCTTTTGATATTTTTAATTTGATGAGTTTGGAAAATATATTTTAGGCATGGTGAAATAAATGGCAAAAAAGATCTTACACTGGCTGGATCAGCATATAGAAAACGCTCTGATTTTTCCGATGTACTTTTTAATGATGGCGATTATGGCCGTCGGCGTTATACAGCGCTTTGTATTCAAAACCGCGTTTCACTGGGCGGTTTATGTTTGTATCGGCTTGTTCGTATGGTTTTCCTGGCTGGGGTGTTCCTGGAATGTCAAAGAGCGGGCCCACCTTCGGCTGTCGGCGTTTCGGAGCAAATTGCCACGGAACGCACAATTTGCTCTTCTGATGCTCGATTATTTACTTTGGATCGCATTCGGGATTATTGCGGCGTATTTCTCCATGACTCAGATCGTTCGCTTACACGAGGTCGGTGCATTGATTTACGGTACCGAAACCATACCCAAATGGTTGGTTCCGTTGTGTATCCCCGTTTCGTTTTCTATTTTGTTTGTCAGGGTCATACAGTGCGCGGTTCAGGATATCAAAGATTTCAGAAACAACGAACCACTGAAGTTGAATCCTACTACGACCGTCGAATAAACCATTTTAATAAATAGTGTTTTTGGGAGAAAAGAATGTTCGGAATACCTGAAGATGTGGCAATTTGGATCATCTCCATAATAACAGGGATTTTCTTCATCCTTGGCGTGCCGATCTTTTTATGTGTGGCCTTCTGGGCCACCCTGGCCTCGATCGCCATTGATTTTACCATCCAGAATATCGGGATTACATCCTACCAGGGGATAAGCAGTTACGCCCTACTGGCCATGCCGTTGTTTATTCTCACCGGCGACCTTATCGGCGCGGGCGGTATCGCCAAAAAATTATCCATGATGGCACGGCGGGTATTGGCACCGCTCAGAGGGGGGCTGGCCATGGCCTCGGTGGCCACCTGCAGTCTATTTTCAGCGATTTCCGGATCCAACTCCGCCACCGTGGCGACCATCGGCCGAATTATGATTCCCGAACTCAAGGATCAGGGCTATAATGCTGAATTCTCTGCAACGACGGTCGCCGCCGGCGGGATTGTGGGAATTTTGATACCGCCCAGTATCCTCATGATCGTCTACGGCTTTACGGTAAATCTAAGCGTCCTCGACCTTTTCAAGGCGGGAATCATCCCCGGGCTGTTGGTCAGTGTTGCGCTAATGGTCGGCGCCCGATTTTGGTGCCGCAAGTATGACTGGGGGCGTCCGGAACCCCTTGTGATGAAAGAAGTTGTACGTTCGACCTGGGATGCAAAACTCGGGATTGCCGCCGTGGCCCTTATTCTGATCATTGTATACGGCGGTATCTCTTCACCCACGGAAGCCTCGGGAGTTGCCGCTGCGTACTGTCTGATCGCCGGGACCCTGCTGACCCGAGAGATCAAACTCAAAGACATACCGGCCGTCTTCCTTTCCAGCGGTCGGGTCAACGGGTTGCTGGCGCCGGTGGTCTCGGTTTCCATTGTACTGCAGCAGGTTTTTTCCATCTTGGGCGTTCATGATGTCGTATCCAATTTTGTCCATTCCTTTGGAAGCTATTTTGTGATGCTGGGCGCCATGATGTTCAGTATTGTCCTGGCCGGCGCCATCATGGAATCCATCTCCGTATGCATTATCCTGGCCCCGATTTTGGCGCCCATCGCGGTATCTATCGGAATGAATCCGATTCATTGGGGCATTGTTTTTATCGTGGGGCTGTCCATCGGCTTTATCACGCCGCCTTTTGGTCTGGATCTTTTCGTCGCTTCCGGAATAACGGGAATCCCTTACGACAAGCTAATCAAATGGGTTCCGCCATATCTAATCTTTGTATTTATTGCCTGGATTACCATCATGCTGTTTCCATGGTTGAGTCTGGTCTTTGTCTGAGGCAAAATGGTCGATTCCCTTGAGATCCGCATGAAGGATCGAAATGGGAATCGGCCATTCTGCTTTGTCCGGACAGACCCGCCATGTTTTCTGTACTTGTCTTTTAAAACCATACAGAGCCAACGCCCATCTTTAACCATGGCTGCAAATTGCCACTTGATGTATCGCTCGAATTTACGTATACATCGTAACAGCTGAGGGGTACAATGAATTTTGAACCATCGACAATCCAGGTAATATCCATTGTCTCTGTTGCGACCTTGCTTCGATCTACGTTCGGATTTGCGGATGCCATGTTCGCCATGCCCCTTCTTGCTGTAATTATCGGCTTTTCTACCTACAACCCAAAGAATAATTTGACGGAATCACCGGTGCAAGACGCTAAACCTTTCCACCGGATATCCGGACGAATTCGAAAAAAGATGGTGCAGCGTCACGCCATCAAACAAGAGTGATACTTGACAATTAACCGGATAGATTGTTTATAAACGAAACAGATGACCGTCCTTATTCTCTCATGAAACACATTGAAAAAGAGGATAAAATAAAAGGGTATCGATACATTAAATGATAGACGGGGGCACGGGTAACCATGGACAAATATAAGATATTGCTGGTTGATGACGATCCTTTTATTCTGCAATCGATTGCTTATGCACTTGAACAAGAAGAATATCATGTGACCACTGCTGCGAATGGAAAGAAAGCTATTGAATTGTTGAAAGAGAATGATTTCGATCTGGTCCTCACCGATCTGGTCATGGATCCCATAGATGGCATTGGAGTTTTGAAAAGCGCCAAAGAAAAAAATCCTGACTCCATGGTCATCATCTTAACCGGCTTCGGTGATTTGATATCTGCAATTGACGCTCTGCGGCTCGATGCCGATGATTACCTGCTAAAACCCTGTGAGCCTGAAGAATTGTCTTTTAGAATTTCCAGTTGTTTGGAAAAATTAGAACTTATGCGGAAGGTGAGGGCTTATGAAACCCTATTGCCCCTCTGTTGTGTGTGCAAAAGTATCCGGGACGATACCGGAAAGGACGTCGGTGCCGGTGAATGGATACCTGTGGAAGAATACCTGTTGACCAAATCCAAAATTGCCATCTCACCGACCTACTGCCCTGAATGCGTAAATAAGGAACTGGAGAGCCTTAAAATTTTAAAGCGTTCGGACCCTAATTCATAAAACAGGGTGTTTGCATTGACCTTAACGGGAGCATCACTGAATACGCACCCAGCTATCGCATCCCCTGGGATATGGGCTATGGTTATATTTAACCGGCCAATTCAGATAGATAAACCATATTTTAAGAATGGTTTCATCGTTCGATGGTGATTGGTTGTATCAGACAAATTTTTACTTACTGCCGAGAGGAGAACACCAATGTCGTTGATTACGATTTCATACAACATGGGGACAGACGGTTCAAGAATAGCCCGCCGTGTCGCAGATGATCTTAACCTTGAGTTATATGACGATCAAAAATTACAGAAAATAGGTGTTGAGCAAGGAATTCAAATTGAACAAGTAAAGGAACTTCATGAGAGAGAACCCGGTTTTTTTGATCGCCTTTTTAGTCGAAAACCGGAGATATATTTAACTTTTATGAATTCTGTCGTTCTTACGATTGCGCAAATAGGTCGAGGTGTGATCGTTGGACACGGCAGTCAAATTTTGCTTCAGGAT
>JAQYVT010000033.1 GCA_030145345.1 Desulfobacterales bacterium
AACCAGCAATCAGGGCGTTTTAAACACTTCAGCGAGTTTTTGATCCCGCCATGAAAACCAATGTATCGAGGGAAAAGTGTTGCAGGGTGGGTTCTTTTGTTACTTTTCTTGCCCATCAAGAAAAGTAAAAGAGAAAAACCGTTCGGATTTCTTTTGCTTCTTTTCTTTGTCCGTTAAGAAAAGAATATATTATTCAGTATGTTGTCTGCCTATTCGGGTGGATTCCCAATAAGTTTTGGCAAAAACACTGGATTTCCGCGAAGGCGGGAATCCAGTGACGTCTAACCATATAAAGCTTGCCCGATTTTTTTGAGAGGCTAATTTCTCTGAAAAGTACAAACTCCTATTTATTAGCCACCAATTTATCCAGGTTCGTCCTCGCAAAATCAATGGACGGGTCAATGCTGAGCGCGATTTGATAATGGGCGATCGCGTTGTCTGTGTCCCCCATGTCCCGGTAATTGGATGCAATGTTGGCATAGTCGATGGCGGATGAGGGATTTAAGGCAATGACCTGTTTAAAACATTTGATCGCCTTTTCATGCTGCTTCAACATAAAATAACAGAATCCCATCAGATTATAAATGTCTGTCCGCTCCCGGTCGTAGGCCTCACCCTTTTTAAGAACATCTAAGGCTCCGCAGTAATCGCCCATATCCTTTAAACAGACCCCCATGTAGGAATAAATGCTGGGAATATCCTGTTTATCAGGATTGAGTTCCAGGGCCCGGCTGAAAAACCGGTATGCGGTTTCCGAATTTTCCAAGGCCAGATGACAGGTGCCGAGGTAGAATTTAACGTAATAGGTATCCGGCAAAGTCTTATCGATTGTGTCAAGCTGTTGGATGGCTTTTTCCGGCGGATTTTTTTCAACAATTAATTTGCATGAAAACATGCCGACACTGGTTCCGGCAGCCCGTTCCCTGAAGTGAGCGCCGGGAACCATGGAATAGAAAGCGGGCAGGTTGAGATCGGGATGGGTGGTGGCAACCGTTATGACCTCAAATCCTCTTTTGGCCAGTTCCGACAGGCAGTTTTCCACTTCGACTCTGATGTTTCGGTTTGATATATCAGGTAATTCGTTTATGTTCAGGCGTTTTTCCGGATGGGTGATATACCGTGCTTCTTCAATCGCATTGAATTTTGGCAGGCCGCTGGCCACAAAGTTGGATCCGGTGTTAAAGTCACCGGCCAGCTGCGCGGTTTCTGTCAACGCCCGGCTGAATGCTTTTTCGGGATCCGGTGTGGTGCCTGCCGTCCAGACAATTTCGCTTTTTTCCGGAAAAGTAGACGGATCAAATGCCATCACGCCGACAGTGGGAATGCCCATTTCAAGGGTGAAATCAGAGGCATAGAGGTTGATGCCGGTTTTTTTATATTTTTCAAGCATGCTGACAACCGCAGGGTCGGCGGCGGATTCCGGATTGATGCCGGGGATCATCTTTTTTTCGCGGCAGACAATGGCTGAAACATGCCGTTCGACAACTTCACAGATTCCCTGGCACAGAGCTTCTTCAACACAGTTTCCGGCAGAGGTGCCGTTAAATTCATTGATGGCAAAAAACCAGTCAAAAGGTACCAGCATTTTTTTTTGGGTGGTCAGGTTATAGCCCCAGGTCCATTTCATGGGAATATTGGAAAAAAACTCACGGGTTTTAGCCAGGTCGTCTGACGTGTCATGAACCGATTTTGCGATCATTTCAAAGGGCATGGCACGATCTTTAAGATTATCATAGGTGTCTATGATAAAGTTTTGCGGTGTATTTGCAAAATTGTAAAAACTGTATCGTTCAACCAGTTCCATGACCGCGCTGGTTTCCGCCTGGACCGGAGTGGCGCCTTTTCCCATCTGTTTTGACGTGCCTGTCAAGCGGGCCGCATCTTCTCCGCAGACACTGAAATAAACAGGAATATCCAGTCTTCCGTTATCGATTCGAACGGTTTCTTCCAAGATGCTGAGATCCAGCCGGCTGAATTTTTGTTTTACATTTTTTAACGTTTCATCCGGTGCAATGATTTTGTCCTGATCTTGGGTAAAGGTTTTATATGCGTCTTTTAAAGTGATTTCGTAATCCATTCTTTTTTCTCTTGATAAATTTTGATTAAAATTTTTGGGTAATAAGTTGGGATACAGATACCACTTTTTAATTTAAAAAGACAAGTGCGAATATTTAAATATAAATCAAGTATTTAAGTCTTACATGGCATTGAGCCGGGTTTGGCTGGCGTTGATTGCTTCTTTAAATTGAACGATACTGTCAGAGAACAATTATGGTTCCTTTTCAATTTTATTTATTGCCTGTTTTTGCCAGTTCCATATCCCTGAGTTTTCTTCGCAGGATTTTACCCACAGCACTTTTGGGCAGTTCTTCCACAAATTCAAATTTTTTGGGGACCTTGTAGGAAGCCAGATTTTTTTTACAGTATGCAATGACTTCTTCTTCTGTGAGCTGTTCCCCTTTTTTTGGCACAATAAACGCCTTAACAGTTTCACCGCGGTATTCATCCGGTATGCCGATGGTGCAGGCTTCTAAAATTTTGGAGTGGTCAAAAAGGACATTGTCCAATTCCACCGGATAAATATTGTAGCCCCCGGCAATGATCATGTCCTTTTTTCGGTCCACGATGGTCAGATAACCGTCTTTGTCGAACTTGCCGATATCACCGGAATGGAACCAGCCGTTCTTGAGGACGCTGGCGGTCTCTTCCGGTTTATTGTAGTAGCCTTTCATAATCTGGGGGCCTTTAATGATAATTTCACCGGTTGCACCCGTCGGCATTTCTTTTTCACCGGTTTCAATATCCACGATTTTGACATCCGTATCCGGAACCGGGCAGCCCACAGTTCCGGGTTTGATTTTGCCCCCCCAGGGGGTGACCGAAACAATGGGCGAGTTTTCAGTGGATCCGTATACTTCACACATGTCAGCACCGGTCAGTTCCTTTAAATCCCGGATAGTATCGGCTGCCAGAGGTGCGGCACCTGAGAAAAATCCCTTGACCGAGGAAAAATTAAGTTTCCGGAATTCCGGCTCCGCCAGAAGACCGACAAAGATCGTAGGAACACCTGGAAGAAACGTGGGTTTGTATTTTTTTAAAATTTCGATGTTGATTGCCGGTTCCGGGCGGGGCACAAGAATGATTTCATAAGCCTGCCATAAAGAGAAATTCTGGATGGCCGTAAATCCGGCGGAATGAAATACCGGAAAATTGCCCACAAGGCTTTCTTTGCCTTTCTGAAGATCCGGAAACCATGCGATAAACTGCTGCACATTGCAGCTCATGTTCGAGTGGGTGAGCATGACGCCTTTGCTGACCCCGGTGGTACCGCCGGTATATAAAAGCGCGCCGATTTCCTCCCAGCGGCTCACGTCTTCGACCGGACCACCCGGCTGCCCGCTGATAAGATCCCTGAAGATTTTTACATTTTCAGATGGAATGATTTTTCGAAACATCTCTTTTTTTACAAACGGAAACAGCTGTTTTTTAGGAAACGGAAGATAGGAATGAATATGACAGGCAATGATTTTTTCGATTTTTGTCCGGGATTGAATTTTTCCAATACGCGGCACCAGAAGGGTCAGGGTGATGATCATTCTGGAATCTGAATCATTGAGCTGATAGGCCAGCTCCCGTTCCGTATACAGCGGGTTGCACAAAACCGTGACTGCACCGATTCTGAAAATAGCGTAATTGGCAATAATCGCCTGGGGGATGTTGGGAAGACAGACTGCCACTTTGTCGCCCGCCTTGATTCCCATTTTCGTCAGTGCCCTTGCAAAGGCATTGACCATGGATTCGAGCTTTTTATAGGAGATAATGCGGCCCATGTAATTTAAGGCGGAATGGTCTGGAAATTTTTTTGCCGATCGTGACAATGCCCGGGATACGGTTGTTTTGTCATAAGTCAGTGAAGGTGCAACACCCGGAGCGTACGACTTGTGCCAGCGTTTTTCTTCCATGGTCATCCTCCTTAAATAAAGGTTAATGTTTATTAAGAGGTTATGGCGCTTTTAATACAATATTCTCCGATTACAAAGTTTGAAATTTTGAATTTATCCATCGTGTTTTGATTATAGGTGAGACAAAAGAAATTCCGTTTGCCGTTTTACGGCTTCTTTGAACTCGTTTCCGGAATAGATATCAAAATGACCGAACGGATATTTAACCAGTTCGCCTTTTGGCATTTTTCCCGCAGTCTTTTCCACCGCCCTGGCATCGATTAATGAATCTTTTTCCCCAAGCATGATCAGTGCCGGGCACTGGATTTTATGTGCCATTGCAATGGGCCGGTAAAGAGCGAACCGGAGAAGAATACGGGCCGGGCATTTGTTTTCCCATTTTGAATCATCAGGAATCATAGCGCTATAGCCGGGGTAAGATTCCGGCGTGTTCATGATGGCAAATTCTCCGGGTTGGCCGATTAGCTTGACATAATGGGGAGAACGAAACGTAAGGACCCGTGACAGATCGCGAACGGCATGGGGAGTAGCCTGCATGAGAAATTTAAAGCCGAGCTTGAATGTAGTGGAAATAGAGTCGACAAACGGCACCTGGGCGACAATGGCCGATATATCATGATCTTTGGATGCAATGGCGATGATATGGCCGCCGCTGAAGGAACTGCCCCAGAGAGCAATCTTATTGGTATTTATGCCGGGCAGGGACCGGACATGGGCGATAGCTGACTTCCAGTCCTGAATATGGCGAACCTGATCCACATAGTTTCTGGGTTCACCGCCGCTTGCGCCGAAACACCGGTAATCGAACAAATAGACTGCCAGGCCGTTTGCGGCAAATGTTTCGGCATAAGCCGGCAGTCCGAATGTTCTTTCCGCACCAAATCCATGGGCAATGATGACTACAGGCGGTGCGTCAATGCCTTCCGGCATATAAAGTTTTCCGCTGCATTGGATATTTTTGCTTGTAAAGTTAGAAGGAACTTTTAAAAATTTGTACCCGGATGTCTTTGGCATGGTTTATCCTTTATGAGAGGAAATGATTTTTGAGGTTGTATGTGAATTATGGGTTAATTGATTTTGAGTACTTTTGCCCCCCGAATTATACCGCTTTTAAGTTCAACCAGCGCCTGGTTGACTTCGGTCAATGAATACTCCTGAACTTCGGGTCTTATATTTATTTTCGCTGCAAGACGGATAAATTCGGAAACATCGGCACTGGTCACATTGGCAACGCTTTTGATTTCTTTTTCCATCCAGAGATGAGCAGGATAGTCGAGATGCAGAAGGTAGTTTTTGTCAGTGTTTTCCTTTCGAATGGCATTGATGACTAAACGCCCGCCGTTGTGCAAATTTTTCAGGGCTTCGACCACCGGTTTCCAGGCAGGGGTGGTGTCGATAATGCAATCGAGCAGTTCCGGCACCTGTTCATCCGTATCTCCGGTCCACACGGCGCCCAGAGATTTGGCAAAAGACCGCTCCTTTTCATTTCGGGCAAAAACAAACACGTTTGTTTCAGGATACAAATGTCGAACCATTTTGAGCACCAGGTGCGCGGACGCGCCGAATCCGGTCAGCCCCAGGTTGCCGCCGTTTTTGAGTCCAGCCAGTTTCAGGGACCGGTACCCGATGGCACCGGCGCACAGGAGGGGTGCGGCCTGGGCATCGGAAAAGATTTCAGGGATGCTGTAGACAAATTTTTCGTTAACCGTCATGTATTCTGCATACCCGCCGTTGGCATCCCGGCCCGTGGCTTTAAACTCCGGGCACAGGTTTTCAAGGCCGCTCGCACAGAATTTGCATTTTCCGCAGGCTGAAAATATCCAGGCCACGCCCACCCGGTCCCCGACACTGAATTTTTGGGAGTCTTTTCCGACAGCCAGCACGCGCCCGACCGCCTGGTGACCGGGCACCACTGGTAAATTCGGGGGCGGGGTGCGTCCTTCGATTTCATCAAGTTCCGTATGACAGACACCGCAGGCATTTACTTTGATTAAGATATCTCCCGGACCGGGAACGGGCTCCGGCAGGTCCATGAAGGACAGAGGCGTTTTGCAGTCATGAAGGCTGCAGATTTTATCTAAAACCATTGATTTCATAGGTTATCGATATTCACCTCCACTTGCTGATGTTATGAGGGAAGCGATCTAACCCAATTTCGCAATAATCGCCTCCGCCACCTTTTCCGCTGATTTTCCGAACAGCTCCGCCATATCCACCAGTTCCAAAAAATTGTCCTCCCAGACAATATTGTTTTCCTGAACCAGGTTCTTGATATGCTCGTGCTTGCCGCCTAACGCCTTGACTTTGGAAGCCAGGGTGACATCCGGGTTGAACCCGATGTCTAACAACATCAGAAATTCAATGGTGTTGGGCCGTGACGGATCATTTGAAATCAGCGGGATTACCAGAATACTCCGGTTGTCTTTGCGGCCTATACCAATATAGACATTGCCGCGTCGGACAATAATTTTTTTGGTCCCCTTCAGCCGCTTGTCCCGTTCAGCCCTTGAGACCATGGACTTGGATGAACCGGTTTTTTCGATCAGTTCAATGGAAGTGTCCTCGGTGGGTTCCCCCAGCAGATTGATGCCGGATATACGGTAAAGGGTGGAGCCGTTGATCTGTGTGATAATATTCTGCAGATTTTTGATGACCATGATGTTGCTGATGGTCAATTGGGCAAGAGTGAAATCTTTTTCTCTTAATAAGTCGAATAAAAGGCCTTCGGCTTTTTCCTCAATCCGGCTGGTGCCGACAGTCACGGTTTTGGCCTGATGTTTGATGGCGTCCACCGGTCGTGCCAGGCAGTTAATGGCGTCACTGAGCGATTCAAACAGCTTGTTGAACATATTTGCCGCAGTTCCCTTGATGCCGAAATCCAGTTCAAAATCAGTCAGAGGTAATTTGCCGCCAAGATACTTCAACAAAAGGATCAGGTGGGTGGACGCATTCATTCCGATGGTGGCGGACATTTGGTTTTCTTCCTGCTGTTTTCGAAAATCATGATAAAACCGGATAATTTTTTCCCGGAAAGTCTTTTCCAGAGCGATTTCATAGATATCCAGGCCGTCTTTTGCAAACCTCTCCATGGTATGCTGTAAATCTTTTCTGAAATTAAATAAAAACCTGGAGCCTTCATTAATGGTAAGTGCGGCATAATATCCCCAGAGATGACCGACCAGTGTGTTCAAAATGGGCGCAAAATGTTCGTTCACCGATGGGACATGGATGATGTCATTTGAATAGGGGGCGAACCGGTCCTCGTGTTCATCGGCAATGACGATGGGCAATGCCTTATGGGAGTGGAATATGGCCGTATCTTTAATGATATCACCGATAACGCTTCTTCGGGTGCCGGCGGCACAGATAAAAATCAGGGGTTCGGAAGACAGGTCAATATGTTTTTTGTCCTCTACATAATCAGAAGATATGGTCTTGTAGCAGAGCTCACTGAGCTTAATGCGGATCTCGTCGGCCGCAGCCTTATTCGGACCGCTGCCCACCGCCGCCCAGTAAGTGTACGAAATTGCGTTGCGTTGCGCAGATGCCTGTATCTTTTCTTTTATGGAAAGGATTTTTTCCATGTGCGTGGGCAGCTCGATCATTTGCTTGATCTCGTTTGAGATAAACGCGCTGTTGCGTCGGCCCGTCATCTGGGCGAAATAAAGTCCGAGCAGGGCACCGGCGATGATTTGCGAATAAAATGCCTTGGTGGAGGCCACGGACATTTCAATATCCCTGCCGCTGCTGGTATAGAGCACCCCGTCAACCTTGAAGGAAAGGTCCGAATCCCTGCGGTTGACAATGGCAATGGAGCAGGCTCCCTGTCTTTTCACCATATCCACTGTCCGGTTGGTATCTGCGGTGGTTCCGGACTGGCTGATGGGAATCAGCAGGGAGTCGAGGAACTGATTTGTCTCATCATCGTTCAGCCTAAATCCGCTGAGTTCGGAAGACTTTAAGGATTCAATCTGAATATCCATGCCTTGCAGGTAAAATCGCATGATGTCTGCGCATGCAACCGCAGCCACACCTGCAGTTCCCTGGCCGATGAAAATAATCCGTTTGATTTTGCCGGCCTTAAACGCGGATTTGATTTTTTCAGGCACTGTCTGTTCATTCAGCGAAATGACAAATTTCTGTTGATCAATGCCTTCGATTTTCCATCGGTTTTCAATGGTTTTTCTCACCGATGACGGTGCTTCTGAAATTTCTTTTAAAAAATAGTGGTCAAAATCCTGCCGGTCGATATCTCTTGAAGTTAAAGGCGTTTTCCGAACATTTTCCGGACCGATATCAATGGGAGTACCGTCATAGGAAAAGGCAGAGATACCTGAAAGACCGCCGTTTGACTCCTGGTCCAGGACAAATATCTGACCGTTGACTCCATTGCCGGTCGGGTTCGGGTTGATTGTTTCACCGTCCAGCTTGATAAAATCCGATGTCTCTTCAACAAGGCCGTAAATTTCCGATGCGGTAATATAGTGGTCGTCTGCCAGGCCGACAAATATCGCCTGTCCGCTTCCTTTTAATGACAGGAATAGTTTTCCCGGTGCCAGATCCGAGTGCATGGATATGGCATGAGACCCCTCAAAATCATTTACCGCCAAGCGGAATGCTTCTGCAATCGGATGTCCTTTTTTCAGGTAGGCCTCAATGTGAACGGGTATGATTTTGGTGTCACAGGTAATATCTTCGGGCAGGTAGATACCCAGATGCTCATAAGTCTGCTTTAAACGCTGAAAATTATCGATGTCCCCGTTTAAACAGACATGGATGATTCCGCCGGACTCAATGGTATCCGGTAAAACTTTATTGTCGACCGGATGACAGTTCGCCTCGTTGATGGCACCCACGGATGCCCATCGTGTATGGGCGGATACCGTATGATACTGGTGGGGAAGGGCGATTAAGGTGTGCAGCACGTCATCTTCTTTGATTTGTTGACGGATAAAGGAGATATTATCCCCCAGTCGTCCGATTTCAGCGGCAATCTTGTATGTGACGGCAATCGCCACTTTTTTCACGGAATCGGCATCAACAGACTCTTTTACACTGATGCTGCTGTTCAGAAGAATTTCAGGGTTTAATCGGTTGTTAAAGTCCTCTTCAAGACCCTGTCGCTTGAGCAGGTTTTTAAAATTGTCATAGGTGTCGGAGTTGATGGAAAACAGCAGAGAGATTCCTGCAGAGTCCCGGCCGCGGACTTCCAGACGGTCGATACTGTTTAATACAGCATTGATGTTTTTCAGGCTTGCCAGGGTTGACGGGGTTAATGTCAAATCCCGGTCATCGGTGAGCGATTTGATTTTAATGATATTGTCGATCAGGTCAGTGTTAAGGATCCACGCGGCATCTTTAAGCGCTTCTATCCGATGGGAAACAATTTCCGCGTCATCGGACAAAAGGTGACCCATGGCCTGGTAGAGATTTTCCGACTCAGTATCAATAGCTGCCTGAAGTGCTGCATGCAGTGACTGAAGCCGGTTCTGAAAATCCTTGTCATTGTATATGGCAAAAAAAGCATTAATATATTTAAGTGCTCTGACAGATGCCAACAGTTTTTCAACTGCCTGATCACCCCCTAGATAGTGCCTTGCCAGGGGAAGGTCCTTTTTAATGCATTGTACATAAGTGTTTTGACTGATTGTTTTTTCAATCTGATCAAAGTCCGGCATCTGAAAACCGGAACCGGTTTTATTATCTTGCTTTACGCAGACAATACCGACAAGCCCGCAGTCCAGCACATTGTCAGCACAGGGAAAGAATATAACGGATTTGTCCGGGACGGATGCCGGGTGTTTTCCGTAATAAAGCCGGGTTTTCAGGCCGGTTTGAAGCAAATTGAATAACCGGTTAAAGCGCTGCGGAATTTTTTTTCTGTAGTTCTGTGACATTTGCATAATAATTTTCAAAATATTCCTTTATAGCCATTCGAGAATAACTTGCTGCCCGGGTGCCGATATAATCCTGGTGAACGACCAGAACGGAAATAGCGATTTTTTTTGAACCGTTTTTTTCTTCGGCAAACCCGGCAAACCAATCGTATTTTAAATGCTGTGCATTGTTATTTATTGATCCGGTCTTCCCCCCGATATTCAGCCGGGATAAAATTTTATCTTTTTTAAACCTGGAAAACGATTTTGAAGCCGTGCCGGATACAACTGTCTTATTCATCAGTTTTTTTAACGTCATTGCGGTGGATGGGTTGATGACATCAGACACTTTTTGGGAATTCCGATGGTAAATGATCTGGTCGTGCTTATTTATTTCATCGATGATTGTCGGTTCTATCACTTTGCCGTTATTGACGATGCCGGAAACAACCAGCGCCACATGCAGGGGGGAGATTAATGTATCATTGTTAAATCCGCTGGCAATTTCCGCCCAGTTGTAGGGGGTGTCGCTTATGGAAACAGTGCTGGGCTTGAGCGGAATTTCAAAATCAAATGTCTGGTTAAAACCAAAAGCTGTGGCATAGCGCTCCAAAGTGGATTTCCCCAGCCGGTTTTTCCCGATTTTGCCGAAAACCGGATTTATTGAGCCGGCAAAAGATTCCGCAAAGGTAATCTGGTTGGTATATTTGTTTATACGGTCTTTGAGCTGGATTTTATAAAGTGTATATTTATTGTCGTTAAATGTCACCGGTGTATTGCAGTTAAATCCGCATTTTTCAATAACCGCGGCAGCGGTGATGATTTTAAAGAGACTGGCCGCCGGATAATCAGGGGCTATGCAGATATTCGACTCCTTGCTGTTTTTATCATAGCTGACCATTGACAGAATTCTTCCGGTTTCCGGATCCATGGCAACAAATCCGAAATGTTTGGAGTTTTTCCGGTCAATATGGTCAATGATAAATTCCTGCAGGCAAGGGTCGATGCTGGATTTAATTTGATATGTTGTTCCGCCGGTGGTTAACTCGTAATCGTTATCCGAACAGGTTGAAAACGAAAGCTGTCTGACTATTTTTTTGAGTGTATTTTTGTCAAATTTTTCAACCTGATCGGTGAAAATGGTTGAATAGTCTTTATTCGGTGTAGCGAGTGTTTTATCTAATAAAAGGAATATTCCATGACCGGCAATGAGAAGCAGGGTTAGTAAAACTGCATATAATGGAATGCGTCGGTATGAGCGACGTGTTGCATCATTCTTTTTTAATTTAGATTGATAATCCCGCCATTTATTGGAATGAGCATAGCTTGTTGGTTTAAGTTTTGTTGGTCGGTTGAACATAATTTTTTTGTCGGGAGATGAAGTTTGTTAGAAATTTTATGGTTGTATCCTGAATAACTGAGTCTGACATTTACCGATTCTTATTATCTTTACCTTTAGTCCCTTTTTGTGTCAAACCGTTTTTACGCCAAAGGGATGTCCCACCCGGGCATGATTTACATAAACAGCATGGCAAAATTACTGGGACAAAGATAACAGGTAGGACCTTAAGTTGATTTTTTTGTTCTTCAGTCCTAATTTGTTGCGGATATTATTGCGGTGAAATTCAATGGCTCTGTCCGACAGATTGAGAACTTCTGATATTTCCTTTGTTGTTTTACCGGCTTTTACAAGGTCCGCGACCTGGATCTGCATGGGGGTAAAGTTCTGAAACTGTGCGGAAAGTTTTTTAAGATAAGGGGATACGATTTCGTTGATATTTGTGCTGAGTATTTCCAGGTAGGTTGCCTGTTTTTTGTCGATGCGGGTATTTTGTAATTTTTCAATATAGGGCAGGATGAGTTCTTTTGCATTGGAAAGCACCTTATCTTCAAGGTCTTCTTTATCCTGCTCCCGCTGTTTAAGTAAAATCTTCAAGGCCGTATTGGTTTCCTGAAGATTTAATGATTGTTGTCTCAAGTCTTCTTCTGTTTGCCTTAATGACGTTTCAATTTGTTTTCTTTCTTCAATTTCTTTGATCATTCTTTCGTTTGCCACAACCAGTTCCCGGGTGCGTTCAGCCACCCTTATTTCCAGTTCTTCATTAACTCTTTCCAGTTTTTTTTCGGCGTTTTTCCGGTCAGTGATGTCAACAAAAGAGCCCATCATGCATATTGGATTATTGTCTTCGTCTGTAACAAGGTTTGCGCTAAAAAGGACAATGATAAACGAACCGTCTTTTTTAACCCCTTCAACCTCCCCATACCAGCTGCCGACATCTAATACTTTTTCAAATACTTTTTCCGCAACGTCCAGGTCTTTGGCAAAACTGATGGCTGACCTGCCGATCACGGCGGCCGGATCATCATCCCCCCACATATTCAGAAACGCATTGTTCACATAAGTGATATTACCCAATAAATCAGCGATAATAATGGCATCCACAGATGATGCGATGGCAAAATCCTTGATGCGGAGCTCTTGTTCCATTTTTTTGCGGTCGGTAATATCGATAAAGGAATCCATGGTGCAGATGGGCTCCCCTTTATCGTTGTAAACGATATTGGCGGACAGGTAGACGGTAGCGGGCGATCCGTCTTTTTTTCTGCCGGAAACTTCTCCCTCCCAGCTGCCGTTTTCCAGGACGGCCTGCATGATCTTGAGCGCTTCTTCATGGGATTCGGCCAGTTCCAGAGAGGAACGTCCTATAACTTCTTCGGCTGAATTAGCGCCCCACATTTTTAAGGCCGCATCGTTGACATACGTGATATTGCCTTCCAGATCCCCGATGCCGATGCCCTGGACGGATGACGCAATGGCGAAATCCTTGATGCGAAGTTCCTCTTCCATTTTTTTGCGGTCGGTAATATCGACAAAAGAATCCATGGTGCAGATGGGTTCCCCTAAATCGTTGTAAACGATATTTGCCGCCAGTTGAACAATAATGGGCGATCCGTCTTTTTTACGACCGGTGACTTCTCCCTCCCAGCTGCCGTTTTCCAGGACCGCCAGCATGATCCTGCCGGCTTCTTCCTGGGACTTGGCCAGTTCCAGAGAAGAACGTCCTATAACCTCTTCGGCTGAATTAGCGCCCCACATTTTGAGGGCCGCATCGTTGACATACGTGATATTGCCTTCCAGATCCCCGATACCTATGCCATGAACAGAGGATGCAATGGCGAACTCTTTGATACGAAGTTCTTTTTCCATTATTTTTCGGTCTGTAATGTCGATCAAAGATACCATTATGCAAAAAGGTTTTCCCTGAGCATTATAAACGAGATTTGCGGAAAGAAGCGTAAAAAATATCGATCCGTCCTTCCGTTTTCCTTCAATTTCTCCTTCCCAACTACCGTTTTCAAGTACTGCGGTCAGTACTTTTATTCCTTCAATTTGAGATTTCGCATAGGTAAGAGCAGACTGGCCGATAAGCTCCGACGGATTATCCGTACCCCATATCCGCATTGCAGAGTTATTGACATAGGTGATATTCCCATCCAGGTCTGCAATCCCGATCCCCTGAATGGAAGAAGCAATGGCCAAATCCTTGATGCGGAGATCTTCCTCCATCTTTTTACGTTCAGTAATATCGATAAAAGAGTCCATGGTACAAATAGGTTCGCCTTCATCGTTGAAGACCATATTTGCCGATATATGGAGGAATAATGGGGATCCGTCCTTCCGTTTTCCTTCAATTTCGCCTTCCCATTGTCCTTTTTCAAAGAATTCGAGCATCCCTTTGATTGCCTCTTCCTGGGATTTCGCAAATTCCAAAGGAGAACGGCCCAGAACTTCGGAGGGGTTTTCAGCCCCCCACATGCGTAAAGCGGCATCATTGATATATATGATGTTGCCTTCCAGGTCCCCGATCCCAATGCCCTGCAATGATGACGCAATCGCTCTGTCCTTTATCAGCAACTGCTCATTGATGTCCCGGTCTTTTAACGGATGATTGGGCTTACTGTTGACAACGATTTTTTTGTTGTCCTGGGATGCGTCGGTCATTGTGGATTCCTCGATAATTCGGTTAAAGATGTTTTAATGCCCATTCTTTAGTTAGCTGCATCATTTTATTTTTATGCGTATCTAAATGTCCGCAATGTCCGCTTTGGGGAAGAAATTCGAGTGATTTCTCACAAGTCAGGGTCTCAAAAATCATCTCGGCTGTTTTGGGCGGATCTATGTGATCATTTTCTCCGTGCATAACAAGAGTCGGAATTGAAATTTGGTGAATGCGTTTAATGGTATCGACAAAAGCACAAGGTGCTGCACCGGGTAAGGGGAATGCTGAATAAGCGTCAATCATCCGTTGATCGGAAATAATGGACTGGTTGATTGTCGGATCATAGGCCACCAGCGCACTTTTAAGCGCATGAACAAGCTTTAGACGCAAGCCCCTTCCAGTTAATTTATATTTAATCCTTCCAATGGCGGTTAATATTTTAAATGTGACCGTATCCCATAGATTAAGATAGTTCCTGACCGTAGCATCGAGTGTAATCAGGGCTTTTAATCTCGGTTCTGCCAGGGCAGCTTCGAAAACAGCTGTCCCGCCCGACGAGAAGCCGAACGCCCCAATCCGGTTTTCATCAATATCCGGCTGTAGCGCCAGACAGTCAATCGTTGCACTGATTGATTGACACCACAGGCCGATATTTATATGGAAACGATCACCGGTACTTTCGCCGTGTCCGGGCATGTCGATGGCAATTGAATTGATGCCGCTTTTACACAACGAGTCGGCGAGGGCGAAAAAATTTTCTTTATATTCAAAAGCCCCATGGCAAATAATGATGCATGGGGAAGGGGGCTTTTGATTATTGTCCGCTTTGAATAAAACCCCTGCAATTGTTTCCGAATGACAAGGTATTGTGATCTTTTTTTTATTCATTTTCTCCTCCGGTTATGGGAAGAGGGGAGGTGATGCAGGATAGGTTGTTTTATCGGAACTCCCGAAGGAACAGACTTTTAAATTGTCGCAATTGTGGTTGCATCATTAGTTACAGCCCCCCAGCAGTGTTTACTGGGAATGAACACACATTAATTTTGGCGGTTTTAAATGGGCAACAACAAGAATCTGTTTGCCTCAGATTTCTTCGGGAAATAGCCTTTGACAATTCCTGCAACAATGGTTCTTTTTTCCTCTCCAGGATCGACTTCCAGCTTAAGAAGCTTGATGACCTTTGGTATTTTTTCCGATTTTCCCTTTTTGAATTACTTCTATTACGCGATTGTTCTTTTTATAGCAATCATTTTCAAAAGTCAGATAACACTTCCGTCTTTTGATGACCCTGGTGTTTATGTCGGATTTAATGAGGTATAAAAAGGAAATCCTTGCCTCTGCCGCTACTCAAACAGCCAGTCGGCCAATCTTTTCAGCCAGCGACCATTTCCATTATCTTCAAATTTTGTTATTTCACCATGACCGCGTCTCAGCAAACTTTCGTGAGTCTCTTTTTCCGGAATCTCGGTTAGCATGTCCAGGGCTTTAAATAATACGGCCTTAACCTCGGTTGTGCCGGTCTGCTTTTTCCATGAGTTTACGGCTTTTATGAAATGCGGGGCAGGTTTGTTCGGAACTTCCTGTTCATTGGTGCCACCCAGGTTGTTAATGGCATTGATGACCATCTTTCTGCGGTCGGCATAATTTAATGCTTTTAGGGTTTCAGGCATAATCGGCGTGCCGATATAATAGTCCTGTTTTGCGTAACCAACAGGAAAGTCCAGGGTAGTTTCAAGTTTTTCAACCGGAAGGCCGCCTTTGAATCTCACGGGCACGATGGGAAGATCAGATTCAAGGGCCATATCGATAAAAACGGAACTTAATATTTTGACGGGATTTTTGCAGGTCAGGCCCAGCCGGCCTTCGGTGTGCAGAAAAACGGATATGCCTTGTTTTTTGATCTGTTCTTTAAACTCATCAATGATTGTAAACAGGGACTTTCTGTCGTTTTGATCAAAATAGACAATGTTTTTTGGATAATTAATCCCTGGATGCGAGTAAACAATATCGTTTAAAGATCCAATCCAGCCGGTTTTGTGATCCGCATCTGCGATGGTGACGATGCGGCGTTGGGTTAATACCTGGGCCAGCAACGGAAAAAGCATGGATTCCACCTGTATCTGGTGGTTGCCAAGATACAAGAGGCTGTGATTCCGAACCTTTTCAAAGGCTATCGGGTCTTCGATGATGACATATCTTACAAAACGTTCCCAAAGGGAGCGGGTGATATTTTCGAATAGCCAGGGGCCGATGTTAAATAAATTCCGGCCATATTCAAAAATTTTGTCATAATCAAGGGCAGGTTTTCCCACCTCAATGATGGAGTTTTTGCTTTTTGGCTTTTGAATCATTAAAGGAAAAGAAGACAGGGGCATGAAGTCACAACGAGCGGTTTTTTTGTTTTTGGGAATGTGAATAAATACCGGGTCAACATGGGAAAGAGAGGTTGTCTTCTCAATCTCCTTTGCCACGTTTTCCGCTATGGGGTCTTCTGTTGTCGTGTCCTTTGTTATTATGCTTTGGGCTATTGGATCTGTTTTTTTTAGGTCTATTTTTTTGAGATCTATTTTCTTCAAATCCTGGGGGACTTCCAGGTTGCCATCATCTTCTGCATCAGTATTATCTTTCAGTCGCGCATATGCGTCAGGGCTTGCCTCCACAATGTACATGCATAGATCTTTGACATGGAAAATCTTTAAGTTATCCGCCCATAACCATGCTTCGGCCACAGCAAAAGAGCCCCGTTCGTCGTGGCCTTCGTCTGTGATCTCCATCTCTATGGAGATCCTTTTAGCGGAAGGAGTTACCTGGCCTCTGTATTTCCAGGTGACCGGACGGTCCAGGCCGATGGGTTCGAACCAGGGATTTGAAATTCCTTTGTGCATGTCTTTGTGAATCATGTAAAATTGCAGTGTCTGAATCATGGCTTCCACACCAAGAGAGCCGGGTTGAACCGGATCATGAAAAAAATGGGCCTTGAAAAACCACTCACTGATATCAACGGTTTTTTCAGCCCTGAGTCGGCCAAGCCCTTTTTTCCCATCCTCAGGCCAGAATCCGGTCACGCGGTCTATCATAAGCAGCATGGGCTTTGGAAGCCGGGGTTCAGCATTGCAATATTTTTCAGGTCTGTCAGTAAGATCAACTAAAAAATTGCAAGGCTCATCAAGCCATTTGCGTTCTTCATCGGTTACCGGAAGACCTTTCTGGTGGTCTAAGGCTTCTTTGTGGAAAAAACCGAAGCCGGTCTCCATTTGATAGACACATTTGTCTTTAATAAAACACTCAACATCAAAATTGATGAGAATAATACCTGAAAAATTGATAATCTTCGTGAGCGTGGTGCGGGTGCGAATGGTTCCGCTATGAGGCAATATTTCATCTGTTATGGTGCCGGTGCCATCCATGTTTCTAAAATAAAGGGGTTTGTCTGATGTGGCAGGCCCGCCTTCAAACACGGCCAGCCATCCGCACGGCTGTAATGCTATTTCCATTAATACACAGAAAGGCATGGTGCGGTTTCCGTTTTTATCAAAATACCATTCGTTTTCGGGAATATCGTAATCGACTTCTATGGTCTCATTGGCTTTCATGCCGCCCATGGTGGCATTGATAGACGACACCCGTGACATGAAATGATAGGGCGGGCCGGGAAGGCGGGCGATATGCCGGGGTCCGTCAAACGGTTTGCCAAGATCCCCGAATGCCTCGGATGGTTTGCCGAACGCGCAGGCCAGCAGGGATTTATATCCGAATTCCATATCGCCGATTCTGGCAACAGGATGTTCTTCAACATGGTTTTCAAGTAAGTGGGGCCAGCAATCTAATGGATAATCCGGCACCATCCGCAACCCCATTCTACGGATGTGAAGAATTTTAAGCCCGTCGCAGGTGCCTAAAATGTCGCCATAGATAGTGGGGCAGGGCCCGTCGATGATCTCTTCTACAAAAAGCTCATACTTAAGGTTTTGGCTATTGGGCGTCACCTGGCCACGACATTTGATATGGTAAATCTCATCAGGAACCGGATCAAAACGCCATCCATCTCTTTTCAGTGTATGCCCCATGGCTGTCATATAGAAAGCAAGGGCTTGCAGGCAGGCGTCGCTCATGAGGGTGCCGGGCATGCAGGGGTCGTTTTTAAAATGACATGTCAAATACCATGCATCCGAAGGTATTATGTTCTCGGCTCTGAGATACCCGCGTCCCCATGGTCCGCCTTTTGGCTCGAATCGGGTAATTTGGTCCAGGAGCAGCATCTTGCCGGATTGAATCTTAGGTGTTTTGGAATGGGTTTGGGCCAGTTCAAAGCCCGGGCCAAAACATTCAAAAACATGGCCTTCGGAAAAGGCTCTTACCTGATCGATGGAAAATTCCCTTCGAATACATTCTGCCACCGGCGGATCGATCACAGCTTCACCATCGGGTTTGTGGTCGCCGGATTCAGGATTCCAGAGGATCCCGCCGGATGCTGCCAATTCTTCATCAGAGAAAAATCCTGCCTGAGCGTTTCGAACAGACAGCCGAAGCTCTCCATTGATTCTGCAGTCATAGCGGAAGAAAAAGATTCGGGTTTCCCCGATATTGGCGTGCCCATCCACGTGAATCTGATAGCACAGCGTGTCACCCACCCGCGGCGGCTCCCCATAGTACATGAGGTCACAGCCGAGAAGGCGGTAAACTCTTTTGCCTTTATTTTTAAAATCCGCGCCAAGGTAAGAGACCAGGGTTAAGTCGCATTGGCCGGATTCCACTGTAACGCCTGCAGGCATGTAAATGTCATTGATGTACCAGGCGTCAGCCTTCACATCGGTTTCTGTCCAGATTATCCCTTTGCCCATTTGGCCTGGCTCTGCATCCAGTCCGGTGATTCTGTCAGCCAGGAGGAGCGGATATTCGGGAAGGCGAACCTGTCGGGGAAAGTCGTCCTGTATTTTGAACATATCACCGAACACTTCTGATATCTTGCCGGATGCTAAAATTTCGAGTTGTTCCTTAGAGAACTTCGGGCCGGTGGGTTCGATATATTTTGCATTGGCAAACTGATCTTTAGCAGGGTCAACACGATCAGGGCTCTTGGTTGATGGTGCAGGGGGTGCTTTTTTTATAGCCGGTGCGATATTTTTATCTTTGGATAATTGCTTGTTAACCGACTGAGAAGGCGTGAACGGCTTCACCGGTGAGTTTGGTGCGACTGGCGCAAAAATGCCGGCAGAAGCAGAGCGCAGCTCTGAAGCTTCTATCGGCGGCGTTTGACCGGTCGGTGTGATATGTTTTTCTTTGGCAACCGGCGTTGCAACAGGAGAAATATTTACGCCCTGGCCGGAAAGCGCTGGTTCAGCATTGACGGTGGCAGGAGAAGAAGTTTTCTGACCGGAGAGTCTGCCCAGCATGGTAAGTACATTTTGTCGGTGATCCAGAAAATTCTTGTGGATGTTGGCCTGTTGCGCAAGGAATTCCTGATGGATCTGTGACACTTTAGCGTTTTGAACTGCGATATGTTCCAATATATTGTTTGTGGTATGATCCATTTGAATTGGGTCCTTTGGAAAATCTGGTGAAGAATCAGGTATCTTTTCAATTAATATTTCCGACTTTTCCGTCAACGCATTGTTGGGGGCTGGCACAGGATCTGTTGTATGTTTTGCCGTGTCCACAACAACCTTTCCGGTTCCCACATAACCAGCTTGCGCCATGGGCACTTCTATTTCTTCCATCACGGTCGTCGTCATTACGGGCGGCGTCAGTACAGACGGAAGCCGGGGTGCCGGCGTCATAACCTGTTTTCCATTTGGTGCTGCCGGACTAATGTTTCCAGGTGCGTTAGTTATATTTCCGGCTAAATTTTCCGGCATATTTTTATCCAAATTTTCAGATACATCGGTAAATGACGTTTTATTCGTCTCTTTTGTTGAAATTTCAGGCAGTTTAATTCGGAATGGATGTGCTTTGTAAACCCGGGTCGGTATCGGCTTGCCATTGTCCGGCTGTTGGGTGCCAATTTTCTTGCCGAAGGATATAGTTAAGTTTTCAAATTCCTTATAATTGACGGTTACTCCGGCTGACTTTAGCTGTGCCATCGCATGAATAACGTTATCGATACAAGATCGGTCCCGTTTATCCATTGAGACAGCGATATGGTTTTTATCTTTGAGGATCTGTTCTATCCACTGGCTGCAGCTGCTGCGAGGACCGTGTTCAACAAAAATTCTGACCCCGTCATTGTATGCGTTTTCAACCATGCAAGGAAAATCGAGTACGTTTGTGGCCATATCCAGAATTGCCTGGGCAGAATTTTCCTTTGTGGGGCGATAATGGCTGCACGTTGAGCTTGAGTAAAATCTTACACCTGATACGTCTTTGGTGTCACGGCTGTGAAGCTCGCGCCACTCATCAGCATATGATGCTATCTCAGGACAGTGGTTTACGATGTTGTAGTCCAGAGGATATGCCTGGTGTCGCCCAATCTTATCGACAACCCTTTGGCAGGCGTTTTTGTCTCCTCCGATCACATAATTGTCCGGCGCATTGATGATAATAAGATGCGCACGGGGTTCTGACTCAAGCGCTTTTCTGACCGCGTCTTCCGGTGCGATTATGCCGTAGTTTGCCCAGGCAACTTTCTTTTTACCTTTGGATTTCCAGGCTTTTTTAACAACATTGAAGTTGCCGCCAATTTCATGGGCATACACGCCTTTGTTCTCGAAATCAGCGGCCATCTGTCCCATGTCCTGCCAGGCACCCATCGCAAACAGTGAGTTGGATTCTCCTGATGAAAAGCCCATGGCCGCCTGTGGTTTAAGACCGAGGTATTTCTGACTTACAACCGCGTGGATCTGTGACAAAAAGGAACTTCGCCACAGCATAACTTCCGGAGTTTGAGTTTCCTGATCGTCAGTATCAAGAATCCATCTGGCAGTATCTTTGGCGTCTAAGCCGAGACGGGAAATCACTTGGTCAACAACCTCCGGTAGTGCCAGAAGCAGGTCCCTGCCCATCAGGGGATATGCCCCTGCCGGGCCTGTAAATACAAACGCGAGTTCTCCTTCAACCGGCTGACTGCAATAGTAGATGCCCTTGCCGAGAGAAATGTTTTTTGTGTTTTGTTTCTTTTCAAGCAGAAGTTTAGACTGTTTGGTCAAATCCTTAAGTTGTACTGTATTCTTTGCCACGAGAACCAGGCGTGCCGGTCCGGTATCTGATTCTATGCCTTTGTCAAGGTTTTCTAATACTTCTTTTTGGTCGTTGCCGGAGTAGATATGGAGTCTGGGGACAGAATCTGTTAGAAGATGTCCGCAAGCGGTGTTTTTATCTTCTTTTACAATGACCGTTGCAGATTCTCCGCCAAGGGCATTTATGGTAACCTCAGCAGACCTTGTGTCAGAAGACCGCCAGGGGAGTGCCTTGTTATTGAGTCCGGCGGGCAAAGCTTTGTAGTGGCATGCCAGAGCTGCTGTTGCGACATGAAGCAATCCTGACGCCGCATGGGCGTGCCCTGTAAGCGGCGTAATATTTTGTCCGCTTTCGTCGATTGATAGCTTGAGTGCGGGCTTCTGAGCCTGATCCTTATCTACCCCATCCATCATCTCATTTGGGAGCAGCGCATATATCTTGTCACCGTCGGATCGCGCGTCTTTGGCGCGTTTCAATACCAAAGATATTGCAGCGTCTCCGGGAATCTGTCTTTGATCGTTGAGTATTTCTTTAACCGCTGCCGTATGAACGGTTTCAGACGATATGTCGACTGCGCCTACTATGGCGGCATCAATCTCACCGGCCGTTAGCGCACGGACAGCAAGCTCAAGGCACCTTACACCCGAGAGTTCTTCCGACGCGACCGTAAAGCTCTGTCCTTCGATATCAAACTGGCTGTTGATCCGGTTTGCAACGATATTGGGCATGGCGCCTAATATCGCGGATGCTTCCCGTGCCGGATTGATCTGATCATCTTTGACAAACTCAATCCAGTCTTTCATTTCCGGGGTTATTTTATTTGTCTGCAGCCAGTCACAGACAAATTGCGGGAGCCGCCAGCACATGCCGGAACGGGTGACTTCGCAATCACATCCCATCCCTACAAAGACGCCAGCCCGTTTGTTGGGAAATTTGTCGACTTCATCAAGTGCTTCCATGGTCGCTTTTAAAATGAGGAGCTGTTGCGGAAGCGTCTGGTCGAGGGCTGCCGGAAAAAAACCGAGTCCCATTAGCGGCAACTCAAACGGACCGGCTGTTCCGGCCATGGTGCCATCGTCAGCTTCTGTAAGCGCAGATTTTCCTGAAAAAATGGTCTGCGTAAAATCGTTGATTCCGGTACTGGAAGCGACCATCGCACCCATGCCGACGATGGCGATGTCTATTTTAGCATTTGGTTCATCTGATGGTTTTTTCGGTGCCTTTGTTTTAGGCAGCTTTTTGTATGAGCTCTTGTCGAATTCCTCTATGATAAGATGCGCGTTGTTGCCGCCAAAGCCGAAGTTACTGATTCCGGCAATCCGCAGGTTGTCTGACGGCCACGGCTCTGCTTCTTTGATGAGACGTAACGGTGAATTGTTTAATTTGTCAGTAGGGTCATCTGTATAGAGCGTGGGCGGTCGGATGCCCGCTTTCATTGCACCGGTTACTTTCAAAAGTCCTGCGATGCCGGATGCAGTGATGGGGTGGCCCATGTTGGATTTTATGGTGCCGATGGGTAAATCCTTCAGGTTTTTGAAAATACGACTGGAACTTTCCAATTCAATATCATCGCCGACCTTTGTGCCGGTTGCATGGCACTCGAGCAACGAGATTTGTGACGGATCGATTCCGGACATCTCATAGGCCTTTTGCATGGCCCTGAGCTGGCCGTCTGCGGAAGGGACAAGCAGTCCGTGTCCCTTGCCGTCATTTGAAAGACCGATCCCTCTAATTACCCCATGGATTTTATCGTCTGCCCTGACAGCATCCTCAAGTCGTTTTAGCGCCAGGAAGCCACTACCCTCGGCGGGGACCAGTCCATCTGCATTTTTATGAAAAGGACGGCTTTGCCCGGTTTTACTCATTGCCTGCAATGTGCAAAACCCGATGTGGATAATAAGGTCATCTGACCCCTGGATACCACCAGCCAGCATCAGGTCTGCCGTTCTGTCGTGGAGTTTGTCACAGGCCATTTTCATGGCAAATAAAGACGATGCGCACGCCGCATCAATCGCAAATGCGCCGCCGTTCACATCAAGGGCACGAGCCACGATGTGTGCGGGAAGTCCTGACATGAATCTGTTGATGGCATGTTTTTTTTTAACGTTTGCCAGTTGTCTTGCTTTGCCATTAAAAAAAGTTCCGGCTTGTGCGTCAAGCCATATGGATTCCGCAAACTCGGACATGGCAGGAGATGGATATGACAGGTTCCCAAAGATAATTCCTGTGCTAATCCCCTGGGCATTTTGGTATCCGGCATCGTTTAAGGCTTCCCGGGCGGTATGGAGCAGCCAGTGCACCATGCGGTCGTACTGCATGATTTCATCTTGGGGAATTGAAAATCCGGCCGGGTTAAAAACTGAATCAAATCCGCGGACATACCCTCCCTGATCACACCAGGTGATATCCCTATCTTTTTTTTGAGGGGCGTTTGGTCCGGGATCGGGCATGACCAGGTTCGGGGTCGTCCGCCAATACCCTTCAGGTACCCTTGATAACAGATTCTTTCCAGCGGCGATATTGTCCCAGAGTTCTTTTGGGTTCAGCGATCCGGGCAGGACGCAGGACTGTCCAACAATGGCAATCGGTTCAAAGGACATATCTATCGGTTCTCATTTCCATGAGTCGCCGAATCAGGCAGCATGTGCATCTCTACGTCACAGAGCTTTGCAGCAAGTCTGCCATCATTATCAAAAAACGAGATATCCGAGACGGTACGTCCGTTTTGGATTGATTTGCCATTCAAAACGCAATCAATGGGTCCGGTTATGGGACCGCTTTGGTATTTGTAACAGGCACCGATTTTTGTTGGCAGGGATTTTTTGTTTAAATTATGTATGCCCCACAAAATGGCCAGTTGTAATCCGCCGTCAAGAGCCGCCACATCAAATTTCCAGAAGGCATCCGGCCAGGACATTTTCTTTATCCCTCCAAGTACGGCTGTTGCGGTTTCGTCGGAAACACCTTTTAAGGATTTAATGACTTGAAATTCCGGTCCGTGAAAAAGCATGTTCTTGTATATTTCAGAAACATCCCATTTCCATGAGGGTAATCCATTGTCTTTTGCTTTGATTTCATTATTGGCTAAAGGATCTTTTAGAGACATCTCGATCTTGGCTGCGTAATGGGCTCCGTTGCCATTAGGCCCCATCAACGCCAGATCAAGAAAAGCCCGGTCTCCGTTTTCCCGGCGGCAGTTTATCGTAAATTGGTCACTTCCGTTGATGAAGTTATCGAGCTTGATCCCGCGAAGGACCTTGAGGTCCTTGCATCCAACATAATTCATATCCGGATTGTAAAGTTCTGCAGTTTTGGAAAACCACTCAAGAACCATGGCAATAGGGACCACGGGTGTATCCTGTATGCGATGGCTGTCAATAAAGGGATACCTTGTTTTGTTTACCAGCAGGCTCAGGTTGAGATCCCGGGGTATGGTGCTGATGCCAATAGCACTATCCGGGGGGGCAGGGCCGACGACAATCTCAATATTTTCCGGAGCGTCTTCGGTTATTTCTTTTACAAAGCGCTTTGCTCCCACCTCAACGGGTATCAGAGGAATGCCGGCTTCTTCAAAATGGGCTTTGAGAAGCGGAGAAACCATACCACTGTCCCAGGGACCCCAGTTTATGGATTTTACAAAACAGTTGCCTTTGCGCGATACGGCTTCCGCATCTGCCACCTTGTTAAGAATTTCGTTGGCCATGGCATAATCGCTTTGCCCCATATTACCGGTGCGGCCTGCAATAGAAGAGAACAGGCAAATTACTTTCAGATCGTCTTTGGCAGTGGCGTCAAGAAGTGCTTCAAGGCCCTTTACCTTAGTGTTAAAGACCCGATCAAATTGTTCCAGGGACTTTTCAGCGATGAGTTTATCTGCCAGGACGCCGGCTCCGTGAACAATGCCGCTGATGCCGCCCCATTCTTTGCGGATGGCTTTGAGCGCATTTGAAATATCGGATTCACTTGTCACATCAGCGACGATATATCGTACATCAGAGCCGGCCTGGCGCATGGCCTCCAGGTTCGCTTTTATTTCCCGTGTGGAAAGTATTTTATGGGTCTTTTTATTCAGATCCATCGGGGTCACGGTTTTTCCATTGGCCTTTGCATCCTGTAAAAGCGCTGTTTTAATCTGGGCGTCAGTTTCAGCGTACTGGCAATATTCTGGTTCGTCTGCAAGCTCGGTTCTGCCGATCAGTGCAAGACGGGGTTTTATATCGCGGGCAAGCTGGATAAGCGTTTTTGCGGTAATTCCTCTGGCACCGCCGGAAGCAACGATGACGGAGTTTTCATCTATTGCTGTGCTGGTCTCCCCGGCAGATTTACTATAACTTTTGAGACGAAATCGGCTGCCGTCGGATTTGAGCCCGACTTCCAGTTCCGGTCCGCCGGTGAGGAGTTCCATGCAAAGGGTTGATGCAATCTTTTTGGCCGACAAACCTTTGCTGTCGATTTCAATATTTATGTCAATGGCTTTGACCGATGCTTTTGGCCATTCAATGCCTGCGGTCTTCACCAGACCGGTCAATCCGGAAAGCCAGACACGGTCGCCTGCCTGTCCTGAAAGACCAAAATCGCCGCCGGTATTTTGAACTGTCACAAAAACACCGCCGTTCGCAGTCAACTGACCGGCTATTTTTTTAGCGGCCAGAAACGCTTCGCGATTTATATCAATGGCATCCTGTTTTTTTGAAATTTTGCGCAGGCCGCCAAGGAAGATCAAGCTGTCGCAGTGTTCGGGGACGTCTGTAACAACCGTGGCACGGATGCCGCTTTTTTCGAGTTCTTCGGCAAGGGCAGCCCCAATACTAATGCCGGTACCGGCTTCATCATCAACGATGCACATATGATCCGCCTGGGTGAGACCGGGCATTGAGAAACCGGAATAGGGCACCGGCGTTTCCCGGAGTATATATCTTCCAATCCCTAACGCATCTTCTGATGCTTGTGTTTCTATGACTGGGGCTTTGGCCGCTGTTGGCTCAATAACACTGCTATTGGCTTGTCCAAGTGAGCGCTCGATAAAAGCGATAACATCACCAAGGGTTTTGATTTCTGCCATTATGGCAGGATCGACTTCAGGCAGCCCCGGATTTTCATCATTTATCGCGGAAAAAATCTCCACGCGTTTGATCGAGTCAATGCCAAGATCCAGCTCAAGATCCATATCCACCGTTAAAATTTCTTTAGGATACCCGGTTTTTTCTGCCACCACATCTAAAAGCATTTCGGTAAAGTCGATGTCGTTGGAAACAACCGCCTGATCGGCAGGGGGAACTGCGGCCTGCCCGGCAGGTGAAACAGATGCCTGAGATGTTGAAATCGGCTTAACGATTGATTCAACAGCGGCCGGGTGTGCCTGTGAATCGGGTGCCGTTGGTGCCTGCTGGCCAATAAAATCAATAACATCGCCGAGTGTTTTAATGTCAGCCATTATCGCGGGATCGACTTCCGGCAGCCATGGATTTTTATCATTGATGGCGGAAAAAATCTCCACGCGTTTAATGGAGTCAATCCCAAGATCCAGCTCAAGATCCATGTCCACCGTTAAAATTTCTTTTGGATACCCGGTTTTGTCAGCCACCACATCTAAAAGCATTTCGGTAAAGTCGATGTCGTTGGAAACAACATCCTGCCCGGCAGGGGGAACTGCGGCCTGCCCGGCAGGTGAAACAGATGCCTGAGATGTTGAAATCGGCTTAACGATTGATTCAACAGCGGCCGGGTGTACCTGTGAATCGGGTGTCGAAGGTGTATGCTGGCCAATAAAATCAATAACATCACCGAGTGTTCTGATGTCAGCCATTATCGCGGGATCGACTTCCGGCAGCCAGGGGTTTTCTTCATTGATCGCAGAAAAAATCTCGACGCGCTTGATCGAGTCGATTCCAAGATCAAGCTCAAGGTCCATATCAACGGTTAAAATTTCTTTTGGATACCCGGTTTTTTCTGCCACGACATCTAAAAGCATCTCAGTAAAATCGATGCCATTGGAATCAACCGCCTGATCGGCAGGGGAAGCCGGTGGTTTAGATGTTGAAATCGGCTCAGTGATAGATTCAGCTGCTGCTTGTTGGATATATGAAACCGGTGTCGTTGGTGCCTGCTGGCCAATAAAATCAATAACATCGCCGAGTGTTTTAATGTCAGCCATTACCGCGGGATCGACTTCCGGCAGCCAGGGGTTTTCTTCATTGATCGCAGAAAAAATCTCGACGCGCTTGATCGAGTCGATTCCAAGATCAAGCTCAAGGTCCATATCAACGGTTAAAATTTCTTTTGGATACCCGGTTTTGTCAGCCACCACATCCAAGAGCATCTCTGTAAAGTCGATGTCGTTGGAATCAGGGGAAACAGGCGCCTGCTTGGCAAGTACTGGAGATGCTTGTGCCGGAGCATTTTCTACCGGAGATGCCTGCACCGGTGCAGCCGCCAAAGGCGCAGGTGCCGGGTGTGCTGGCTCCGGTTTTGGGGAAGGCGTTACAGCAGCTGGCAGAGTTGTCGGTGCATATTCAGGTACTGACGGTGCTATCGCCACAGGTTCTGGCGTTGCGATGCCGGCATGCGTGCTCAGGGTATGATGATCGGTGTCGACAGCATGTGAAACAGCGGGCTGTCTGGTAATAATTGCGCTTAAAACCATATTTGAAGACTCGGCGGCTTTTAGAAAGCTAAGGTGGCTTTCGGCCATGACTTTTAAATAAGCCGCATGGGCCTCTGATGTTTGCTGCTGAATATCCTGATAGGTATCTAACCAGGAACTGCTGTCTCTTCTGGCGGCGTTGACTGATAGCGGAGCAGGAGGCGCGTTCTCAATTTCCGATAGTTGTTGTTGGTCGGATATTTTTTGTTGAACTGCCTGCGCATCGGCACCTTCGGGCATTCCAGGCGATGATTTCGCATTTAATATTGCCGGCGCAGATTTTTGGATCTCAGGGTCAGCAGTAATTGTATTGCGCGTTATATTAGGCTCAGCTTTCAATGGTTCAGGCTCCTTGTCAAGTATTTGCGGAACTATTTGAGGTTTGGGTGGATTCGGCTTCGGATAGTCTTTAATTCCGCCAGGAGGAGGATATGGTTTCCCATAATTAGTGCCGGATAATCTTACTGAAAACTTGGGTTTTTCTTTTTTTCGAGGGTCGGCTTCAGGTTGATAGTCTTTCCATAAATAGGAAAAGTCAGGTGTAACGCCGGCTATAAGAAGCTTTGCCAGTGCTTTCCAAAGACTGGTTATGCCATGCTCGTTTTTGGTGTCCATATTTATAGCTGCATGGGGCTTGTTTTCTAATATTTTCCCAACACAGTTGGTAAGCACACAGCCTGAACCTACTTCTATAAATGTTCGAACGCCTGCCGCATACATTTCTTCGATCTCTTTTACAAATTGAACAGGGGTAACGATCTGTTTTGCAAGCGCTTCCCTGATTTTATCAGGATTGTTTTGATGTGGTTTTCCGCTAATATTTGAATAAACAGGCACTTTTGCCTTTTTAAAATCAATTCCCTTTATATATTCCAAAAAAGGAGCGCACGCTATGTTCATGATAGAGGAGTGGAATGCTGCAGAGACAGGCAGGCGCCTGAATTTTATTTTTTCTTTTTTGAGCGCTTCTTCCAACGCTTCCATGTCAGGAATCGGTCCGGAAAGAACAATCTGGTTTGGGCTATTGTGATTGGCAATGATGATGGCGTTGCCGACTTTATCGAGTATGTCTTGTGCTTTAGCAGCGTCACAGAGTACGGCAGTCATTGTTCCATGATTTTTACCGTCCCTGGCTTTAGCCATCAGTTCGCCCCGTTTGAAGCAAACATTGAAAAGGCTTTCCATATCCAGCACGCCGGCATCGAAAAGTGCTGAAATTTCTCCAAGGCTGTGCCCACCCACGCAGTCGGGTTTGATGCCGAGGCCTTTGATTACACGCGACATGGACATGCTCGTTGTCATAACGGCCGGTTGCGCCCATTCGGTTAACGCCAGTTTTTTGCTCTGTGCTTTTTTGTCTTCTTCATTAAAGACAGGCTTGGGATAGACCACCTTGTGCAATGGTTCTTTTGACCCGCGTTTTCGATCAAACGATGCGGAAAAGTCCCAAACATCCATTGCATCGGAGAACTGCATCGCAAGATCTTTTCCCATATCAAGGCATCCGCTGGTTCCCTGGCCGGGGAACAGAAAGGCGATGGCGCCCGGATCTGTTTTTTCTACAGTGCAGAATAATCCGTTGGGCAATGAAAATCCGTTATCGGGTTTTTCGGATAATGCTTTGGCAGCGTAATTGAGTTTGGTTTCAAGGTCCTTCTCATCTATTGCAATGGCAGCCAATCTTGCCGGACACGATGCATCAAAGTTTTCCTGCGAAGTCCGTGCGAGATAGCTCAAAACACCTTTTGTGTCTAAATTTTTGGCTATGTCCCGGCACAGTTCTTCAAGTGCTTTGGCATTTTTTGCGCCTAAAACCACGAGTTCACTCGGGACATTACGCAGGCGACTTGCGGGTTTCCCCTGTCCCTTATATTCTTCAACGGTTACATGAAAATTAGTCCCGCCAAAACCGAAAGAACTGACAGACGCTCTTCTGGGGTGTGCGTCATCTCTCACCCATGGCCGGCATTCTGTGTTCACATAAAATGGGCT
>JAQYVT010000034.1 GCA_030145345.1 Desulfobacterales bacterium
TCTCCTCCCGCTGAGGTTTTTAAAAAAGTCCATTTTTACGGCGTTTTCAATCAGACCTGAAGTCAGTTTGCCGATGGAAAAACCGAAACGCTGTTCGAATCTGATGGCACGGAAAACCCGGGTTGGATCCTCAACAAAACTTAGATTGTGCAATACTCTAATGACTTTCTCTTTGAGATCCTTCCGGGCTGAAAAAAAATCTATCAATACCCCGAACCGGCCGGGGTTGAGCTGGATGGACAAGGTATTTACAGTGAAGTCTCGACGAAAAAGGTCGAGTTTAATGGAACTCATTTCCACCGTAGGAAGGGCCGCCGGAAACTTGTAGTATTCCATTCTGGCCGAGGCCACATCGATTTTGAAACCGTCTGGGAAAATAATTACAGCAGTGCCGAACTTTTCATAGGAATGAATCCGAGCATCCACCGTTTGTACATATTTTTTCGCAAAGGCGATGCCGTCACCTTCAATAACAATATCGATGTCTTCATTGTTCCGATACAGAAACAGATCACGTACGAATCCACCAACGACATAAGCGCCGCAACCAATCTCCTCGGCCTTCTCCCCAATGGTATTGAGGATATCAATAATACGAGGAGATAGGCGTTCTTTCATGAATTTAACAATGTTTCTGGTTCTTGCGTGGCTGTGTTCCTTGAGAAAATCGGGTGAACCTGGATCGGTATGTTCGGATTGCCGCACCATGATATTGAGTAGATCGGTACGGGTAATCACGCCGACAATCGTATCATTATCGATGACAGGCAGGAGGCGCTGTTTATTTTCGATAATTTTTTCTCGTATTTCCTGAAGCTCGGAATCGCGTTCCACGGATGCAAGTTCGGTGGTCATATACTCTTTCACCGGGATCTGATCAAGTCCGTGAAACATCGCCTTTTCAATAATCTGGCGTGTTATAAAACCCACGAGGTTTTTCTTGGCGTCATATTTCTGGGTAACCAGAAGCGCGTTGATATTATACCGTGTAAGAAGATCGCCTGCATCTTTACAGGTTACATCCGCATCGACGGTGATGGCCGGTGATGACATAAGGTCTTTTGCCCGGCTTCGAGATCTTACTTTTTTATAAAGAAACTCCAGCAGCTCGAACTCAATCTGAGCCAGCGTTTTACCCCGGATGGTAGCGGCGGCCGCAAATGTATGCCCTCCGCCGCCAAGGGGAGTGACCAGCGCTCCCACATCGACTTCCGGTATTCTGCTTCTTGCGACGATATAGATTTTGTCCCCCATGAGGGCAATGGCAAAAATCGCATCAAGGTTTTCCATTTTAACCATTTTGTGAACCAGAAAAGCGAAATCAGACACATAATTGTCAGTGGTTACACTGGTAATTACAATTTCGATGCCGTTAATATTATATCGGGTGGCGGCCTGAATCATGTCATTCAAAAGTCCGATCTGTTCCGGACTGATCTCTCTGGAGATTAAATTCGAAACGACATTTAAATTAGCGCCTTTTGATAGTAAAAACGCTGCAGCAGTAAAATCTTTTTCGGTGGTGGAGGGAAATGTAAAGGAGCCGGTATCTTCATATATGCCCAGACACATGATGGTCGCCTCATCCGGTGAAATATCGATCTCTTTTTTTTTAATGAGTTCAGTCAGTATGGTGACGGTGGCGCCGGTTAAATAATGAACCTCGTGATGCCCTTTGATATCATTGCCCATGGGGGGGTGGTGGTCGTAGATATGAATATCAACATCGGGCCTGTCCAATACCGCAGAAAGGTTTCCGATACGGTTTGCCTGCCGGGTATCCACCAGAACCAGTCGTTTAATGTTTTCGATGTCGATATCTTTAACGTCGGCGATGTTAAAGAGGTAAACCATTGATTTGATGAAGAAATTTCTCAAGTTTTTTTCCTGAGAACCAGGGAAAACCGCTATGGAGCCGGGATATAATTTCTGAGCTGCCAGCATGGAAGCCAAAGCATCAAAGTCGGCATTGATGTGGGTTGTAATGACGGTAAGATCGTTTTTTTGATGTGCTTTGGTTTTCACCACCCTATCGCGCTTTCGGATTTTATTCCCTAAAAATTTATAACGAGTTCATCAAAATGTTACGTTTCTTTGAACACTCAGCATATGCATATATGGGTGAGTTTATCAAGCTGTATAATGTCTGGTTTTGCAATAAACTCAGCAAATCTGTTGTTGTTTTGCTTGGTTTATGATACGAACTATTCGACGAATCCCCCAGTTATCAACCCGTATTGTTGATGACCTTTTTTTGACAGGAATTCTCTGTAACCTATCAGTTTCAGGTTCGATATAAGCTCCGTATTGTCTCCAGCTAAAGGAGGAACGATCATGCCGGTTTATTTGTGGAGAGGAAAGGACAGACATAATAAGAAAAAAAAGGGTGAGATGGAAGCGCCCACCGAAGAAGCTGTAAATTCGGAGCTGATCCGGCGTAAGATTACACCAACCAAGATCAAATTGCAACCCAAGGATATTTTTGAAAATGTTGCTTTTATGCAGCCGAAAGTCACACAGGCCGATATCATAATTTTCTGTCGACAGTTTTCCACCATGATCGATGCCGGACTTCCCATCATTCAATGCCTTGATATTCTGTATAGCCAGAATGAAAACAAAACATTTAAAAATATCCTCAAAGAAATAAAAGGGAATGTAGAGAGCGGACAAACCTTTGCAGAAGCTTTAAAAAAGTATCCCAAACAATTTGATGATCTTTTTGTAAATATGATTGCAGCCGGTGAAGCCGGGGGTATCCTTGATACGATTTTAAGAAGGTTGTCGGCGTATATGGAGAAAGCTGCAAAACTTAAAGCTAAAATAAAAGGGGGCATGACGTATCCCATTGTAACCATAGTTATTGCAATTATTGTTATTGCCATCATCATGGTCTTTGTTATCCCCGTATTTGAAGAGATGTTCGAGGGCATGGGGAGTGCGCTTCCGGCGGCCACTCAAATTGTTGTCAAAATGAGCCGGATTGTTAAATCCAACATCCTATATATTATCGGTTTCATTGGCGTATTGATCTATGCAATACGGCGTTTTTATAAAACCGCAAAAGGACAGGTCTTGATGGATGATCTTTTTCTCAGGGTGCCGTTGTTCGGACCACTCATCCGCAAAGCCGCTGTTTCCAAATTTACGCGCACCATGGGAACCATGCTTAACAGTGGCGTTGCGATTTTAGATGCACTTGAAATCGTTGCTAAAACAGCAGGAAACAAAACCATTGAAAAAGCGGTGTACGAGACCCGATCTGCCATTGCGGAAGGCCGCACAATGTCCGATCCACTGTCTGAAAGCGGAGTTTTTCCGTCGATGGTATGCCAAATGATCGCAGTGGGTGAATCCACCGGGGCCCTCGATTCAATGTTAACAAAAATTGCCGACTTCTACGACGAAGAAGTCGATCAGGCGGTGGAGAACATGACCGCGTTAATAGAGCCGTTTATGCTTGTATTTTTGGGTGTGGTCATCGGTGGCCTTGTGGTCTCCATGTACCTGCCGATCTTCAAAATGGCATCAGCGCTGGGTTGATAACGCGTTTAAAATATTCTGATAATTATGTATGATTTTAACATAAAACCCGAAGATGATTTGTCTCATAAGCTTAAATGGCTAATCTTCTTTCGAATCCTATTTGCTGCGTTAATGCTGGGCTCCACTGTTATTGTTCAAGTCAGTGAAAACCCCTTCCCTTTGACCAAATCGTTCATCGTTCTTTACGGAATCATCGTCGGAATATTTTTGCTTTCAGTTTACTATGCCTTAATTGTTCGAAATAAAAAACGTAATCTACTGTTCCCTTATATACAGATCGGAATTGATACATCTATTGTCACGGTAATCATTTTTATTACCGGTAGTTTCACAAGCATTTTTTCTTTTCTATATCTGGTCGTCATTATCTATTCGAGTATGATCATTTTTAGAAGAGGGAGCATGGTCATGGCGATGCTTTGCAGTCTTCAGTACGGTATTATGATCGATCTCGAATATTATGGTGTTATTAACCCTTTTTTTATAAAAGGGAGCAGCACCATTGGCGATTATGCCTGGAACATCGTGCTTTTCAAGGTCGTGATTACCATGTCAGCGTGTTTTGCGGTGGCTTTTTTGAGCGGGCTGCTGTCGGAGCAGGTGAGAAGGACCAAGAAAGAGCTTTTGGTCATGGAGGATCGTGTAAAACGCGTCGAAAAGATGGCCTATATGGGTGAAATGGCTGCCGGTATCACCCATGAAATCAAGAACCCACTGGCCTCTCTGGCGGGATCGATCCAGATTTTAAGAAAAGAAATTCCCTATGATCCTGAACATGACAAGTTGATGCAGATCGTACTGCGTGAAACAGACCGATTAAATACGCTGGTCAGTAATTTTCTTTTGTTCGCAAAACCGCCGATGGGCAAAATCGAGAAAATTGGGCTTGAAAACGCCTTGAAAGATACCCTCAAGCTTTTTGAAAAAAACCAAGCGACCAGCAACAGGGTTTCGATCACCCTCGATCTGTCCCCCAATATCTGGGTTGAAATGGATCCGGTGCATCTGCGTCAGGTGATGTGGAATCTACTTTTAAATTCGGCCGAGGCGATTGAGGGCGAAGGTTTAATCCAGGTTAAAACTTATCCGCTGAAGCCCAATTATGCATGTGTTGAGGTTAGCGACAATGGCATCGGCATGACAGAAAAGCTAATACAATCGATTTTTGACCCCTTTTTTACCACAAAACCAAGCGGGACAGGGCTTGGGCTCTCCATCGTTCACAGTATACTCGAGTCCTACAATACCTGGCTTGATGTGGTGAGTAAGGTCGGTGAGGGGACAAAATTTACTTGGAAATTAAATCGGATAGATACGACAACTTAATCTTGACACTTATTTGTAAATGGGTTAGCCAATCAAGTTTAACTCTTCAAAAGGGAATCGGGAATGGATCATGAACAAAAAAGCCATAAACCCAATGCCCAACAACCTATAATCCACAACCTATTTTTATGATGTCTTTTGAGTATTTCGTCGGCGGCCGCTATCTCAGGGCCAAACAAAAAGAAACGTTTATTTCACTTATAACCATACTCTCCATTGCCGGAGTGACGGTGGGGGTTATGGCGTTGATCGTTGTTATTGCTGTAATGGCCGGCTTTGAGTCTGATCTCAAGCAGCGTATACTCGGGGTAGAATCCCATATTGTGCTGATGCGATACGGCGGTTCCTTCTCCGATTATCGCAAAATATCTAAACAGATCGACACGCTCGACGGCGTAACGGCTGCCACACCGTTTATATACACTCAAATCATGCTGCGATCCACATCCGGGGTGTCGGGAGCCGTTTTAAGGGGTATAGACCCGGAATCCGCCGGAGGGGTGATAAAAATTCTGAAGGATTCCGGTTTGCAAAATTTGAAGCAGACCCAGGGACGGGGGAACTCCAAGTCCTGGGTGCCGGGAATTATCCTGGGTAAAGAGCTGGCCAAAAATCTTGGGGTCGGTAAGGGCGATGCGGTCTATCTGATATCATCCCAGGGTATGATTTCACCCATAGGATACCTGCCGGCAATGAAGCGCTTCAAGGTTTCGGGACTCTTTGAATCCGGTATGTACGAATATGATGGGTCTCTCGCTTATATCAATCTGAAAGACGCGCAGAAAATTTTACATATGGAAGGCGCTGTGACCGGCATCGAAGTGCGTGTTAAAGATGTTTACGATGCAAGGAATATTGCGGAAAAGATCGTTTCAAATCTTGGATTTCCGTATTGGGCCAAAGACTGGATGCAAATGAACCACAATCTCTTTTCCGCACTTAAGCTGGAGAAAACGGTTATGTTTATAATCTTGGCCCTTATCGTGCTGGTGGCGGCGTTCAATATCGCAAGCACACTGATTATGATGGTGATGGGGAAAACCAAGGACATCGCCATATTAAAGGCCATGGGAGCCATGGACAGCAGCATCAGAAAGATTTTTATTTTTAATGGGATGATCATCGGTTCTGTGGGCACTACGCTGGGTGTATGTCTGGGGTTTATTATGTGTGAGTTGCTGGAAAAGTACAAGTTTATCGAACTCCCGGGAGATGTGTACTATATTTCGACGCTTCCGGTTCGACTGAATCCTATGGATGTTTTAATCATCGCTGCCGCTGCATTGATTATCTGTTTTGTGGCAACCCTCTATCCGGCGCGGCAGGCGTCAAAACTCAACCCTGTGGAGGCCATACGGTATGGTTAACGGTATGGGCGATGAAAAAAGGCCTCTTCCGGATCGGTTTTTGAAGGTCAGAGATTTATGCAAGAGTTTCGACAACAGTGAGACCCGTATTGATATCTTAAAGGGCGTTAATCTTGATATGGATGCCGGCGAGACCTTGGCGATTGTTGGCGCATCCGGTATCGGCAAGTCTACGCTGCTTCATATCCTTGGCGCGCTGGATCGGCCCGATAGCGGGGCCTATTTTTTCAACGGTGATGATATCTTTGTTTTTGATCAAATCAAACTGGCCCAATTCCGAAACGAAACTGTGGGTTTTGTGTTCCAGTTTCATTACCTGCTTCCCGAATTTTCAGCCCTTGAAAATACGATGATGCCGTTACTGATTAAAGGGATGATGAAGAAAGAAGCCAGAGAAATTGCAGAGGCGATGCTTGTCAGAGTAAGTCTTAAGGACCGATTGAATTTCAGAGCCGGCAAGCTTTCAGGCGGTGAACAGCAACGGGTTGCCTTGGCAAGGGCTTTGGTTCTCAAACCTGCGATGCTTTTGGCGGATGAACCGACCGGCAATCTTGACAAGCGAAACAGCGAGCATATTCATGATCTGCTTTTGGAGTTGAATGACGAGTTTGGCATGACGTTAATCGTCGTAACTCACAATATGGAACTTGCATCTTACATGTCACGCAGCACGACAATTGTGGAGGGTCAACTGGTGGAATTGTAAGGTTCAACTTTAGGATAACAAAGCAAAAGGTGGCATTTGAGAGGGGTGAAACCAGATCCCCTGAAACCGAATGAGACAGATTTTACCTTAGGCCAAATTAATACGAAAAACAAACTGCTCGGGGGATGGGAATTTAGGTATTGAAAAAATCGATGTTTAGAAAATGGAGTCTGTTTATTATCGCAGTAGTGTGCTTTTGTCCGAAAACTGCACGTCCCATGGACAATGTCAAGGTAATGGTATTACCATTTGAAATCCATGCGATTGGGGATCTTTCCTACTTGAAAGAAGAAATACGGGCGGTAATAACGAGTCATCTCAAACAGGAAGGTGCTGGTGTTTTAGCCCCAGGAATTATTCCTGATTTTCCATCCGGAGAAACCACCGAGAGCTTTGGTCAAACTCGGAATCTCGGTATCAAGAACGGAGCTGATTATGTTGTCTGGGGCAGCTTTACCCTGATCGGACAACAGTTCAGCCTCGATGCAAAGATGATAGAATCTTTTGAAGAAGGCCCCCCCCGTGTCTTTATTAAAGAAGGGCAAGGCATAGAAAATCTGCCCGGTACCGTGAAACAACTCGCCCGTGATATTGGAATGAAACTCTTTAAGCGGGAAAAGGTGGCCAGTGTTGTCATTGCCGATAACAAGCGAATAGAGGCGGATGCCATTAAAAGAATTATTAAAACAAAACCCGGCGACATCTATCTTTCAAAAAGCCTTTCCGAGGACCTTAAAGCAGTCTATGAAATGGGATATTTTGACGATATAAGGATTGAGGCCGAGGACACTCCCATCGGGAAAAATATAATATTCAGGGTTAAAGAAAAACCGACCATACGCGTTATTCACATTAAAGGTAATAAGCTTTATAAAGAGGATAAGGTTAAGGAGAATTTGACGATTAAAACCGGATCGATTCTAAATATTTCTAAAATTCGCAGTAACATCAATCGGATAGAAGAACTGTACAAAGAGAAAAATTATCATAATGTACAAATTGCCTACAAGATTCATACTCTGGAACAAAACCAGGTTGACTTGGAGTTCGATATTGATGAGGGTGAAAAAGTTTTGATAAAAAGCATAATATTTGAAGGGAATCATGCCTATACTGATAAGGAATTAAAAAAATATTTGAAGACCCGGGAAAAAGGGTTTCTTTCTTGGCTGACTTCGGCCGGAGATCTTAAAATGGAGGATCTTGAACAGGATGTCGCAATATTGTCGGCGTTTTATTATAACCATGGATACATCCAGGCCAGAATCGGGGAACCTCAAGTTGAATACAAGGGCAAATGGATCTATATCACCCTAAAAATAGATGAAGGGCCACAGTTTAAGGTTGGGAAAGTAGACATTACGGGCGATCTTGTTTTACCCAAAAATGAATTGATGAAAAACTTTAAAATCGTCCATGAGACATATTACAATCGTGAAACTGTTCGGAATGATGTGTTGGCCCTAACGGATCTTTACTCTGATGAAGGATTTGCCTACGCCGATATAGCGCCCCGTATTGAAAAAGATTTTGATGAATTGAAAGTGAATATAACCTATGTTGTTCAAAAAGGTAAACAGGTCTATTTTGAAAAAATAATTGTTGGCGGCAATACCAAAACAAGAGATAAGGTTATCCGACGAGAGCTTATGGTATATGAGCAAGAACTTTACAGCGGTCGAGCGTTAAAACGGAGCGTTCGGAACCTTCATCGCCTTAATTTTTTTGAAGACATAAAGATAAATACGGCCAAGGGAAGCACCGATGACAGTATGATTTTAAAAATCGATGTTACTGAAAAGTCAACCGGTGCCATTTCATTTGGCGCAGGGTATAGCAGTCAGGAAAATGTTTTTTTATCGGCTTCCATTGAGCAGAATAATCTGTTCGGGCGGGGCCAGATTCTCTCGCTGGAGGGTCAGATAGGCGGGAGAACAAGTACCTATAAATTGAGTTTTACGGAACCCTGGCTGTTTGATATTCCTTTGTCAGCAGGATTTGATCTGTATAACTGGGACACCGACTATGACACCTATGACAAGGCAAGCGTCGGGGGCGGTGTAAGGTTCGGCTATCCTATTTTTGATTATACCAGGGGATATCTAAGATATAATTACGACGATGCCGAAGTAACAAATATATCTGAGTTTGCTGCAAAATCGATCAAGGACCTGGAGGGCACCAACATAACGAGCAGTGTGTCCGCCACCATAACTTACGACTCAAAAAACAGACCCTTTAATCCCTCAGAAGGATCGAAGCACAGTATAACGGTGAAATATGCCGGCCTTGGGGGAAATATTGCCTTCACAAAATATATCGCTGAGACTGGGTGGTATTTTCCGCTGTTTAAGGGAACCGTCGGTTTTTTACACGGCAAGGGCGGGTATGTGCAAGAAAATTCAGGCGGAATCTTACCGGATTATGAACGGTTTTATTTAGGTGGTATCAATTCCTTGCGGGGTTATGAATGGCGAGAAGTGAATGTTTTAGACGAAGACGGCAACGAAATTGGGGGAGACAAGTTCGTACAGTTTAATGTTGAATACATAATTCCGTTGTTAAAGGATCAAGGCCTTGTGAGCCTCCTCTTTTATGATACCGGCAACGTATACAACAACGGTGAGAGTATAGACCTGGGCAACTTGAGGAGTAGCGTCGGTTTCGGCTTCAGATGGTATTCTCCCATGGGACCTCTCCGGATCGAGTATGGACACAAGCTTGATGTTCAAGAAGGCGAAGATTCGGGGGGGCGTTGGGAATTTTCAATGGGTTCAGCATTTTGAGCAATGTATTCTCCAGCGCACCAGTTCTTTTTGTTAAATTCCAAATGGGTGCAAACAGAATTGAGAAATTCTACAACAAAATAAATTCATTATCTATTTGATGAGTTGTCTATATTTTAATATCAAAAAATCAGAAACAGGTAAATTGGTCAAAGATTAGACCATCTCTAAAGGGGGATAAAATGCGTAGGTTTATAACGGCTTTTATTGCAATAGTTGTTTGTTTTGGTTTCCTTGTTGCGTCTTCTTATGGGGCGGATGTTGCCAAAATCGGTGTCGTCGATTTCCAAAAAATTCTTGAGACATCCAATGCCGGGAAATTGGCAAGGGATAAAATCAATGAGCAAGGGAGAAAGATGGAGTCTGATCTCAAGAAAAAGGGTGAAAAGATTGAAGAGGCAAAGAAGAAACTGGAGCGTGAAGCTCTGGTGATGAGCAATGAGATGCGGGCAGACAAAGAACGTGAAATCAGAATCAGTATCAATGATTTTAAATCATTGCAGAAAAAATATATGGCTGATTTCAAGGAACAAGAAAAAAAACTTGTTAGCCGCATTCAAAAAGAGCTTCTAAAGATTGTTGCCAAGATGGGCAAAAAAGAAGGCTTTCTGCTTATCCTCGAAAAACGGGAAGCAGGGATAATATATTCGCCGGACACCATTGATATCAGCGACCGGGTGATCCAGGAATACAATGCAGTTTTTGCCCAGAAAACTGAAAAAAAGGATAAAACAAATAAAAAACAATAATAACGATCAGGTAAAATTTAAAATGGAACTAACACTTGTCAAGATTGCCGAAATCGTTGAAGGAGAACTCAGCGGCAACACGGGTAAAAAGATTCGCGGAGCGGCATCTTTTGAACAAGCAAACGGCGATGAAATAACATTTGCCGGCAATGCAAAATTCCTAAAAAGGATTGATGAAACCACTGCCGGAGCCGTGATTGTCCCTCGGGATTTTCAAACCGCCACAAAAAACCTTGTAAAGGTGGATAATCCACAGCTTGCTTTTATCAAGGTTTTGAATGTGTTACATCCTGCTTCAAAACCCGAGCCCGGCATAAGCTCAAGTGCAAATATCGGCAAAAAGTTCACATGCGGTGAAGATGTGTCCATCGCTCCTTTTGTCGTGATCGGAGACAATGTTACCTTCGGCAATCGTGTGTTTGTTCATCCCAATGTCGTGATCGGTAACAACGTTTCCATGGGAGATGATGTTCTGATATACCCCAATGTGACAATCCTTGAGCGTTGCATCATCGGAAATCGAGTGACAATTCATGCCGGGACGGTGATCGGGAGTGATGGTTTCGGTTTTTCTCCGGAGGGTGGACAGTATTACAAGATACCCCATACCGGTATTGTTCAGATCGATGACGACGTTGAAATTGGTGCCGGGAACACCATCGACAGGGCGACCTTTGGAAAAACCCGGATATGTCGTGGTGTCAAGACCGACAATCTGGTCCAAATTGCGCACAATGTGACCGTCGGTGAAAACACTATTCTGGTTGCCCAAGTCGGTATTTCAGGAAGTGTAACCATTGGGAAAAATGCTATTTTGGCAGGTCAGGCCGGTATAGCGGGCCATCTGAACGTCGGTGACAATGCCATCGTCGGTCCGAAAGCAGGCGTTGCCAAATCGGTGCCCGAAGGCCAGGTCGTATCGGGAGCAGTCGCGATGCCCCATAAATTATGGCTAAGGGTCCAAAATGTTCTGCCAAAGCTTCCCGAGTTTATAAAAAAGATTTCCAAGATCGAGAAAAGATTAAATAAAATTGAGGAAACGTTGGAGTAACATTAGGAGCGTTGGGAAATGAATAAAACGATTGATATTCTGGAAATTATGAAGTCGCTGCCTCACCGGTATCCGTTCATTATGATCGACCGAATACTTGAAATTGTGCCGGGTGAGAAAGCGGTTGCACTTAAAAACGTCACCATCAACGAGCCCTTTTTCCAGGGACATTTTCCGGGAAATCCAATTATGCCCGGCGTACTTATCATCGAAGCCATGGGTCAGGCCGGTGCTGTACTGGCTGCTGAGTCCATGTCCGAAGAAGAAAACGGTTCCCTCATATTTTTTATGGGTATGGACAGGGTAAAATTCCGCAAACCGGTTATCCCCGGTGATCAGCTTGTGCTTGAAATGAAGTTTCTTAAACGACGGGGCAAGGTGTTCAAGATGGCCGGAATCGCATATGTTGATGAGAAAATCGTGGCTGAGGCGCAACTTATGGCAACTTTTGGAGGAGCGTAATGATACATCCTACAGCAATTATCGACCCGAAGGCCGATATAGATTCTAATGTTGAAATCGGTCCGTATTCAATTATCGAAGCGAATGTTCAGATCGGATCCGGAACCATCGTCGGTCCACATGTTGTTATTCAGCAGCATGTTACCATTGGGCCGGATTGTCATATCTTTCAGTATGCTTCCATCGGTGCGGTTCCACAGGCCATTAAATTTAAAGGCGAAGAAACAATCTTAAAGATCGGCCGCGGTACGATCGTCCGGGAGTTTGTTACGATAAATAGAGGAACGGAATTTGGCGGAGGTATCACCGAGGTCGGTGAAGAGAACCTTCTGATGGCGTATGTCCATATCGCCCATGACTGCAAAACCGGACGGAGAGTTATCCTTGCAAATAATGCAACACTGGCGGGTCATATCACCATCGAAGATTTTGTAACCATCGGCGGGCTGGTGGCAATTCATCAATTTGTAAGAGTTGGAAAATACGCATATATCGGTGGAAAATCGGCGGTGGTAAAAGACATCCCGCCCTATGTTATCGCAGCGGGAGACCGGGCAAAACTTCACGGATTAAACAGTGTAGGACTGAAAAGACAGGGGTTTTCACAAGATACCTTATCTTTGTTAAAAAAGACATACCGGATTTTTTTTCGTATCGGGCTGACACTGAACGAGGCCATAGAAAGGGTTAAGGCGGAGGTGGATCAGGTCCCCGAGGTGGTTAATCTGATCAAGTTCATTAAATCTTCTCAACGGGGAATAACACGGTAGCACCATCGAATATCTTCGATCTCTTTCGCAAAAGACTCAAAAATCACTCGCCGTAAAGTTTTGAAACGGCTTCTAATCAATATTTTTTTAAATTGGTATTGTTAATATTCTTTTGTGTCAGGCGTTTCGAGAATACTGCCATGCGGATAGGACTTATCGCCGGGAACGGACAGTTCCCCATCATTTTTTCAAAAGCGGCAAAAGCCAAGGGGTTTGCTGTTTATGCGGTGGCTCATAATAATGAGACAGATCCCGGACTGAAAGATCATGTGGATGCAATTGAATGGATTCATATCGGGCAGATCAAGCGTATTATCAAGTTTTTTAAAAAAAACCATATCAGCCAGACGGTTCTCATTGGTGGAATAACAAAGACAAGGATGTTTTCAGATGTGAGGCCTGACACCAAAGCAATTTCGCTCATTGCGGGCATGCGGGATACTCATGACGACGGGCTACTCCGGAGATTTGCAAGGGTCCTTGAAAAAGAGGGAATCAAGGTACACGCCTCGACATTTTTGCTCCCGAACCTTCTGGCGCAACCGGGTTGCTGGACCCAACGGAAACCGTCCCGATCCGAAAAAAAGGATATCGAACTGGGTTGGAAATTGGCGAAAGCGATCGGGCGCCTTGATATTGGCCAGTGTGTGGTGGTCGGCGGCGGATCAGTTTTGGCGGTGGAAGCCATTGACGGAACAGATGCGACCATAAGACGGGGGGGAAGACTGGGCAAAAATACTGCCGTTGTTGTCAAGGTGTGCAAGCCCAGTCAGGACGTACGGTTTGACATTCCTGCTGTTGGTGCTCAGACGATTCGGACCATGCATGAGGTCGGGGCGGCGGTTTTGGTTGTTGAAGCGGCCAAGGCGGTTGTTTTCAACAGGGAAGAGATGATCAATTTGGCGGACGAGTTCGGAATCGCCATTGTTGCCATGGAAAAGTAAAGCTATGAAAAAACTGCGTGTTGGCGTTGTCGGTGTCGGTTATCTTGGACAATTTCACGCTGAAAAATACAGCCGAATGAATGAAGTCGAACTTGCCGGCGTTGTTGATATCGATAAATCCCAAGCCGAAGAGGTCGCCCGAAGGGTCAATACCAATGCATATCTGAATCATAAGGACTTATTTGGGAAAGTAGACGCTGTCAGTATCGCTGTTCCGACACCGGCGCATTTTGAAGTTGCCAAGGATTTTCTAAAAAATGATATCGACATCCTGATTGAAAAGCCTATGACAGAGACCACCGAAGAGGCGGATGAACTGATTCGGTTTGCAGAATCCCGGGGTCTTATTATCCAGGTCGGACATCTTGAACGATTCAATCCGGCCATTGTTGCGCTGAAGGATATCGTTAAAAAGCCGATGTTCATAGAATCGCACCGGTTGAGTATTTTTAAGGGACGCTGTACGGATGTCAGTGTCGTGCTCGACCTCATGATCCATGATATCGATCTTATATTGAACTTTGTCGGGTCGGAAATCAGCGATATTCGAGCTTCAGGGGTCCCTGTAATTTCCGAACATATCGATATCGCAAATGCACGTCTTGAATTTAAAAGCGGATGTGCGGCAAATGTGACAGCCAGCCGAATATCGACCAAAAATGAAAGAAAAATCAGACTGTTTCAAACAGATGCCTATGTTTCTGTCGATTTTTCTAACAAGGACATTATTGTTATCCAGAAGGATAGCAACGCCGAAGGTGGTCTGATCCCCGGCATGGATATTAAACAGGTTAGCTTTGAAGCCGGTGACGCACTGGAAGATGAATTAAAATCCTTTGTAAAAGCAGTTGATCGGCGTGAACCTCCTGAAGTAACCGCTCAAATGGGGCGTGATGCCCTGGAGATTGCCTTAGATATTATGGCGCAGATCAAGGATACCGTTGGACGATTTTTGCCTTAGGAATTCTATGGATCGGTTTTCAGAAGAAAAATGTATCATGATTATTGCCGGTGAAACTTCCGGTGATATACACGGGGCAAAACTTGTCAGTGCCATGCGGAAAAGAGACAATGGACTCTTTTTTTGCGGTATCGGCGGTCGGGCACTGGGTGAAGCCGGAGTCAAACTTTTGATGGATGCTTCCGAGATTGCCGTTGTGGGAATAACGGAGGTTTTTTCAAAAATACCCAATATTCTAAAAGGCCTAAGGGTTGCCAAAAAGACACTCAAAACTCTCCGTCCTGACCTTCTAATCCTGATAGATTTTCCGGATTTTAACCTTCATCTGGCATCGTCCGCTAAAAAGCTTGGGATACCCGTACTTTATTACATCAGCCCCCAAATTTGGGCCTGGAGACCCGGCCGAGTAAAGCGGATCGGGGAACTTGTGGATCACCTGGCGGTTATCCTCCCTTTTGAAGAAGACTTTTACAGAGGCCACAAAATCCCGGTGACATTCGTGGGGCATCCATTACTGGATACCCACGCTTCTCCACAAAACAAGACCTTGAACCGGCATACAAAAGATAATCCAGTTATCGGCTTTCTTCCAGGGTCCCGCGATGGGGAGATCGCGAGACATCTTCCGATAATGATAAATTCGGCTCGAATTTTACACAGAAAAATAGACAATGTAAAATTCTTGATATCGCTTGCCCCTGAAGTGAAGAGAACGTATGTTGAAGGAATTATTAAGAAACACAAAACAGCATTTGCTTTTGAACTGGTTGCAGACAGTTCCGAAAAAGTATTTGAGCGGAGCACCTTAGTGGTTGCCGCATCCGGAACGGTGACCCTGGAAGCAGCAATTTCCGGAACTCCGATGGTGATCATTTACAAAGTGTCTCCCATAAGCTACTGGGTTGGCAGGGCCATGATACAGGTAAAACATATCGGTCTGGTCAATCTTATTGCAGGCAGAAAGATCGTCCCGGAACTGCTACAGAAAGAGGCATCTCCTACCAGGATTTCAGACACGGTATTTGAGATGTTACGTGATTCTTCCGGCCTTGAAAGGATTCGGCTCGAACTGCTGAACATCAGGGATCTTTTGGGCGGGCCGGGTGCTTCGGAACGGGTTGCAGATATCGCATTGGGTATGATGTAATTTCAACGGTTTCCTGCTGACACGGATCTTTACATTGTCCAAAAACAGTCCATGTCGCCGGCAAAGAGTTTTTACGGATTCACCCGGTTTGTAATGATAAAAAAATGTTTAAACTAAAATTAAAAAACAGGCACAACCACTTGCTATCCCTTGTCAAGGAAAACAAGTTGAGGTTGTTTTTGGCAATGGTGTGCATGTTGGTTATCGCCATTTCAACCTCTGCAACAGCGTTTTTGGTCAAACCTGTGCTGGACGATATCTTCTTCAACAAAGACACCCAGATGCTTATCATCATTCCCATTGCGGTTATTCTGATATATTTTCTGCGCGGCCTTGGGAGTTACGGCCAGGAATACCTTATGAATTATGTGGGGGAAGGTATTATCCGAAATCTCAGAAACGATCTTTATGACCATATTCAGGATCTTCCTTTGGCCTTTTTTCATAAAGAAAAAACCGGTGTCCTGATGTCCCGGATTACCAATGACGTCAACATTATAAAGGCCATGGTTTCCACCGCTGTGACCGGATCACTCAAGGACTGCTTTTCCATCGTCGGTTTAACGCTTGTTATCTTCTATCGTGACTGGAAAATGGCGTTGTTTGCGTTTGTGGTTTTGCCGCTGGCCTTTTTCCCGTTGGTGGAATTTGGGAGAAGGGTTCGTCGTGTCAGTACCGGATGTCAGGAATCCATGGCCGATTTGAGTTCTTTTCTGCATGAAACGTTTGCGGGAAACAAGATCGTCAAGGCCTTCGGAATGGAATCGTATGAAAAAAAACGTTTTTTTGAAAAGACACTCAACCTTTTTAAAATTGAAATGAAGGCGGTGGTTGCCAGGTCTTTGTCTTCTCCTGTCATGGAATTTTTAGCCGGGATCGGGATCGCTTTTATCATCTGGTATGGTGGTTCTAAAGTGATTTCAGGCACATCCACAGCAGGAACATTTTTTTCATTCATGGCTGCCGTCCTCATGCTGTATGATCCGGTTAAAAAGCTAAGCGGTCTCAACAATGCTGTTCAGCAGGGGCTTGCTGCCGCTGACAGGGTTTTTGATATTATAGAAATGGAAACAGATATCAAAGAACAAAAGAATTCTGTGGAAATTAAGCGGGGGCCGCACCGTGTATCCTTTGAAAATGTATTTTTCAAATATGAAGATGTTATGGTCCTCAAAGACATCAATCTGGATGTCAAGGCCGGTGAGGTTCTTGCGCTGGTGGGAATGAGCGGTGGCGGGAAAACGTCTTTGGTTAACCTAATACCGAGATTTTACGATGTAACCCATGGCGCCATAAGGATCGGTGGCGTGAATATTTGCAATGCTTCGATATCTTCGCTTCGCGATCAGATGGCCATCGTTACTCAGGAACCCATCCTTTTCAACGACAGCATACGAAACAATATCGCTTACGGCAAAATGAATGCAACGGAACCAGAGATCATTACGGCAGCAAAGGCGGCCTATGCTTATGATTTTATACAGCGTTTTCCTGACAAGTTTGACACCAATATCGGAGAGCTGGGCGGACGTCTTTCCGGCGGAGAGAAACAGAGGATCTGTATCGCCCGTGCCCTTCTGAAAGATGCTCCCATATTGATTCTTGACGAGGCAACATCTTCACTGGACGCCGAGGCGGAGATGCTTGTTCAAAAGGCCCTTGAAAATCTGATGAAGGGGCGTACCACCTTTGTCGTCGCACACAGACTTTCAACCATCGATTATGCCGACCGGATTGCTGTTATTGTAAACGGTCGGATTTTGGAAGAGGGTAAACGGGAGGAACTGATTGCTCAAAAAGGAGAATTTTTCAAACTCTACCAGATGCAGTATAGTAACAGCCAGGACAAGGAATTTCATTCAAAGCCGGTCCCTATCAATACGTAAGCCGGATCAAACTGAGGATTAAATACAGATCGTACGCATCTCAAACACAATCGCCAATCCAACACCCACCTGATATGAAAATAAATTCCATTATAAATCGCTATATCTTCAAAGAGATGATCGGGCCGTTTGCCATCAATACGGCGTTTTTCACATTTATATTCCTCATGACAAAGATACTCGATATCACAAACCTGATTGTGAATTACAAAATCAACCTTTTTTCTGTCTTTTTGATTCTTGTCTACTCGGTCCCTCGTTTTCTATCGTTTGTGATACCCATGTCGGTGATGATGGCCGTGCTGTTGACGTTTCTTCGGTTATCGAACGATCATGAGCTTGATGCCCTTAAAGCGGGCGGGGTCAGCATCTACAGCCTAATGCCTCCGGTGCTGGCATTAAGCGTAATGGGGATGCTCCTTTCATGTTTTCTGACGGTTTATGCAATGCCCTGGGGAATGAGTTCCATGAAAGAGCTGACGTTTCGGGTCGCTGCATCCCATGTCAATGCCGGACTTAAAGAAAGGACTTTCAACGACAGTTTCAAGGACGTCATGCTGTATATCAATAAAATAGATTTGAAGAAAAAAAGACTTATTGATGTGTTTATTGAAGATAAAAGGTCGAAAAATATTGTAAGCACCATCGTGGCGCCAAAGGGACAGCTGTTTGGTGAGCCTGACAAGCTCGTGTTCCACTTACAACTTTATAATGGCGCCATCAATCAGGTCAACCTTGAAAACAGGTCGGCCCATTCCATCAACTTTGACACCTATGACGTCAGTCTTGATCTCAAAAAAACTTTTACGACTTCAAAAAGCGGCCCCAAAGACGAAGACGAGATGAGCCTTGGCGAATTTTGGCAGTATTTGAACACCGCCGTAAAAAAAGATGAACAATATTATACGACATTAATTGAACTCCATAAAAAATTTTCGATTCCTGCTGCCTGCATTGCCCTTGGTATTTTGGCGGTTCCCTTGGGTGTTCAGTCGGGGTCCGCAAAACGATCCGCAGGCTTGGGGCTGGGACTGGTATTCTTTTTAATCTATTACTTAATGTTGTCCGCGGGACAGGTTTTTGGAGAAGCCGGCGTGTACCCGCCGGTGATTGGAATGTGGGTGCCGAACGTTGTTATGGGTGGGCTGGGTCTGTTTCTTGTTGTCAGAACCGCAATGGACCGTCCTGTAAAAATCGATTCAGTGATTGACCCTGTTAGAAAAAAAATTAGACAGATATTACGAACGCACGAAAACCGGGATGGTTAAGATGTCGCAGGGTTAAGAGAGAGCAACAACGCTCTATGATCGCAGGTTTTTTTTAATGCGGACTGGAAAAATCCGCAATCTAAAATTAGTCTATCGTTATGTCAATTATTTACAGATATATAACCATTCAGATTTCAAAATATTTCGGTATGGTTCTGACTTTTGTCATCGGTATATATATTACCGTCGATTTTTTTGAAAAGATAGACGATTTTATGGAAGCAGGGTTGCCGTATTCGAAGACCATATTTTTTTTTATATTAGAAATACCGTTTGTCGTTGCCCAGATCATACCGATTTGTATCCTGCTGGCGGTTCTTATCGTTTTTAGTCTCATGACCCGACACAATGAGATCGTGGCCCTAAGAAGCAGTGGCGTCCGTATCTATTATCTTTTCAAACCGGTGGTTATAATTGGATGTATGTTGAGCGGCCTTCTTTTTTTCTTTTCCGATGTCATTGTTCCCATTACAAAGGCAAAGTCAAATCAGATTTGGCTTAGAGAAGTCCGCAAGGAATCCACAGTCATTACCCAGGAAAAAAACATTTGGATTAAGGGTAACCGCATTATAACACACATAAATTATTTTAATCCAAAGGTAAAAACCATTTATGGAATCACCGGGTACCAGTTTGATCAACGTTTCCAACTCACCAGAAGAATCGATGCCAAGAAAGGTGTCTTCAAACAGAAAAAATGGTTGTTAACCGAAATAATGGAACAGAATTTGGATAAGGAACAGGGGAAATACGATATTACGTTCCACGACCAGAAGGTTGAGGGGCTCGACTTTAACCCTGAAGATTTAAATCGGGTGGCCAAAAAATCGGATGAGATGACTTTCAAAGAGCTTTCGGCATATATAAAAAAGGTTGAGGCGGAAGGATATGATGCGACCAATTACCGGGTGGACCTCTATGCCAAAGTCGCCTTTCCTTTTATCTGTATCATTATGTGTATGGTGGGAACCGGTATCGGCGCCAGAGGAAAAATAAAGGAAGGTATGCCTGTTGTCATCGCATATGGTATCGGCACGGCATTTCTTTACTGGATTTTTTACAGCTTCTGCCTATCCCTGGGATACGGTGAAATGCTGCCGCCCGGCATTGCAGCATGGACTGCGAACCTGGCTTTTTTCTGTTTTGGAGCTGTAACATTATTATATGCTGAATAATAGGTGACGGGTAACGCAGGACCCGTGACGCGCTACCCGCGAATCGTTATAAAGGGACAGCAGGTGAGACGTCTGTATAATATATTGCTTTATTTTCTCATCGCCATAGGCTTTCCGGTGATCCTCCCCATGGTGCTTTCTTCCAAAAAGCGGAGAAAAACAATCCTCCAGAGGCTGGGGCTTGTGCCGTTGCCGGCTGCGATGATGGCTCGTAAACACCTTCTTTCTGAAGCTAAAATTGTGTGGGTCCATGCACTTTCGGTGGGAGAGGTACTTTCCGCGGTTCCACTCGTTAAACGGTTAAAAGAAGGTTCCCATACTAGAAATATCGTGTTTTCTGCTTCTACCAAAACAGGCTTTGATATCGCCAACCAGTATTTAAATGACTCTGTTAAGGGTATCTTTTATTTTCCGTATGATTTGAAATTTTCAGTAAAACATGTTGCAGAGAAAATTGCTCCAGCCGCTGTTGTCATCGTCGAGACGGATATATGGCCCAACTTTCTTTTTGAGATGAAAAAACGGAAGACCCCTGTTGTTCTTGTTAATGCAAGGCTGTCCAATAGATCTTTTATGGGATACAAACGATTCGATTTTTTTGCAAAACCGCTGTTTTTATCTTTTGCAAACATTTGCACCCAGTCCGTGGAGGATGCAAAGCGCTTTCAAGCCCTTGGTGTTCCCTCCGATCGGATGATGGTTACCGGCAATATCAAGTTTGATCAGGAATTCCAGTTCCTATCGGCGGAAGAGATAGAAGATTTAAGGAAATGGATGCAGATACAGCCGTCTCAAAAGGTCCTGGTGGCGGGGAGCACACATAAAGGTGAAGAATCGATACTTCTGGACGCTTTTTCAAAGATGAAACGTGAGTTTAAAGATCTGCTTCTCGTTGTCACCCCCAGAGACCCGGAACGGGCCAGGTCGGTATGTCCTATTTTTCAGGCAGCCGGCTTCTCTGTTCGGCTTATGAATGAGATGGAAAAGATATCCACAGGTCACCGATTCGATGTGATTGTGGTGGGTATCCTGGGGATTTTAAAAAAACTTTATGCAATCGCCGATATCGCCTTTATCGGCGGAAGTCTGATCGCGTGCGGCGGGCACAATCCACTTGAACCGGCTTCGTTTGCAAAACCGATAATATTCGGGCAAGATATGAGTGATTTTGCGGAGATATCCAAATTACTTGTGGATTCAGGCGGGGCGGTCGGCGTTCATGACTCAGCTTCTCTTTTTGAAGCTGTTGCGATACTCATTCGAGACCATAAAAAAGCCATCGAGATCGGAGAAAGAGCCCAGCAGGTTTTCAACGCCAACAAAGGCGCTGTTGAAAAGACATTGCGGGTGGTTGAAACGTGTTTAAAAAATTCTCCGGCACACAGACATTAACAGATAACCCATCACAGAAATATCCGATGATCAGCATCCAGAAAAAGATCGAAACCGTAATGACCGGAAACAATGACCACGAATACTTTTTTCTGGGATTTTTTTTATCTATGGCATCGAAAATTTATGGCGGTGCTGTAAAGTTGAGACAAAAACTTTACCAGAAGGGCGTTGTTAAAACCCGAAGACTTCCATGTATGGTTATATCTGTGGGGAACCTGTCAGTGGGGGGGACCGGTAAAACACCCATGACGATTTATTTGGCCAATCTCATTCAAGATCTCGGGTACAAGGCTGTGATTATCAGTCGAGGATATAAGGGACTTGCGGAAAAGGCCGGGGGGATCGTGAGTGACGGAAAGGTTTTATTGATGGGACCTGAGACCGCCGGTGACGAGCCGTATATGATGGCCGCAAAACTGAAAAATGTGTCGGTCATCGTCGGCAAAAATCGGTGGGCGGCCGGCATGCTGGCGGTACGGACGTTTCAACCGGATGTCCTTGTGCTCGATGATGCTTTCCAGCACCTGAAACTTGGGCGTGATCTCGACTTGGTACTCTTGGATTGCCGCCGCCCTTTCGGCAATGGGCACATGTTTCCCAGAGGTATTATGAGAGAACCGGTTTCAGCGCTTTCACGGGCAGATGCATTAATATTAACAAGATCCGATGCTGTACCGGATGCTAAAAAAGCCATCCATGGCTTAAAATCTGCATCCTCGACCGCGGACAAACCGGTTTTCAGGGCGTTTCACGTCCCGTATATCCATAAAGTGATAAAAGGTGAAAGCAGTATATTTGAGCAAAAATCACACAGCATATCGACATGCAGGCTGGAGTTTTTAAACGGACGCAAAGCCTTTGTTTTTTCAGGTTTGGCAGATAACGATGATTTTCACCGGACCGTCCAAGGCCTTGACTGTGTTGTGTCGGGCTGTATGGAGTTTCCTGATCATCATTCATACTCGCGAGTGGATATTGAAAACATATTTCAGTCAGCACGGCAAGCAAATGCGGATTTTCTGGTTACCACCGAAAAGGATTATGTCCGGATTTCTTCCAGAAATACATATCCTGTTGATCTTGTGGTGTTGGGCATTGAGATCACCTTTGGTGATGATGACGATGCCTTTTATACGTTTATTCAAAGCAAGCTGAACTGCAACGGCGAGCGCATTCCCCCGCAAGCTTGTACGAAATTTACCCCGTGACCTATTTGTATTTTTTGTTTAACCGGAGCGGAAATCCCGTTTCAACGGGGCTTCAGGGAGCGTCAACCGACCCACCCGAATTTTTATTAAAAATGACGTGTTGCATGAAAAAAGTTTTATAGATACAGTCTCTTGGGATCATAATTTTCAATGGGCAAAAAGGATACAATATTTTAAGCGTTGGCTTTTACCGTTCACGTGTTTGCAAAAATATATACTTCTGAAGTTGGGTTATGTTTGATATGGAAATAATCGTCTACAAGGGGATCAAGATACTGTTCAGACTCCTGGGCCTTATTCCACAGAAATGGCGACGAATATCCGCTGACTTTCTGGGCCGAGTTATTTTTTTGACAGACCGGCGGCACCGCAGGATCGTTATCGACAATTTAACCCATGCTTTTGGCCGTCAAAAAAATCGATTTGAAATCCGGATTCTCGCCAAGCGAGTATTTATGAATCTGGTGCTAATTATTTTTGAAATCGGCTGGTCCCTAAATCTGGATGAGAAACAGCTTTGGAAATATTTTACGATTGACGGAAGATCGAATATTATAAAGGCATATGAAAAAGATAGCGGTATTTTGGCACTTACGGCCCATTTTGGGAACTTTGAGCTTCTGACCGTCATCGCCGCCATGATCAAGTATCCTTTGAGCATCGTGGTTCGTCCCTTGAGCTTTAAACCGCTGGATCGCTTTTTTGTGGACTTGAGGACACGCTTCGGGGCAAAGATCATTCCCAAGCAGCGCTCTTTTCGTGCGATCCTAAGGAGTCTGGAGCGCAAAGAAATGGTTGCATTGCTGATGGATCAGAATGTGGACTGGTACGAAGGCGTTTTTGTGGATTTTATGGGTCGTCGGGCCTGCACCAACAGTGGCTTGGCCCTTTTGGCCCTAAAAACCCGGGCACCGGTGGTTCCCGTTGTTTTAATGCGCGAAAAAACAGGCTTTAGGGCAGAGTTCGGGCCAGAAATTCCCTTGATTAAAACCGGCGACAAGAGAAAGGATGTTGAATTGAATACCCTGCAGTATAACAGAATCATTGAAGACATTGTCCGCCGTTATCCCGAACAATGGTTTTGGGTACACCAACGCTGGAAGACGAAACCGTATCACCCCTGGCCCAGAATTGCTGACAAATAACCCACTGAAAATCAGTGTGATTCCGTTCAATCCGCAAGTTGTTTTCCATAAAAATATGGCCCTTAAAACAATAGAACCTAAAAATATTAAACGCCTTCTTATTCGCTCTACCAACTGGGTGGGTGATGCCATTATGACCACACCGGCGATTCGGGCCATCCGAAAAGGCTTTCCGAATGCCCGGATCAGTATTCTGGCAAAACCATGGGTTGCGCCGGTTTTTGAGCACAGTCCACATGTCGACACTCTGATAATTTATGATGGAGACGGACGCCACAACGGAAATTTCGGTAAACCGCGTCTTGCCAAAGATTTAAGAAGATACGGTTTTGATGCGGCGATCCTTTTGCAGAATGCTTTTGAAGCGGCGCTGATTGCTTTTCTGTCGGGCATTCCCGTTCGGATCGGATATAACACGGATGCACGACAAATGTTATTGACCCATGCAATTTCATGCACGAGTGAAATCAAAAAAGAACATCAAACCAAGTATTATCTCAATATTCTCAGTGGAATCGGCATGGATACCGGCAGCCGTGATCTTTATCTGCAGTTGGGTCAAGAGGATCGGCTCCGGGCAGAAAAAATTTTGACGGACCCGGGTATATCCGACGATATTAAATGGGTTGGAATAAACCCCAGTGCAACATTCGGTCCTGCCAAGCAATGGCCCATCGATCGCTATGCCCACCTGGCCGATCTGATCAGCGAGTATGCAAATGCCCGGGTCATCGTTTTTGGTGGACCCCGAGACGGAAGGCTTGGAAAAGATATTTCACGGAAAATGCGGCATCGGCCCATCGATCTTACCGGCAGGACAACCCTCGGCGAAGCCATGGCCTTGATTGAAAGGTGCGCGCTTTTTATTACCAATGATTCAGGCTTGATGCATGTGGCTGCAGCCCTCGATGTCCCGCTTATTGCAATTTTCGGATCCACCAATTCTACAACCACAGGTCCGTTGAGTTCCAACAGCAGGGTGGTCCAGGTCCCCTTGGAATGCAGTCCATGCCTTAAGCCAGAATGTCCCAGGGGCCACCTTAATTGCATGGATCAAATTCGTGTGGATATGATTTTTGATGTTGTAAAGGAAATTTTGTGAACATTCTCATTGTGAAACTGAGTGCCATTGGAGATGTGATTCATACACTACCTGCCTTGAATGCCATCAGAAGCCACTACCCGGATGCCCATATTACATGGCTGGTGGAGGAAGCCGCTGCGTCCCTTGTTGAAGGTCACGAAGCATTGGATCGCGTTCTTGTTTCCAAACGTAAGCGGTGGATGAGAGGGTTGCGAACGTCATCGTTTTTCACCACCATAAGCGAAATATACCGTTTTATAAAGGCATTGCGAGACATTGATTATGATATGATACTCGATTTTCAGGCGTTGCTGAAAAGCGGTGTCCTTATTGCCCTTGCCAGAGGACAACGGAAAATCGGATTTGACAAAGGTCTCGAACATATGGAGCATAGCTATATTTTTTTGAACGAACGCATTCCTGCGGTGGACATGGAGATTCACGCCCTTTCAAGGGGGATGATGTTTATGGATGCACTGGGCATTCCCTCGAACACGGTGGAATACAAACTGCCGGTTTCCAGTCATGATCACGAAAAGGTCGACGGTCTTATGAGAACGTACGGGATGTTGGGCGCCAAGCCGCTAATCGCCATCAACCCCGTTGCCAAGTGGGAAACAAAACTCTGGTCCAACAAGAAATTTTCTCAATTGGCCGACATCCTCATTGACCGATATGATGCAAAGATAGTATTTACCGGCGGCCCTGATGATGGTCCGACGATTCAGGATATCATGGTTGCCATGAAGGGTCAGGCTGTCAATCTGGCCGGTCATACAACCTTGAAAATGCTGGCGGCGCTTTATGAAAAAATGGTCTTTGTGGTATCCACCGACACAGGCCCCATGCATATGGCTGCCGCCGTAAAAACTCCTGTGGTGGCGCTTTTCGGCCCAACCGCCCCCTGGAGAACCGGTCCGTTCGGAACCGGCCATCAGATCGTAAGGGCCATACCGGAATGCAGTCCCTGCTTTAAACGGGAATGCAAAACCATCGACTGCATGGAACAAATCAGCGTACAACAGGTTATCGATGCAATCCATAAGCTGGATGTCTCAATGCATTAAATTTTGTTCTTTCGTCGATTTGCGTATAGTTTTGTATGAAAACATCCGTGATCATAACGACGTATAACCGACCTGACATGTTGTTGAAAGTGTTGGAAGGGCTGGCGTATCAAACCAGATCGGCAGATGAAGTTATTGTTGCCGATGACGGGTCTGGTGCCCAAACGGAAAACATTGTTCATCGATTTATGGAGTCATCTAACTATCCGCTTTATCACGTTTGGCAGGAAGATCGTGGGTTCAGAGCGGCAAGGATTAGAAATAAGGCCATAAAAAAATCGGATGGACAATACATAATTCTTCTGGATGGAGACTGTATTCCTGGAAAACATTTTATTAAGGATCATCTGTCACTGGCAAAAAAAGGATTTTTCTTCCAGGGGAAAAGGATTCTGATCAATAGAAAACTCTCGGAAACCTTTACATATAAAGATTCAAACTCCTTTAGTAAAATGGTCAAATATATTTTTTTGCGAAATGTTTCAAATGGCCATCACGTCATCAGGTGGCCTGGGTTTCCTGCATATTCTTCCACTGGGTTAAAGGGAATTCGAAGTTGTAACATGGGTCTTTTTAGGGAGGATATTTTTGCGGTCAATGGCTTTAACCAGAATTTCATAGGATGGGGTCGTGAAGATTCCGAGTTGGCAGTCCGGCTATATAAATACGGGATCAAAAGGAGAGAGCACCCTTTCATGGCGGCTTGCTGCCACCTCTGGCACAAAGCGCATGAACGGAAACGACTCGCTATGAATGACGTGTTGCTGAGAAAGGCAATTGAATCCAATGAATACTACTGTGCTGACGGCCTTGGGCAAAAATAAGAAAATTACGGCTGAGAACCTATTGTTCTATGTTTTTCTGGCTGCTTTTTTTGGAGCGCCCTTGGGCACAGCTCCAGCGACAATTTGCGGCGTAACGGCAGCCGTTATATGGGCTTTTTCCGGTTTGGCCATCCGTTCAAGGCATATTTATTTTACTAAAAGCTGGTGCTGGCCGGTATTACTTCTCATTGTATTGCCCTGGATCGGTCTTTTATACACACCGGACCTGCACGGTCTCGGAATGGACTATGCCGGGAAAACTCACTACTGGATTTACGGTATGGCCATCGCCGCCATTGCGCCGAATGTCAGGACTGAACGGTTTGTTCAGGCGTTCCTTTTGGGGTTGGCAGTTAATGCTTGTGTAGGCCTGATGCAGTTAGTCGGGCTTTATCCGCCAATTAACGGTTGGTATTGCGGATTGGGGAGAGGGTACAGTACATTATCTGCCTATCTGGTCGTGGGAATCCTGACGGCGTCATTTTACTTTAAGGAAACCGAAGAAAAAAGAATGCGGTTTTTCTTTATATTATTGATGCTGTTTTACTTTTTTCACTTAATTATTCTGAAGGGCAGAACCGGTTATGTTACGTTTGTCCTGTTATCTCCTTTGATTGTCTACAACCTTTTTAGGAAGCGCAGCATTTTCAAAATTTTATTGGTTTCTGTTCTCCTTGTTTCGATGATGCTTCTTTCTCCGATTGTCAGAAACCGAATATCCGAGTCAGTAGACCAGCTGAAATACCATATGAATACCGATCAAAAATCTGCATGGGGTAAGAAGTACACCGTCAAACATGAAAGATTTTACTTGTGGTACGGAGCGGTCCATATTTTTAAAGACAACCCATTTTTTGGGGTCGGAACGGGTGGCTATGGCACCGTTCTTAAACAGAGAAACTCACCGGATGATCCGCTCATCGCCCATCCGCACAACGATATTCTCTACATGGCGGTTAGCTATGGATTGATCGGCGTGGCTGCTTTTTTTTGGCTTTTTGGGGAGATTATAAAAAATTCCTTTGGGCAACGGCATAATCTTCTGGGATTTTTTGTGTTATCATCAACACTCGTTATCTTGGTCAGCGGTTTGTTCAATGCTCAGATTCTGGACGCCGGCATGGCCTTTTTTCTTGCGGTTACCGTTGGACTCCAGCAAGGGTTTCCGCAATTTAAAAAACCCTGAAAATTAGGAAAATTCGGAGCGTATTCTTGACAAGAATGCGGCGGTAAGCCAATCTCTTTTATATTCAATACCCTGTCTGCTTCGAATAAAAAAGGATATGAAAACAAGTATAATATTCATTGACCCCGTCATAACGAATATTTCCCAAAGATCACGGCGGGTAACACGTTTCCCATGGTCGATGATGAAGGAATAGGTAGATATGTCGCTTTCAGTTGCCATTGTTGCCCAAGATGAAGAGGATCGAATTTCAGATTGTCTGAAGAGTGTATCCTTTGCCGATGAAGTTTTGGTTGTGGATTCGGGTAGCCAGGACCAGACGGTTTCCATCGCAGAGTTTTACGGGTGTATCGTCATTTCCAAAAAATGGATGGGGTATGCGCAACAGAAACAATATGCCGTTGACAGCTGTTGCAATGATTGGGTGTTGATATTGGATGCGGATGAGCGATTGCCAAGAGAGACTGCCGGGCAGATTGACCAAATTATAGAGACTTCTCAACAGGGGGTTTCTGCTTACAGTTTTTCAAGGAAAAATTTCTTTCGCAATCGCTGGATCCGTCACTGCGGATGGTGGCCGGATCGCGTCGTGAGAATGGTAGATCGGAGGCAGGGTCATTTCAGCGACAATCTTGTTCACGAAAGATGGATTCCCAATGGACCTGTCAAGGACCTCGATCTAACGATTGAGCACCGCAGTTTTCGAAATTATTCGGATTTGGTTCATAAAATGCAAACCTACTCTACGTTGTCTGCTCAGGAAATGCTAAATAGGGGCAAAAATGTTCGGTGGTGGTCGCCGTTTTCCCACGGTTTTTGGATGTTTATTCGAACATATGTCTTGGAAATGGGAATGATGGCGGGATTTGACGGATTTATGATATCTTTATTCAATGCCGGAGGTTCCTTCATGAAGTACGCCAAGCTTCGAGAGTCCTTGATCCATGGTGATTACGGTAAACGGTAGCAACTTAACATCCTATGATGACGTCCATTCCCATGAACGCGAATCCCGCCAACCTCCCAGAAAATTTTGGGCATTTAAATGATCATCGGTTGAGGAAAAGTCTGGGTGCCCGGGCCAGAAAGACTCCCGAAACCTGCACATGGGATACGGTGGCAGATAAAAATGAAAAGCTTTACTGTCAGGTTGTAGAAAAAAAGAAAGGTATACTTTCTTTTCGTTCTTGATTTTAAATGTTTTCATCCTGATATTGAACGATGCATATTTCAAAAATTATAAATTTGAACCCGACGTCGGGCTCGGGAAAAAGGTGTATTAACCAAAAGAATCAATGCGTCTATGCTGGTTGACAATCACAAAGTAATAAGCGAATATTCGGCAAAGATACATTAAAAAAAGTCCTAAAAAACATGAGAGGGTCAATATGCATTTACACAGACGTGTTCTGGTGACCGGCCCATTGAATTTGGGGAAACCCGGAGAGTTTACGATACTGGAACTGGCAAAAAAGGTGATTGAACTAAGCAACTCCCGATCCGAAATCATTTTTGAGCCGCTTCCGGCGGATGACCCCAGACAGCGTCGACCGGAT
>JAQYVT010000035.1 GCA_030145345.1 Desulfobacterales bacterium
ATTTTTTATTATTTGCAATTGTAGTTTTCATTGTCTGCTCCTCAATTTAAATTGTTTTTGTTGAACATATCGAGCATGTTAGATTATAACGTCGAAAAGATCTATTCCCAAAATCCTTTTGCAGAACTCAAGGGTTCCGGACACCGCCGTAGATATAAATGGTGATTCTCTCTTCGATGCTTTTTTTCATTCCCGGCTGGGAAATCCTGTCCGTCTTTGTCAGTTCAATACGCTTTACGCTGTAGTTCTCTTCAAGATGCCTGGAAAGGGAATTTAAAATATCCTGCTGGGCATATGGCGTATTTGGATATGCGATATTTTTTCGGACAATCACATTTTCTTCGATCTCACAGTTGATTTCGGCGGTGTCTTTAGACGTTCCCTTCACCCCAAATCTGCTGTCTGCGTTTTCTTTGAAAACCGGTTCAAAATACTTGCAATAGCTTCCACTGGTTAGCGATATGGTGTCCCTATAGCCGACACCGTATTTTTTATTTTCAAAAGTGAAAATTTTGCATTTCGGCGCTTTGTTTGAATCACTGACAATGCGAGCACAAGATTCACAGGTTGCATCCCTTAATTTTTCTGAAGAGAATTCTTCAAGCTTCTTTTTGTCCTTCCGGGTTGATAAAAATATGTCCGAAATGTCATCGAGTCCCCGACCCAGACGCTTTTTTCCCATTTTCCCCCTTAGATCTCGACTACGGAGTTTTTTCCTCCAAATGAATTATCGACTTGGTAGGAACTGTTTTGATCTTCAACCCATACATCATCTATTAGAAACCTGTATTGGTATGTACCCGGTGCAAGATAGATACGTTTTGACCATGTCCCATCTTTTTTGCGTTCCATGAGAGATTCTTCGGATGTGTTCCAATTGTTGAAGGTCCCGACTATTTTGACGCGATTTGCTTTAGGCGCATGGTAGAAAAATTGCCTTTCTACCATGCTTGGTAAAGGAAAAGGTTTTGTTTGTTCGACAAGTCCTATTCCAAGAACTTTTTCCTCTGCGATCACTTCCTTCGCAAGAGCCATATAGTCGCTGAAGCCCTTGGCTTTTTGATCATAATCAACAATGGATCTGCCAAAACTTGCGGCTTCCTTCAACTTAACGTTCGTATTTACGACGGTTCTAAACATAAATTCCTTAAAATGATTTTTGATATCCTGTAAAACTTCTTTTGAGATTCTAGTCCGTTTATCGTACATCGTAGCAATGACTTTTATCCGAATTTCATGCCCTGTTTTTTCCCGAACCAGTCTTATTATTTCCAGCAGCCGGCTAATCCCCTGTAGTGAAAACAAGCTCATCTCAATAGGAACAATCACCTCCGTCGAAGCAATGAGCGAATTAAACGTCAGCAATCCGAGGCTAGGGGGACAGTCAATGATGATGTAATCATAAATTTGATTTAAACCGTCAATCGCTTCTTTAAGTTTGGTCTCCCTGCCTTGCACCATGGAAAGATGCTGCTCAAACGTACTCAAAGAAATATTTGATGGTGCGATATCGAAATTGTCGTCAACCTTAATCGTCACGTCATTGAGAACGACTTTCGCGTCATTCGAATAGCAAAGCGTGTCGAAAACTGTTTTTTTCAACTCGCTGATATTGATATTTAAACCTATCGCAGAATGCCCCTGAGGATCCATATCGATGAGAAGTACCTTTCGACCTTTATGGGCCAAGCATGCAGATAAGTTAATTGAGGATGTTGTCTTTCCGCATCCTCCTTTTTGGTTGGCAATCGAGACAATCCTCACCATTACCTCCTTTTTCCCAATAATATCATTTGAGCTGTCAAAAAACGCTTTACATCATGGTGCCGACATAATCCTTCAATTTGTATAGCTTTGATGATCTTGAAGAAAACCGATAGGTGTGGTTCTGGAGGAGATATTTCAACTGAGATTTCTGAAGGTGCGTCTACGCTTCAAATGTTAAAAAAAGCATTTCATCGCTATAAAATTGGAAATGAATCGGTCAGCCGCCACTTATTCACGAGCCAGCATAACCATTATACTGATCTCGCTATCACCGAAACGGTTTCTTCTTTCAAGACAGGTTTGGCTTTGCCGATGAATTAATAAAGCCTCCAAAAGGATATAGAACTCCTATGGAGGCTTCATATGGACATTTTAGGACCTCTTTCATCATGATATATTACCGTTTAAAGGTTAATATGTGAAAAAGATCTAAGTTCTCTAACCCATATTATGAAACATATTGTGTGTCAAGAAAAAAATAATACAATATATTGTGGTTTAAAGACACTTTATCACTAACACAATTTTAGAGGTGATGTGCATAGAACGGTTTTAACTGGATAATATATGGCTAAGGGATAACAAGGAGAATTCCCAGCTAAAAAGATAGGTTCTCCCTTAAAACAGGTGGATATTTGGAAAAAATAAAATATGCTAAATGACGGCATGCTCAAAAATGGCTTTTTGGACAACCTCCCAACATACATAGCATTTTCCTGAATCTTCGATCACTGCAATAAACAACAGGTTTTTGAGGCTCTAAATTATTTGGGATATCGTTTTTCATAAGGGTGAATTTTTTTACGGAATTTGCCCTATTCAGTTTTCATGGTATATGTAATAAACGAAATTTAGTTTTAGCTTGTGCTCTTGGCAAGAGGTCAAAGGTTTTGAAAAGCACGCTTTCTGAACAATATTCATTTTCTGAAATTTATTTCTTGACAAATTGTTTTGTCGAAATATAAATATATTATGACCATTATGCGGAAGCATGGTCGACCTTCACTTTTTCCCTTTCAACGTTTATCCCACCACCACCCCTGGGAGTCTCTCCAACTCTTGGGGGTTTTTCTTGATGTTAAGATTAAATATTGTAGCTGGTTGATATTCAATGCGATTATTTTTCGTTTAATTTTAAACATCGCGAAGGAGTTACTATGACTAAAGCAGATTTAATTGAAAAGATGGCAAAGGATGTAGGAATTTCAAAGGTTGCAGCTAAAGCGGCATTAGAAGCATTTCTTGACGGTGTTACAAAGGGCCTGAAGAAAAGAAACAGCAGAGTGACTTTAGTCGGTTTTGGAACATTCAGGAAGGTCTATCGAAAAACTCGAATGGGGCGTAATCCGCAGACAGGTGAAAAAATTAAGATTAAGGGCCGAGATACGATTACTTTTAAGCCGGGTAAAAATCTAAAATAAAATCTGAGCTTAACATTTTTATTGTCTCCTTCAGGGCAAATCCAGTTCGCATGATTTGCCCGTTTCATTTTTATGGTATATGTAAGTTTCAGGAATTGGCTTCAGGTTGTGCGTTTGGCAAGAAAACACAACTTTGATTTCGGTTAGATGTACGAAATTTTCGTGGGCATAGGGGAAGTGGGCATGGGGAACGTAGGTAAAAATATAAGTTTCTATTTTTTTATCTGATATAGGAATAACGCCCATTGGTTTATTGGTTGCCAACGGATTGTGATTAAACTATATGTTCTAAGTCACTACATCGGGTTGTAAATTTTTGACCGGATTGAAAATTGCGGTTTGGGCAACAGCCCGTCAAGATGTATTATCACTATCCACAAATGTTTTCGGCAGAGTTGCGAAACGTCTAAAACAGGGCTTGGAATTTCATTTTTCTTTTCAATAATTCTGAAACAAGTCTTTCTTTATATTCCTTGAAGAATTTGTCCGTGGTTCCCCAGTGGAGCCCGGACCTATGATAAAAACCTTTGATCGAGTTTAAATAGTTCATCTTATCGATAAAAATCATATCCGCCTTTTCTGCAAGATTTTCGATCAGCTTTTCCGGATTTCCGGGCAGCAGCGGTCCGATGAAAACAAATGTTTTGATTCCGGAGGAGTGAATTTTCGCCAAAGCCGACAATCTGTTTTTTACCGGGCTTGCCTTGGGCTCAAATAATTTTGCCACCTTTTCATCATCGGTGGTGATGGTAAATCCCACCTCTATTTCCTCGAATTCTTTAAATAAATCCAGATCCCTTAAAACGAGTTCAGACTTTGTCTGGATATTGACCGGAAACTGTTTTTTGACGAGTTCTTTTAAACAGCGCCGGGTCAATTCATGGGTTGCTTCCAGGGGTTGATAGGGATCACAAACCGAGGAAATCCAGACGATCCCTCTTTTGGCTTTATTCAACTGCTTTTGTAATACTTCAGGGGCATTTATTTTGACATCCACAAAATCGCCCCAAGCCTCCTTGTGCCCGGAATACCGTCTCATAAACAAGCGTGCATAGCAGTACCTGCAATTGATCTGGCAACCGGTGTAAGGATTCAGGCAATAGTCAAAAACCTTTGACTTGTTGAGAACGCTTTTGGCCTCAATTTCTTTGACATGAAACATGGTAGCTTTTGCCCGGAATTATTATACGGTTTTAGAATTATCGATGGCTGTCGATATACATTGAAGCTCCCTGCAACCTTGCGCGGGGTTTCATAAGGTGCGACGGAAAGATCTTTTTTTTTGGAAGCCCCCCTTAAATTATAAGTATCCAGTTTTGCTGATATATGATATATTTCTGACATATTACGTAAATTCCGTATTGATGCTCCTGGCGCTCTTCATCATATCATTGTAAGAGGTATCGAGTGAAGAAAAATATTGGGGAGCAGCGCAATAATGGGACATCCTGTGATTTTATACTTTCGGGCAGCTTATCTATACGGTTTTACCCTTTCAACGACTCAAATTCGATAAAACCGCATAACATCATAGACGTTCCGTTTGTTGCGCAAAAAAAATTCTAAAGATTTACAAAGAGGTTTTTGATGTGAAAATTGAAAATAAAATATTGGTTGTTAAAGAATTGCCGGATGGGTCTCCAGTCCGAATACCTTATTTTATCGTAGATTCAAACAAGAAAGGACCGACTACAGGGATCGTCGCAACTCAGCATGGAAACGAGTTCTTCTCAATCGTTGTTCTCAAAGAATTCTTGAAAATAAAATACCCTCTCAAAGGAAAAATAATCATCTTTCCTATAGCAAACCCTTTGGCATATAATGTCAAAGAAAGAACCAGCAGGATAGATAGAAAAGATATGAATCGTTGCTGGCCCGGAAAGGAAGATGGCGTCATCACAGAAAAAATGTGTCACGGCATATTCAAAATACTCAATAGATGTGGTTGTGTTTTAGACCTTCACAACGGCAACGATAACATTCTAGACACGCCTCAAGCAAGATTATATGAACCGAGATACTCTGATGTCCAGGATTTGGTTGACCATCTCGATGTTCCATTTGTTTTACTGAGAAAAGAACCTCTCGAGAACACACTGGTCGGTTGTCTTCTGGACAGAAACATAAAAGCAATAACTGTTGAATTGGGTGAAGGAAAAAGAATCACTTATAATTATATCGACAAAGGGATAAAAATAATAGATAGCTTTCTAAGACATACAGGAAATCTTTCAAACCCCCAGATATTCAAATCAATTCCTATAGATTATGATAAGATGAGAATCGTAAAAGCAGAAAATAGTGGATTGTTTATTCCGAATATCGAACAGCTTGGGGAAAAAACCGATTATTTGGGGAATTTAATCAGTTTTCCCGATTTCTCTGAAAAAAAGATCCGTACGCCCACTAAAGGACATATATTGAGCCTATGGGTAGGAGGTGTTATTGCAAGAGGAGAACTATTGGCAAGAATAACCAAAGATTAAATCGTACTTGAGAAAGATTCAACAATACGTAAATGGCTAAATGGGGGTCGGGCCACAGTAACATTTCGCTTTCAGCCGGACTCGGCAACGCCTCGCCGCTGAAGCGCCCGGATTAACAGCCCACGAAAATTAAGACTTGATTTTCAGTCTATATTTAGTACTATATGAGGACTGGAGGTAATAAAATTGAATATTACAAGTGACATAAAGTCTGTTACATATCTTAAGTCAAAGGCAGCCGATTTGCTTAATCAAATCAACGAAACCCATCGCCCTGTCATAATAACACAGAATGGAGAACCAAGAGCTGTGCTTCAAGATCCTAAAAGTTATGAAAATATGCGTAATGCAATCGGTATATTGAAGCTGGTTTCACAGGGTGAATCCGACATTAAAAATGGTAAGGCAAAGTCACAGGAGGATGTATTCAAAGATATTGAAAACTCACTGAAAGAAAAGCTTAAATGAGTGACAACTACAAAATTGAATGGGCTGGTGTTGCAGAAAATGATTTAAAGGGAATTATCGAATCTATTGCAGAAGACACCCCAGGCAATGCATTTAAAATACTAAAAAAGATCAAACAAAAAGCATCCATCCTCTACACCCTCCCTGAACGAGGCCGCATAGTACCAGAGCTTCAAGATCAAGGCATCTTGATATACCGTGAATTAATTATACCCCCCTGGAGAATTATATACAGAATATCAGAAATGAAAATTTATGTTTTATCTGTTTCGGATGCAAGGCAGAACGTTGAAGATATCCTTCTGAAAAGATTGATTTATCCTAAATAAGATAACGGGACTTGTGTGCTCATAATTTTTAAGTTTCTTCTTTTTTAACTGACATATAACATGGTCCTACCATGACACGAAGAACTCCCAATATGCTACTGGGGAATATATAACGTTCTTAAGTTAGGTTCTTCTCCAATTTAGTTGGAGAAGAGGGTCCAAGGGGTCAAGGGTTTGTTTTCTAAAGACTTTATCAGCGCTTTTAACATTCTTGCTATTTCTGCGATGTCTTTTTTTAGCTAATGATATCTGTGTTTCCAATTCGTAAACAGAATCATAAGATATATAAAGCCGCCGAAGGTAATCCATGGTTGTCTTTATTCCATATCCTTCTGTTTACCCTGTTAAATAAAATCTCATTTCATGAAATCAGATTTTATTGCGAAGCATTATTTAACAGGGCAGGTATTCGAAGGAATAGACACGACAGATCTTCTTATCTGTGAAGTAAGGCCGTATATTTCTTCCTTCGGGAATTTTGCTGTTATTCTATATATCTCTAAACAGAGTTCGTATGACTTTTGTCAGACTTTCAACTCTTTGTAATTCTTTAGCATTTGCACTTGACTCCTTGACCCCTTGAACCCTTGAACCCTTTGGGAACACACCTGGTCAATTGGAGATGAAACACTTATATTTCCATAGTTAACTACAACTAATAGGGAGATGATTCTTAAGTTATAACGTGTTAGAATAGAAGGATGACAAGCAGAAAGGTTCTTTAAATATATGCTATAGGAGAATAATTTTCTTTGAACTATATTGGACTCATCTTTTACCCGTTTGTCAAAATATTTAAGTCCAATAATTATAGTTGGAGTGGGGAATATTTCAGATGACTCAGCGCGACAGAAAGCAAAAGAACGAACTCAAGGTGTTTATCTCAAGCCGCGAGTCGAAATGTGATGAATGCGGTGAGAATCTCGGCCGGGGTGCCTGGATATTACTCCAAGGGGATGACAAGGGCGCTGCATGTCTGAGCTGTGCAGACCTTGACCATTTAGTCTTCCTGCCTTCCGGCGACGCTGCCCTCACTCGCCGTTCTCGAAAATACTCGAAGCTCGCGGCCATCGTCCTTAAATGGAGCAGAGCACGCAAACGTTACGAGAGGCAGGGCTTGCTGGTAGAGAATGCAGCAGTTGAGTTGGCAGAAAATGAGTGCAAGGCGGACGCAGACACACGAAAACTGAGGCGCGCTCGCGCAGCTATTCGTAGAGCCGAACTTGATGAGGAATACATAGCAAGTTTTGCTGCTCGCGTTCGCGAATTATATCCGAATTGTCCGATTGGAAGAGAGAAAGTGATTGCAGAGCATGCCTGCCGTAAGTATAGTGGGCGCGTCGGTCGAAGCGCAGCGGCCAAAGAGTTGGATAAAGAAGCAGTTTGTCTCGCAGTCGCTGCCCATGTTCGCCACCAAGAAACAAACTACGACGAACTGCTCCTGACTGATTTCGAGAGATGGCAGGCACGTGAACAAGTGCATGCTCAAGTCTCTCATGTGTTGGCTGAATGGCAATCAACCACTTCTTAACAAGGCGTATGCAGGCGCCGCCCTATAGGTCGCGCCCGTGACGCAACGTTATGTGCCCTATAAATAAATCATGGCAATACTCCGTTGCACCAAAAAATTGCTAATTGAATTAAAAACCAGACCATCGGAAGGGACGATTTCTTCGGATGTGATAGGTAGTTGGCACGCAAATCTTTTAAGAGTCGATCGAAGGAAATGCATTCTTTTTACACACGATGCGACGCTCTTTTCATTTCTCGTACCAGGACTTAAGAAACCCCAGTTTGAAAATATCCGAGAGGTTTTTGGACAGAATTTATTTAAAAATCTTCTCTGGGAAAACTTTCCCCAGAATCAAATCGAGATTGTACTTGATGAACATCGCGAGATTGTAATCGCAAAAACAAATAATCGGAGCGTATTAGGCTCGATGAACGATCTTGCCTTTCAACTAAAATATCGAATTGCTGCAATGGGTGGACTGGTCAATGTCGATCTTACGGAATTAAACCACGAATTAAATCGTACTCCTATGAGCGCCATAAAGGAAATATATAGTATTTACGAATTAAGGAAATTATTAAATACATTGAGCACATAACAAGCGACTGCCCAAGATTTGAGGGTTCTGGAATCATGCCATTTTTCCCGCCCTAGGCGGTGGTCTCCAAAATTTAGACAATGTGTTAAGCTCTAAGTCAGCACAATTAGAAAGGAGCCGTTAAAGTGATCGATCCTCGCTTGAAGGAAAAGGTAGCCCTGATCACCGGAGGGAACAACCCTTTCGGTATTGGTGCGGCCATTGCACGAGCACTTGCTTCCCACGGTGCCAAAGTGTTTATTCACTACTTTCGCCAACCTGCCGAACTATCTAATGAAGACAAGAAAACTCCTGGGTCGCAGGATCCAGGGCTGGCCTTCTTTTTTATACAACAAGGAAAAACGGCTGATGAGGTGCTTGCATCAATTCGAGATGCCGGCGGTAATGCGGAATCCTGGGAAGGGGATCTTTGTAAACCCAAAAACGTTGACCGTTTATTTGAACAGGTTGAAAAGGCATTCGGTCACGTTGATATCTTAGTGAATAATGCGGCAGAATATAGCGCTGACACTTTTCTTCCTATCGATGCTTCAAGGGAAGATATGAAGGTTTGGGAGGGAGGGCCCACCATATCGACAATCGACGTGACAAGCCACGATCGTCATTTCGCTGTCAATTCCAGAGCCGTTGCCATTCTTATGAGTAAGTTCGCCCGTCGAGTTATCGACAGGCAGAAAAGATGGGGAAGAATTATTAATATAAGTGCGGATTGTGCGTGGGGCGCCCCCATGGAAATTTCTTATCGCGCGAGCAAATATGCCTTGGAGTCATACAGCCGCAGTGCAGCCGCAGAGTTGGGTCCTCATGGCATTACGGTAAACATCGTGTCACCGGGTCCGGTGCAATCGGGATATATCCCATCAGAGGCAGAAGCGGCGCTTATTAAGGATATCCCTTTGGAAAGAATCGGTCAGCCTGAAGACATCGCAAATGCGGTTGTATTTTTTGCCTCGGAACAAGCCAGTTGGATTACCGGACAATTACTGTTTGTTCATGGCGGCCATCGAATGACGATAGGCCGATAGTGAAGAAAAAGCTTCTGGGGGCTTAACTAGTGCCCATCCACAATTGTAAAATAGGCACCGTGGGTTTCCTATTCATAAATGCGCAATTTTTGTTCGGATCAAGGCCGCCCCAGAGAAATAGGCTTCGCCCCGATGAAATCGGCGTTGCATTTCATTGGGCAAGCATTTCACGGGGCAGGCACAAGGGTTTTCGGTGAGGCATACTCCCTGTATGCCGCAGCCGGAAACCCGCGGAGAACGCAGATCCGGGCAAAAAGGGCCATTTATGGATGGAAACTAACTAAATGAAGATTTGCGGGACGGATTGGCGCGGATTATAGGATGTCCCCTTTACAGCCTATCCGAATCAGCGCTGAGATTTCCAAAGCTCGAAATGCCGGCGTTCCCTTGCACCCATCCAGGCGTTGATCTGGTTGAGATTTGCCACCGGATGATTGGTAAACGGCATGGTGTGCAAATAACCGTCCGGTCCGAATTCAGGGGTCATCGTTGAAATGCTGTAATCGCGATTGCATTGCGACGCCCAGATTGCCTCCCAGCAACGCTGATGCGACGCCAGAGCTTGCGCATATTCCGGTGCAGCCGGATGGGGCACTTGCGGGCCCTGCGCATAGCCGACACGGGCATGGACATGATGCGCGTGGCGTGCCACTTGCGTAACCGCCTCCCAGTCATCGTCGAGCAACCGTTCCATCACCACCACCCAATGGCTGAAATCGCAGGTGAGCTTGAGTTGCGGAATACGCTCCAGAATCGCCAGAGTCACCCACGGATTGAACAAGGAGCGGCTGCGATGCGTTTCAAAACTGCACGCCACGTTATAGCGCTCACCCAGTTCCATTGCCTCCGTAAAGAAATGAATGCTCTGCGCAATCGTCCATGCATCGCAACCACCGATGATGGTAGCGAAGCGCGGCCGGAGCGGCTTGCCGAGCTGCATCTGTCGTTCCACATCAGCCAGATGTTCGTCAACCGTGGCATAACGTCTGGGGACATAGTCGCCGCCGGTCATGATCTCCTGAATGAATGCAAGACTATTTTCAGCCAGCGCCGGTGCCAGGGCATCTATTTGTGCCGGCGTCCTGTCGGCGCATCCTTCCAGCCCATCAAAGCCCTTGGCAACGGCCTGTTCGACAGCCTCTTCCAGCGATCCTGCATGCCCCCACAATGTTTTGAACAGCTGAAGTTGCATCACCGGTCCTGCTTTTTCAGGTCGGCCCGCCATCCTCCGAAGGGAGTCATGTCGGCCGCACTCAACTTGGTGGCGCCTCCAATGATGTCGCAGGTCACTGGAAACAAGGCTTCAGCTTCGTCAACGTGAAAGTATCGCGGATCCCATGCGGCGGCAAATTCGATGATTTCTTTTTTCTTAGCCGTGTATGTTACCGATGAAGTTCTCTTTTCACCGACCACAACATCTTCGAAATACAAAATTTCCAACTGAAACGTTCTCCTTTGCTTTTGAACCGGATTAACCGTACACGCCGGTTGGCACCATCGGAGACCTTTGCAAAACGCCTCTTTTTGCCCAATTTCTGCGTCTATCTCAAATTGCAATCCTCGAAATACTGAATGTATTCCTGTGGTTAAAATTTTCGCTTTCCTTGAACTTGAACAAAAATTACCATTTTTCAAAGGCCTCCATCGGGGTGAAAATAAAAGCGACCCTGGGCACTGTTTACCCTTAACACCAAACCTATTGAAGCTGCAAATTTTTTCTACGATCTGCCGGAAATCGGGGATCAAGAGGCAGGAAGCAGGGGTCAGGGGTCAGGGGTCAGGGATCAGGGGCCGGGGGTCAGGGGTCGGGGATCAGGGGTCGGGGATCAGCGGTCAGGGGCTGGGGGTCAGGGGTCGGGGGTCGAACCACAGTAACATTTCGATATAATAAATAACGCGTTTGACAAATGGGTTAAACAAGGCCTTAAGCGCAAAAAACACCTGTTTTTGTTAAAAAAATTGGTTCTTCTCCAATTTGGTTGGAGAAGAGGGTCCAAGGATTTGGGATCACACCGGCTCAATTGGAGATGACACACTTATTTTACCCTAATAAACTACAACTAATCGGGAGATGATCCAAAATTTTAACTCCTCGTAAGTATAAAATATATGGTTATTTCTGATAACAATTGATGCAGGTTTTCGGGATTACTCTTTCAGCACTTCCACAAGTGGAACGCCCACCGAACCTGATGGCGGTTTGATTTCCAGATACGCTGCGATGGTCGCGGCGATATCCTGAGGCCCCACCAGCCTGCTGATTGTCTGGGAGCGAATACCGCTGCCGGCAAAGAAAATAGGCACGTAAGTATCGTACTTCCACGGCGAGCCATGGATGGCAGCAATTTTTTCCATCCCCATCTTTTCGGCTTCCTCGGTGGAGTGTAAAAACCAGTAATGCTGCGGTACCATATGGATGTTGCCGGAACGTACGGGATGAAAGCTACGCCGGATTTGGTTCTGGACAGGCGATTCGGTGATTCGCCCGGATAGTAAGTCGCTGCGTGTCATGGCATAGGCAATCCCTTCTACTTTTATCATTTCTGCGGCAACAAAACGCTCCACTTCTTCCATATCAAGCTTTGCACCTTTTATGGCCTCCAGATTAAGATAGAGATAGGGATGACTGTGGACGGCAACCAGGTCATCCCGTCCGAACCGTTCCTTAAGCGCATCCGATAACGGAGAGCCTTTTTTAAACCAGTCCAATGGAAAACGGCCGGTCTCCAGTCCGTGTTCAGCCATGTATTCAGGGGCTTCAGGCGCGCCGTGATCGGCGGAAAGCACGATCAGGGTCTTGTCAAGACCGATTTTTTGATCTACGTACTGGAAAAGCTCAGCCAGTACGCGATCCAGGCGCAGGATATTATCCTCTGTTTCCAGACTGGAGGGCCCAAAAAGATGGCCGATATAATCGGTGGATGAAAAACTGATGGCCAGATAATCCGTCGCATCTTTCTGGCCTACCTTTTCGTTTTCAATGAGTGTTTTGGCAAAATCCAGCGTCAGTTCGTCACCGACGGGGGTTAATGTAAGGATTAAATAGAAATGCTTCGCACTTCCGTCTCCCAGTGCATGGGGAAATGTCCGACCCAATTCCGCAAACGCCCCTTCGTAAGGACGATCATCCATATTCCCGGCAACATAGGAGGAACGATCATCCAGGAGGTCCCAGGTTTTTCCTTTATACCGGTCGGCCGGTTTGGCGGCGTTCCATTGTTTCACCCATTCAGGATAATCACCATAGTAGTAGGTGCTGGTGACAAACTGGCCACTGCTCTTGGAAAACCAGAAAGCCTTGCCCACATGTCCTCCCGGAAGGATGGCCCCGCGGTCCTTGACGGACACGCTGAATACCCGTGACCGTCCGGCATTATCAACAACCAGCTCATCGCCGATCGTGGTGGTAAGAAGATTCCGAGGTGAGACGCCTTTGTGGGGTTTCGGTTTACTGCCGATGATGTGATGGCGATCGTCTTCGGTGTTATATACAAACTTTCCGGTTTTTTGATCGATCCAGTCATTCGCGACAATGCCATGCCTGGACGGATCGGCACCCGTGGCCAGTGTCGCGTGTCCAACGGCGGTTTCCGTGTTGGCGTGCTGATAGTGGGCGTTGATGTAGTGGGTGCCCTTTTCCAACAAATAACGGAAGCCGCCGTTGCCGAGGCGATCCTTAAAACGCATGGGCAGGTCACCCCGCAATTGATCTACGGTGATTTGCAGAACCAGTTTTGGGTTCTTGTTTGCAGCAGATGCGGACAGCATCAGTCCGTGTGCAAGGAAATAGATGATCAATATCAAAAACAGCCCTTTTGATTTCATGGCTTTCCTCCTTTTTCCCTGTTTTTTTTATTGTTACGTTTCTTTTAACAAAATACGTCTCACCATTTTCACCGGCTCGGTTTCCGTGTAAACACCACTTCAAAGGTCTGTCCTATGGCGGCTTGATGGTAAAAGCCGGCCAGCACATCTTTTTCCGCGTAATAGTACAGCGTATAGGTCGATCCCGGATATCCTTTGTCTTGAAGTTTGATAAACAGCTTCACCAGCCCCTTCCATAGGGAAACCCCGGCTTCCGAGATGTTGATTTCATTCGGGTTAAAATACCCAACATTAACCGAACCATCGGATTTTACATCCCGGACGTGAACAATATAACCGCCGTCGGGTCGAATCCATTCGCCTACAATTACTTTAAAATCCGGATTCATGCCCGATAACGCTGTTTTTGAGACCGGAAATAATGCTGCAAATATCAATAGCGTTGCCAGAAGAATGATTTTTATATTGCCTGCTAATGATCTCACTTTCATTGATGTTTCCCTTCCCGTCTTCATGCTCGATTATGTCGCTGTGCCCCATGGACGGTGGATTCGGTTTCGAAGATCGAGCCAGCACCGAAGATTCGGCGCCGGCCCGTCTAATATCCCAATGTTGAAAGCGTAGGTTATTTGGACCCTGTTGATGTCCGCATTTTTTCCATGACCTGGTCGATGGTAAAGCTTGCAGGCTTCTGGCGCGGCGGGAACTCCTTGAAGGTTTTCAGGAAGTCGCCCACATACACCTGTGCAGGAACCAGGAAGAACACATGGTCAATCAACCAGTCGTAATAGGTGTTTGAGGTGAAATAGGCACGCTCATAGGGATCACGACGAAGATTGAAGATTAAAGGGATACGCAATTCCTTCCAGGGTTCAATCCAGGCACGAAGGGTGTCTTTTGCCTCCTGCTCCAAAAAAATGGCTTTCCAATCATTATAACGAAGCGCCGTTAACTCACCCGTATCGGCGAAGTAAAAAATCTCCTTGCGCGGACTTTCTTTGGTTTTATCCGTCAGCAGGGGCAAAATGTTGTAGCCGTCAAGGTGCACTTTGTAGGTGCGGCCAATGGCTTTTACACCCCCGTTTTTAAGCTTGGCTTTTATGTCAGGCTCGCCTGCTGCGGCCAGAAATGTCGGCAACCAGTCCATATGATGAACAATCTCATTGGAGACGGATCCAGCCTTGATCTTGCCGGGCCAGCGCACCATAGCCGGTACCCGCCAGCCGCCTTCCCAGTTCGTGTTTTTCTCACCCTGGAATGGGGTCATACCGGCATCCGGCCAGGTGTTCATGTGAACACCGTTATCTGTGGAGTAGAACACGATGGTGTTATCGGCAATGCCCAGCTCATCGAGTTTATCAAGAATCCTCCCGATATGCCTGTCGTGCTCGACCATGCCGTCACCATATTCGTCCTGACCTGAAATACCTCGCAGTTCCGGCTTCACATGCGTACGGAAATGCATGCGGGTCCCATTCCACCAGGCAAAAAACGGTTTCCCGCTTTTGTGTGCGCGCTCGATAAAATCCAGCGTTGCCGCAACAGTTTCATCGTCAACCGTCTCCATACGCTTTTTCGTAAGAGGACCTGTGTCTTCGATTTTACCGTCAGCAGATGATTTGATCACGCCGCGCGGACCAAACCGTTTGCGGAAGTTGGGGTCTTTTGGATAATCAGCCAACTCCGGCTCTTCTTCCGCGTTTAAGTGATAAAGATTTCCAAAAAACTCGTCGAAACCGTGATTGGTCGGTAAATGCTCGTCCTTATCGCCGAGGTGATTTTTACCATGCTGGGCGGTCATATAGCCCTGGGCCTTTAGAAGCGCGGCAATGGTCGGGTCTTCTGTTTTCATGCCCAGCTCCGCGCCGGGCAGACCCACTTTGGAAAGACCGGTGCGGTAGACACTCTGCCCCGTAATGAAGGAAGAACGCCCGGCCGTGCAGCTTTGTTCACCGTAATAGTCGGTAAACATCATGCCTTCCTTGGCGATGCGGTCGATATTGGGTGTCTTGTAGCCCACCAGACCAAATGTGTAGGCACTGATATTGGTCATGCCGATATCATCCCCCCAGATCACCAGGATGTTGGGCTTATCGGCCGCGGCCGCCGGGCTGACGGCCCAGACAAGCAACGCGAAAATTGTTAGTGTCAAAGGAAATAGTTTTAGTTTTTTCATTTGGCCCCCCTTTTTCACTCATTTTTTATTTTAGAAACAAATACAAGCGTCCTGTATTCTGTTTAGGGTTTAATACGCCGAAAATTGCTGCGTATTAAAATTATAACTTATTGGAGTTATACGAATTTTACCAATATATGGAGGTTGACGGACAGGGTCCTTTTAAAAATGTTTTACACGTACAAGGTAATTTTCAATTTTGGACTTTCTTTAAAACGTCAAAGAAAACACTCCTAAAAATCAGCAAGGATCATGCCACTGGAGACCTGTTTTATAACTGGTTCTTATTTTTGAAGAAACGATGTTGATTCTATGTATCATAATTGGCAAGATGATACATATCTGTATCACAAAGAAGTGTGTGTGGATGAAGTGATAGGGGGGATATCCGGGAGATCCATTGGATTATTGGTTGATAACTGATTGTGATTAAAAGCGCTGATAAAGTCTTTAGAAAACAGACCCTTGACCCCTTGAGTTATCAAATCCTTGACCCCTGCCTACGGCCCGGAGGGAATCCTTGGACCCTCTTCTCCAACTAAATTGGGGTGGGAGGTCGCAACTCAACGGCTATTTTGAAATTTTCCTTAACTTCTTGATTCGCGCAAGGGCAAACTCGTATTCAACCCTTTCATCCATATACGACCCGAGAGCTTCTCTATAATGTCTGATGGCCTTCTTTTTGTCTCCGGACCCTTCCGCCCAGAACCCTAAAGCTGTATGTGCAGCAATTACATATTCCGGGCTTTCTCCGGCTTTTTCAATCAAGGATTGTTCTGTCCGTTCATCCATAAGACACTCGCAAATAGCCCGGTACCACGGATCTTTAGTTCGTTGTTTGTATTCCTCGAGGGCAGCCTTGGCTTTTTTTTCATTTCCAATATTGTGAAAAATCTCGGGTTGCAGCAAACCGAGATTTAAACGACCTGCGCTTTCTCGCCCCTCGATCTTAAGATACGTCTGAACACATTCCAGCGCCGGGTTCCAGGACGCGTCAATAGCGCTAGCGTAAGCCAACCAGAGAAGGATTTCTCCGTTGGTTTTATCTTTCTCAAGTATTTTTCCCAAAACAGCTTGCTTGTCCCCTGGACTCATGGCGCCGTTTTTAAACTGGGCAATCAGTGATTCGAGCTCAGCCCGATGTTTTGCTTTGGCTGAGAGATTTTTTTTAACAGTTTGTGCAAAGGCCTCGATCTGAGTCTGATACTGGGTTCTCTCGGCTGCATTTTTTAATGATGACATCCGTTCCCGTTGCACGTGTTTCAGCTTAGAAAATGCCAGAAAAAATGCCCACTCTTCGCTATCAACTTCCAGAACGGCTCTTTTTAGCAGACTTTCCGAACCCTCCAGATCTCCACGTTGGGTTAGGTTAAGCCCGACTACGTAGTGAATCCAACTCTTCTCAGCTTTAGAGTACCCGCCTTTGAGGGCCAATTTTTCGCCGATATGGCCTTCCAAAATCCTAACAAGATGCCCGAAGAACTCAGATGGTGATCGCCAGTCCAGTGCCAATAACGCGTTACGATAGGGACTTTCATTCGATTGGCCCCTCAACCAGTCGATTAAAAAAAGCATGAGTTTCGCAAACTCGTTTTCAGCATCCATCGATAACGCCTGAACAAAAAGATTCCCGGCGCCTGGGTAGTCCTCGGAAATGAAGTGCATCATCCCTGTCGCCATGACCAGTGCCGGGTCAAAGCTCAGTTTCAATTCTTTATCGGCCAATGCTCCGGCCTCAGCCCATCGCCCCTGGCTGGCCATCTCGGTCATCTGTTTTAGTTTCTTTTCCACAGACAGGTCCAGGAATCCGTTCCATTTGATCGACCCGGATTTTAAATCCTGAAGGAAAACCGCTGCCTTGGTAATCGGCAGTATCATCCCCAGATCCGACAGCAGCGTCGCTACCGGCACTGGCGCAGTTGCCCAACCCATAGCCACACTTGAGGCAATGCCGATGGCCTTTCCGTGAATATCGATAATCGGCCCGCCACTGTTACCCTTATAAATAGATGTATCAACCTGAATCAAGTCCTCGAAAGTACGACGAACGTGTCCTCTTGTCACACTGACATTAACCGTCGCTTCCTGGGTTTTGCTGCCCAAAGGAAATCCAAGGGTAATAACCGGCGAAAGTCTTGGGATTTTCGTTGCTTTCATCTTGTGAGCCAGGGGGATGGGTTTTACCCCATCCGGAACTCGATCTATCTTGAGAACAGCAAAGTCATTCTTTAGCGGAAATTTCACCAATTGCCAGGTTTTAACCGGTGGCCTGGCGACCCCGACGATTTTCAAGCGAGGGATTCCGTTCGTTCTAAAGGCAGATTCGATAAAATAGACGTCATCCAAATCCGTACTACCGGATAAACCCGGTAAGCGCTTAAAGGCTTTTTCCCCTTCAAACCATAAAAAACCTCGATACCCTAAGCTTAACGGTCGCTCTAGCTGCCTGAGTCTGTTGATGATCTCATAAAGCTTGGCGTCCTCCAACCATGGGCAGGCGACATGGCGATTGGTTAATAAATACCCCGCTTTATCCACAAGAAAGGCAGTTCCTTCGGTTTTATTGCGATAAATGATTGCTTCGCCATCTTTTAACCAATAATCGACCACCACAAAGGCCACTGAACCGGCATATCGATTTGCGTAATCTCCAAGAATAGCCTCGCTGCCTCTTTCTTTATAGGCGAAATAGACCCAAGAAAAACCCCCAAGAAAAAACAGTAACACCATAATTATTGCCAAAAGGCTTATCCGTTTCTTTATTCCTCTGATTTCATGTACGGGGGCCGGCGCCGACTCACGACGACTTCGCCGAACCGCTTCACTATCTTCGACATGGGCCAAGGTCTCTGCGACTTCCGCCATGGATCGAGGCCGTAGATCCACATCTTCAGCCAGCATTATTTTGAGCAAAACTTCAATTTCATGGGGGATCTGAAGATCATTAATCTTCGCCTGAAAATCTCTTAATTCATGGTCAGCAGAGAGCAATTCCACGAAAATTTTACCCAGTGACCAGATATCACTTCTAACATTTAGGGGCCGATTGTTGATAATATCCGGATGACAGGAAAGAAGTTTCTTCAACATGGGCCCGGGTCGATCCATTTTGGGGTCCAGAAATCGAGAAAGTTTGTAATCGATTTTTACTTCAAGCGTATCCTGTTCGCCTTTAAAAACGATGATGTCATCCAAAATAAGATGCGGAATGATGTGTCCGTTTTGATGGAGGCCCTCAAGAATAGAGGCGATCCTGCGAAAAAGACCGAAGGCGACACGATAATCTTGGAGGATGCCTGAAGCTAACAAAGTTCCCCAACTTTCAGCATCAATCCATTCGCTGACCCGATAGCACAGACCGTCTTGAGATTTCCGGATCTCAAGGTGCCTGACGAAGTAATCCTCGGAAAGTTTCTTAAGTTCCTCCAATTCCTTTTTAAGACGCTCAGCTATCTTTTTGTCCACTCCAGATTGACGTGTGAAGATTCGAATCATCACCGGCTTCTCCCCGCCGTCCTTGATAGCCCGGCAAAGTATGCTCGAGTATCCCTCATGGAGAATTTCTAGGATCCGGTAATCATCAATATATTTCCGACCTTCGCGAACCTCGCTACCGCATGAGGGGCAGGTCATGATTTCTTCTGCCACCAATTGTCCGCATTTTTCACAAAGCTTCATGGCGTGCTCAAAATGATAATATTGTCTTTTTTTTCAATAAATTATAGGAAACCGATGGATTGATGTCAAGGAGGAATCGGGTGGATGTGCGGGACGCCCACAAATTTATAAGTTTATATTTTAAGTTGGTCATATATTCCTATCATGCCCCGCAAAGCCCGTATCGACGCGCCAGGCCCTCTTGATCATATCATTGTAAGCGGCATCGAGAAGCGGCCAGCTTTTTCAGAACCGCCTGCCGATCTTCATCCGGGGCGTTTGGCCACCATGGTCGTTACAATGGCGGAAAACACTTCTACATCCTGCCCATGGGTCATGGATGCAGCGGTGCGAATAATGCCCCGGTCCTGTTTGGACCTGGACTCGCGCTTTTCCAGGCAAGTAAAGCTGCAGGAAAGCGTGTCGCCCGGTCGAACCGGACGGTGCATGCGAAGCTCGTCAAAGGCCAGTGCCGCCATGGACGCAACACGCCGTTCACTGTGTGTGGAAAACCAAGAAAGAATTGAAAAAATATGCGCTGAACAGGCCACGATTCCACCAAAAACCGAAAATTTGGCTTCAGCTTCGTCAACGTGAAAGTATCGAGGATCCCAGGCGGCGGCAAACTCGACGATTTCTTTTTTTTCAACCGTGTATGTTACCGATGCAGTTCTCTTTTCACCGACCACAACATCTTCGAAATACAAAATTTCCAACTGAATCGTTCTCCTTTGCTTTTGAACCGGATCATCCGTACACGCCGGTTGGCACCATCGGGGTGAAAATAAAAGCGACCATGGGCACTGTTTACCCTTAACACCAAACCTATTGAAGCTGCAAATTTTTTCTGGGATCAGGGATCGGGGATCAGGGATCGGGAGGCAGGGGTCGGGGATCAGGGGTCAGGGGTCAGGGGTCGGGAGGCAGGGGTCGGGGATCAGGGGTCGGGGGTCGGGGGCCGGGAGGCAGGGGTCGGGGTTCAGCGGTCAGGGGTCAGGAATCTAATCCAAAAACCTGGGCCCTGAGCCCTGAGCCCTGGACCCTGATCCCTGAACCTTGAACCTGGGCCCTGGACCCTGTGAACTGCTGCCTGAGAAACCTTGAAGACAGCGTTTTCGGGGGATGCGACGGCATCTGGTTGAATGATACCATGTGGCACCAAGGATGCAACCATATAAATCCTTGAGATCATATAAGATCTGTGTTAAGAAGAGAAGGATCTTCCTTAACCTGCAACATCGATCGCATCAAAAATTGACCTGAATTCCTCACATGCGAAGATCCCCGGTAGCAAGATGCAGAACCCTTCAATTTTAATGGACTCACTTGCTACCCGTTTATCAAAATATTTAGGTCCAATGATTATTGTTGGCACGTTTAGAGAGATACTTTGAATCGAAAAACTCTTTTTGAAAATATAAGGAGGCATTCTTGGGCAATTGAATTGTGCGTGCAAAATTACCTTCGGATGCCTGCATTAATATTGATTTATTCAGGTATTGAAATTTTAGCATCTATAGGAAGACCAGCAGACAAAGCTCACACAACTAAAAAAGACTATATCGACTGGTGTAACAGTTACCTTATTCCACAAAAGAAACTATCTTGTTCAGGTGTCGACCTCTATGCGGCCCGTTGTGGTGTTGTTCACACAGATACAATGGAAAGCGCATTAAGCAACGAAGGTAAGGCTATAGAAATTGTGTATGCATGGGGTAATGGCAAGCCGGAAGATTTGCAAGAAATAATAGATAAGGCAAGTTTTACACAACGTGTTGTTCCCATCGAGACGCTTGCTGAAGTCTTCCGTGAAGGTGCACTAAATTTTTTGTCTGAATTAGGTGCTGATTCTGAGCGGACAGACTTGGTTGTATTTCGTGCAAGAAAACTTTTTAAAGATCAGCCGACGGAGTTTTGGGTAGAATAATAGGGACATTTATGATTTTATCCTTTCATCCAAGCTAATTGAGCGTAACGCATGAAATCATAAACCCTGTTATTACCGTTTGGTTTAAGCCCCTGCCCCAGGTAAACCGCAACCTTATACACAGATGCATTTTGAATTTTTCTTTCGTTTGGTAAGGACTTCCGGGACACCCCTAAAATTATATTATAAGCTTCTATTTTATCTGGGAACGTTGAATGGGGGTCGAGCCACAGGGGAAATAATGGGGACATCCTATGATTTTATGCTTTTCGCGCAGCTAATCAAGACTTATCCTTGCAACCTGGGATCGGGATCAAACCTTGATTATTGTTTTTAATTTTATATGCTATTTTAATCCAATGGGCTATATTGATAGCGGTAATTATATATTGATAATATTAATCCCTATTCAGGGTTTGACACCATTTGCCAATCCGGCTTTTTCCATAGCACCTTTTTAGTTAAACGTGCCTTTAGCTGCTGCCAGGTTGGATTCCCGGCGGGTGAAGTCTGCGTTCGGTATTTAGTATTTTGATATATTATGAATGAAAGGAGCAACGTCATGAAAAAAATTACCTGTGTCGCAATTTTCTTGCTTACATTTTTTAGTATATCATTAGCTGGTACAAGCAATAGCCCTCCTTCAACAGAAGGTGAATTACATGCAGCGTTAAAAACAGCAAACCCAGACTACATTGGCAAAGCAAAGATCAATAAGAATGATAAAGGAAAGATTTGGGGAATCAATTTGAACAATTGCAATATCTCGGACTTGTCACCTTTGAAAGGCATGGACTTAGAGGCAATTTCGTGTGTTCAAAACAATATCTCTGATATTAGCCCCTTATTTAGCATGAAACTAAAACAATTCTTGTGCGCGGATAATCCCATAGAAGATTTGACACCATTGGCAGGAATGCCCTTGTGGAAACTTGCAATAAACAAGACTAAGGTTACTGATCTTACGCCGTTAAAAGGAGTACCTATTCAAGAAATATATTTCAACCCAAGCAAGATAATTAAAGGGATAGAAGTATTACGCAACATGGAAAGTCTTAGTGTTATTTGGGTTCAACTGGATAAAGATGAAAAGGACGATAAAGCTACCCTTCAGTTCAAGAAAAGCTTTTGGGAGCTATATGATAAAGGTGAATACAAAAAATAGAGAAAAAAGCAGAGATATATATGTAATTTGAATACCACCGAACCCAAGGGGCGGCAGCTTATCTCGCGCCCGTTATATTTGAATTGTGTAGCAGGTAGAAATCCGGTAAGACTTAATTCGTGGAGGCATTATGATACCGAGAATTTTTGTCAACTGTAAAAACTTTAATAACACCTGTACAAAGATGACGGATATTCGATCAAAAATAAGCGAATTACTCGAATTGTTAGGACAAAAAGGCGGACAATCTTGGGATGAAACCCTCTACGCGTTAAAACAAAAAGACTATCATAAAGCGCTGGAAAAATATTGCGATGATTGCGATAATTTTTCGCCTGCAACTGAATTGAGTTAACAGACAAGAAGAATGCATGTGAATGGGGTCGCCCGTTAAAGGGGAGCATCGCTTGAAAAAGCCGGCGCTTTTTCAAACCGGTTATCCCGGGTTAGGACGGCAGTTTCACCTATATCATAACTAGTTTCCATCCATAAATGGCCCTTTTTGCCCGGATCTTCGTTCTCCGCGGGTTTCCGGCTGCGGCATACAGGGAGTATGCCTCACCGAAAACCCTTGTGCCTGCCCCGTGAAATGCGAAGCCTATTTCTCTGGGGCGGCCTTGATCCGAACAAAAATGGCTCATTTATGAATTGGAAACGCATCGTGCCCATTTTACAATAGTGGATGGACTAACTAACCATATGGCTGTCTATTACCGGAAAATAACGAAATGGACTATGATAAAGCGCAAATAGAAATAAAAATGATACATCGATTTGTTGATTTACAAGATCAAAAAGTACTTGAAATCGGTTGTGGTGATGGACACGTTTCAAGACTGTTAGCTCCCAAAGCGCGGGAATATGTCGCTATTGATCCGGATAGGCAACGCATCCGAAAGGCAAGGTCTTCACCGACCCATGTGGACTTTAGAATCGGCACTGGAGAAGCGTTAGAATTTGAGGATGCGTCTTTTCAGGTTGTACTTTTCACCCTCTCTTTACACCATCAAGATAGCCGCTTAGCTCTAAAAGAAGCCCACAGAGTGCTGACCGAAAACGGGCAATTGGTCATTTTAGAACCCGCAACCGATGGTGAGTTACAGCAATTTTTCAATCTCTTTGATGATGAAACCGATGCCCTTACGAATACCTTGAACGTGATAGAGAGGTGTGATTTTGAGATAAAACAGCGAGAGACGTTTTATACCGTCATAAAATTTAATAATCAAGACGAACTGTGCAGCTATGAATTCGATCGAAATCACGTACATCCGGATGATCGTGATCGAATTATTGAAACGTTACAGCAATTACAAGGTCCCATCACCGATATTCAACCCATTCATCTGCACGACAAAATACATGTTTTTTCATTACGAAAGAAGCGTTTGAATGGCGTCACCCATTAAAGGGTGCGGACTTGCGGGAAATCCCTCCCTTTTTACCGCCCTTTTTGCACAGAAAATTGTGCACACCGCACAAAAAAATGTGCACCAAAGCCCCCTTGTCATTTTAATTCCCAACGATATCAGAAGTTTAATGTCTGGCATGCTGGTTGCATTTTAAGTTAAAGATTAGGGTTCAGGGATCAGCGGCCGGGAGTCGGGGATCAAGAGCCAGGAGACAGGGATCAGGGATCAGGGGCCAGGGATCAGGGGCCAGGGGCCAGGTGGGCTTAGAGATGAAGTGTTACCAAGATTTGGAAGTTTGGCAAAAAGCAATGGATTTAGTTGCGACATGCTATCAAACAACGGCGAAATTTCCAAAAAATGAGATTTATGGTCTTTCTAGTCAGTTACAGCGGGCAGCAGTATCAGTACCAGCAAATATCGCTGAGGGGCGTCAACGACAACATAGTAAGGAGTTTCTTCAGCACCTGTCAATAGCCCATGGTTCTCTTGCTGAAGTAGAAACCCATATCCAGATAGCCGGACGGCTTAATTATTTGCATGAAGATCAAATAAGCAATCTACTATTTAAAACAGCCGAAATTGGTAAAATGCTTAATGGATTGAGAAGATCCATCGAGAAAAAGATCTAATCCAAAAACCTGAGCCCTGAACCCTGAGCCCTGAACTCTAAAAGCCTTAAAAACAGCGGTTTCGGGTGATGCAACCCCATCTGTTCGCATATCACCATGTGGCACCAAGGATGCAGTCATATAACACCTTGAAATCATATAGTATATATGCTAAGGCAAAAGGGATCTTCCTTGGCCTGCAATATCGATCGAATCAAAACCTGACCTGAAGTCCCCACATGTGAAGATTCCCGGCAAGCGTATTGAATCCTGCTCTGCGGTGCTGCAAAAAGCTTCAATTTTATTGGACTCACTTTGTACCCATCTATCAAAATATTTAGCCAATAATTATAGTTAGGCCGTAAATAATCTTTTTAGTCTAAAAAAATGACAAAAATGGAATCCATTGATAAAGATCAATCGCAGCCACAACACTTGTCACCTTGGGCGTATGTAATAATAAGTGCTATTTTCTTATTGGTCTCAATTCTTTTATTACTCTTATTTATTTACAAAGCTCCAATCCTTTTGGAAAGCGGAATAAAGGAAAGTTTTTTTTACTTCTTGTTAATACCCCTTGGTTTATCATCTGCAGCATTTATTTTTGGTGGAATGAAATCATATGCCGGGTTTAAAGGCAAAGTACTTTCCGGGACTCTGGAATTAGGAGGGCCTGCTGTTGTTGCAGTCATGGTAGTTGTCGGCGGCTTTTACCTGGTCCCCCATGTAAGCACATTTAGTGTTACTGTTAGGGTATGCGATGAAAATGATCAGCCGATAAAATCAGGTAATATCACACTGTATTTTGGCCAGGATACAAGAATATCACCGATAGCATCAAATGGAGAGGCAAATTTTAAAGAAATTCCATTCAAATTCAAGAATGAATCATCAAAATTCTCTATTGATATTGAAGGGTATCAACTTTTTGATCCCAAAAAGAAATATCCCCTAAGCAATTCGGTTATAGATTTAGTATTAAGAAAAAAGAAATACTGTATTGAATCGATATACGCAATTATAGCTGACCACAACCCATTTGAAACAAATATAAACACGGTACTCGCTTCCCTTGCAAATGAATTGAAAGCAGGGTATCCAGATCTCCCACTTTTTATCAAATTTACGGATTATATGCTCAAAAAAGGCCTCGATAAAATTGAATTTGAAATATACAGAAATAACAAAGCTGAGCAGAGTCTCTGTGAAATTCTGTATGATATTGAAAGGATTTTTAATAGTTCGCAAAAGGAAAACTTAATTAGTATTTATCTCTCTTGTGACACTATACTGGTTGCAGGTTCTCAGGAAAATATCAAGAAAGGAGGCTTCAATCCATGCGTTCCAGGATAAATTATATTTCTTGTCTCATTTTCTGCTGTTGTATTTTTAATTTCATATCTTCCCCAATTGCCGCGACAGCGCCTATGAGTTGTAAATCTTCTTCGGGTACGGAATGTTCGATATCATGCTCTGAGGGAACGTTAACGCTTATCTGCAATAAAAATGATAAAAAATGTTCAGGAAGCTAATGCTTGCCGTTTAATATTCAATTGATGTTAGGGGCGTCCCCTTGAATCCCCCAAGCCGGAATCATTCGGATAGCAGCGCCATCCACTTCAAAAGCCACTTCCCCAGACAAAAATAATTTGACAATGATCAAAAATTGGACTTGTTTGTCTAAGATATTGTGTATGGGGCTATCCATGCACAAACCTAAGGACCGCCAAAAGTAAGATACATATTCATATTCGAGGAACATCATGAAAAAAGAAGACATTCAATATGTAAAATGTGCTCACTGTGGTGCCCGGATACATTCAAAAGATGCTGTTCTATTTAAGAGTGTCTTAATATATGGCGACCATTACCATTGTAGAGAATGTGATCCCAGCGGCCAATGGGATTGCGTGATCGATGATGTGCCGATGCACTGAGAGAAATTCGAACTGCAACAATGAGCGCTTGTATATTTCTGTGAAGCCTTAAATATTTCTCGGTAATAATTTTTATTTCGGCCCGTGATCGCCGGATAAGGAAGGTCTTTCAATATTTTACTATCATGATGCCATGTGGTAGAATACGATCTATAAATGGGTCAAAGCTTGGATTGTGAATAAAGGGGGATAAGGCCCCTAATTTTGTAACATTCATAATACAAGAGAAGAAACTTGTTATTTTTGGGGCGTTCCGGAAGTCCCTAAAATATATGCTATGGGGCAATAATCTTCTTTGGACTTTATTGGACTCCCCTTGTACCCGTTTATCAAAAAATTTAGGTCCGATAATTATTGTTCGGCATACAAAGAGAATGAAAATGAATAACGATTACGTTCACGGATACAATCCAAGAGAAAACATACGATTACAGGACCAAGCTTCTACGCTGGTTGAATTGCTGCACTCGGACACCTCATATTCGGAGGGGAGTCAAGTCCTCGAAGCTGGTTGTGGCGTTGGCGCGCAAACCATCACCCTTGCCAGGAATAGTCAAAAGGCTTACATTACGTCTATTGACATATCTGAAGCTTCTGTTGCCCAAGCAAAAAAAAGGGTCGCGTCAGAAGGTTATTCCAATGTTCGGTTTCAACAGGGAGATATCTTCAATTTACCCTTTAAGCCGGAATCGTTCGACCACATTTTTGTTTGTTTTGTTCTTGAACATTTGGCAAGACCCGTCGAGGCGCTAAATTGTTTAGAAAAGCTTCTCAAAGTTGGTGGTACCATAACTGTTATCGAAGGAGACCATGGATCGACTTATTTCCATCCTGACAGTGAAGCGGCGCACAAAGCGATTCAATGCCAAGTCGAACTGCAAAAAAGAGCCGATGGCAATGCCAATATCGGCAGAGAGCTATATCCCCTCTTAAAGGCAGTAGGTTTCAGCTCTATCTGCGTATCTCCACGAATGGTTTATGTTGATTCAAGTAAACCGCTTCTGGTGGAGGGCTTCACAAAGAACACATTCACAGCAATGATTGAAGGTGTGCGTAAATCCTCTATTGAAGCCGGTTTAATTGACGAAAAAACCTTTGATGAGGGAATTAAGGCGTTGTACAGAACAACAGAAGAAGACGGCGTTTTTTGTTATACATTTTTCAAAGCAATGGCAACCAAATCATAGTCGCCCAACCAGCGGTTGAAGAAGGATCGGCGGCCGGGCAGGCACAGCCGATCCTATGCCCGTTGCCCGGGCGTAAGGAAAGAGGATCGTTCTATAAAACAAGGTGAGGAGGAGGTACACAATGGACCAACCGATTCGAATCATGCCCTGCTTAGACATGCAGAACGGACGCGTCGTCAAGGGCGTCCACTTCGTGGACATTCGAGACGCTGGTGATCCGGTCGAATGCGCACGAGCGTATTGTGACACGGGTGCAGACGAACTGGCGCTGCTGGATATCACAGCCACGGTGGAAGGTAGAGCCACCATGATCGACGTAGTCAAACGCGTTGCCGAGGTCACGACGGTGCCGTTTACCGTTGGCGGGGGGATTTCCGATGTGAAATCGGCAGAATTGGTGCTAAGCGCGGGCGCAAACACGGTGTCGACCAGCAGCGCCGCCTTTCGGAAGCCTGAACTGGTGGCAGAAATGGTCAAAGCGCTGGGCGCCGAGAAGGTGACGGTGGCCATCGACGTGGATCGGAACGAGGCCATGCCCTCAGGCTATGAAGTCTATATCGATGGGGGCCGGACAGCCACTGGCGCAGACGCCATCGAATGGGCAAAGCGTGTCGACGGATATGGTGTTCCGGTTATTCTGCCCACCAGTAAAGCGGGCGACGGCGTGCAGACCGGTTATGATCTGCCGGTGATCAGGGCCATTAAAGACGCGGTTTCGGCCGACGTGGTGGCCTCGGGTGGCGCAGGGGAATTGGAGCATTTCTATCAGGCCGTCCAAGCGGGCGCTACAGTTTTGCTTGCCGCTTCGGTGTTCCATTTTGGGCTCATTGGGATTGGCGAGTTGAAGGACTACCTCCGGGGCCGAGGCGTTACGATCCGCTGAAGCTTCCGGGGCAGCGGGGACTTTTACCCCATAAGTTCACGCCCATGCCGGGCGCACACGAGGTATTAACGCTGACTGGGATTTCGCTGGGCTCACTCCAGCAGGTTCTGCCCACGTCAAATGCCTAAAAAAAGGAGAAAATCATGAGGTTGCCGGAGTATGTAACTGTTGATGAAGTTAAACGCGTCTGCAACGAAATTGGCTTGCGTGACTGGTCCGAAATAACGGACCCAACCGTTTCGGATGAAGAAGCATCCGCGATCCTTAAAATTGTAAATACGAAATCAATGGAGATTCCCCTTGAGGCTTTCCGAAAAGGGTTAGAAGTTGAGCTTGAACATGGAACAAGATTTGAGGATGCGAATGTGACGAACAATCATCCAATCCTGACAGGCAAGATCGTTATCGCCCATCTCAAAGAAACTATGGACTATTATGAAAGAATCGATGTTGCTGAAATGGAAGGCGACTTATTGAAGGCAGTTTTGTCGAAAAATTTGGAAAAAATTGAATCGAAATACAAAATGCTCATAGCGGCCCAAAAATTACTGAATCAATCGGTAGCTGACCAATTGAAGAAACGCATCTAACATCTATATGGCCTTCGCTGGTCAAAAATAAATACTTCTATAGATTGGAAGGTGGTGCGAATGGTGCGGTAAATTGGGGACATCCATCACCCGTACCATCTTTCCGATGCCGAA
>JAQYVT010000036.1 GCA_030145345.1 Desulfobacterales bacterium
TTAAACGACTCTTTTTGACCCTAAAAAGGACCTTTTAAGCAAAATATAATCTCTTAAAATAATCCTATGGGCTTTGGGGTCGGACCGAGATACTATTTTGAATTTATATCATAAACGCGCCATTTAAAGCTATTTTTTGGTCTAAAAGTGCTTATTTTGGCACCAAAATCAGCGCTGTAAGAAGCCACGTTCCCTTTGAGTTCATACCCATCTCCCGTGCAGACGATCTCGATGCCCATATCCAACCCCCTGAAATTTAAAGAAGTTTCATAAAATTTGATTGTTGACAACGCCCTTAACTTTCGATATTTAAAATCGGTTTGTCTGGAAATCGGGTATGATCATCAATGCATATTGGACGATCCGATATATTGTGACGCATCCGAATAATGAGCGATGCAAATTTTTTGCTTATGCCATTTTTAAAAAAGTGAACGGCAGCAGCGAAAGAATTCCCCGCAGCTTGTCGGAACGCAGTGTAGATACCGATCCTTCGGGGTTGAAGGGAAGTTTACCCCGAGAAGCCTATTTTTCTTTTCTGCTTCACTGGGGCGTAAGTCCCGTTTCAACGGCGCTGCAGTGTAGCTTGGATGTCACCCTATGAAACGTTCCACCATCTTCGCTGACCTGCTGATCTTCATTGCCTTTACGGTGGTGACGTTCAGTTTGTGGGCTTATTTCAACCGTCCGGTTCCCGAGCCTCCCTGGCCGAAGAGCATCCAGGGTTTTTCTTTTTCCCCGTTCCGTGACGGGCAGGACGGCATTGCCGGCGTCTACCCTTCGGAGCAGCAGATCGAGGAGGACCTTAAGCGGTTATCAGGCAAAACCTACGCGGTGCGAACCTACAGTGTCGACGGCCCGCTGGGCAAAGTTCCCATGCTTGCGTCAGGGCACAACATCAACGTGGCACTGGGGATCTGGATCGGCGACGACAAGCCGCGCAACCTCCAGGAGGTTGAAACCGCCAAGATGCTGGCCTGGACCCATCGCAACGTCGTTCGCCTGATTGTCGGCAACGAGGTGGTGCTCCGGGGCGACGTGCCCAAGGAGGAACTCTTCGGTTACCTCGACTATCTGCGCAAGGCCGCTTGGCAGCCGGTGAGCACCGCCGAGCCATGGCATGTGTGGATCAAACATCCGGAACTGGTCCGCCACGTGGACTATATCGCCGTTCATATGCTTCCTTACTGGGAAGGGGTGCACGTTGATCGGGCGGTGGGTTACGTGATCGAAAAGCTGGAACTGCTGCAGCGCACCTTTCCCGGTATGCCCATCGTGATTGCCGAAGTCGGTTGGCCCAGCAACGGCCGTACCTTCCGGTCCGCCGTGGCCTCGACCGCCAACGAGGCCCTGTTCCTGAGGCGTTTTTTGAAAGAGGCCCAGCAGCGGCACTACATTTATTACGTGATGGAGGCCTTTGACCAGCCCTGGAAGGCGGCGGCCGAAGGCGCAGTGGGCGCCTACTGGGGCGTCTATAACGTGCAGCGTAAGCCCAAATTCCCTTTCACCGCGCCGGTGGTCCGCATTCCCCACTGGAAGGTATTGGCCGGTCTGTCCGTGGTGGTGGCCTTGATTATCCTTACCCTGCTGCTGTTCGACAGACGCGTCCTGCGTCGGGGCGGGCGCAGTTTTTTGGCCATCATCGCCTTTGCCTCAGCCACGGCCGCAGTATGGATCGTCAACGACTACAGTCGCCAGTATCTGTCTCCCTATATGCTTGCCGTCGGTCTGCTGTTGTTCGTAGGCCTGATCGGCGTTATGCTGATGCTTTTGGCCGAGGCGCACGAGTGGGCCGAGGCCCACTGGACGCTTTACCGAACCCGCTTGTTCATCCCCCAGAAAGCGATTCCGTTGGTGCCACCCAAAGTCTCGATCCACCTGCCGGCCTACAACGAACCGCCCGATATGCTTGCCGAGACACTGAATGCGCTGGCGGCTCTGGACTATCCGGACCTCGAGGTAATCGTTGTCGACAACAACACTCAGGATCCGGCGATCTGGCTTCCCATCGAGGCGCATTGCCGAAAGCTCGGCCCGCGTTTTCGATTCTTTCACATCGATCCGTTGCCCGGGTTCAAAGCCGGGGCCCTGAACTACGCCCTCGGCCGGACATCGCCGGATGCAAAGATCGTTGCCGTGATCGACAGCGATTACCAGGTCCGTTCGGACTGGCTCAAGGACCTCGTCCCCATGTTTAACGACCCGCGTATGGCCATTGTGCAGGCGCCTCAGGACTATCGTGACGCCGATATCAACACATTCAAGGCCATGATGCATGCCGAATACCGCGGGTTTTTCTACATCGGTATGATCACCCGCAACGAGCGCAATGCCATCATCCAGCACGGCACGATGACCCTGGTCCGTCGCCGGGTGTTGGAAGAGGTGGGCGGCTGGGCCGAGTGGTGTATCACCGAAGACGCCGAGTTGGGACTGCGTATCTTCGAACGCGGCTACGAGGCGGTCTATGTCTCCCGGAGTTACGGCAAGGGCGTGATGCCCGATACCCTTGCCGATTTTAAAAAACAGCGCTTCCGCTGGGCCTTCGGGGCGACTCAAATCATGCGTCGCCACCGGAGCGCCCTGCTGGGCCGCAGCGGTCTCACCGGGGGACAGCGGTATCACTTTATCGCCGGATGGCTGCCGTGGATGGCCGACGGTTTAAATTTGGTCTTCAACTTTGCCGCCCTGGCCTGGTCGACGGCCATGGTGTGGCTACCCCGCACGGTGGACCCTCCGCTGATCATGTTCACTGCACTGCCTCTGTCCCTGTTCTGTTTTAAAATGATCAAGCTGATCCATCTCTACACGACCCGGGTTGGGACAAGCCCCCGCCAGACAATGGCCGCCGCTTTTGCGGGCCTGGCGCTGACCCATGTCATCGGCCGGGCGATGCTCACAGGGCTTTTACGCAAAGATCGACCCTTTTTCCGAACACCCAAGATGGCAGCCGCCCATACCCTGACCCATGCTTTGAGCGCCGTCAGGGAGGAAATGCTGTTCATGCTAACCTTTTGGCTGGCTGCGTTTTCCGTGACCTGTTTCACGAACATGAATTCTCCGGACGCCCACCTGTGGGTGATCATGCTGCTGATCCAGTCGGTGCCTTACACATCGTCGACCCTGGTGGCCTTGATCAGCGGGTTTCCGCGGATGCCTGGCTGGCTGGTCGGGCGCAGCGCCAGTATGGAGGCAGCGGTCCAGGAAATCCATGCAGCCACCCACTTCGGGCAGGACGCCGGCAAAGACGGCCACGGCCCGGCGGATGATACAGACAAGATAGCGTAGAATATTTTACAAAAAGTTGTGCCGGCGGTTGTTTGAGTGCATGGGGCCAAACCTTGATCAGTGATTAAAATCAAATCAGTGGAATAGCCATGCCCTGGTGCAGCAGAAATAGCGGCGGGTATCTCTTTTTATAAAAGGCGGTGCGTTTTACCGATCCATTGGATTCGCGGTGCCTCGACGCCGGCATCTTTTGCAAACTTTGGCCATTCTGAGACGACCTCTGTAATTTCGTCTATGATTCTATGGCTGGACCGAACGTTCATTTCTTTGCCCACCGAAATCAGATCATCTTTTAAAAAATTGTCTCGCTTTCCGTTGATGGACATTTGATGTCTGTTTGTCCAGTCACCGGTGGGATTATATGCATAGATCACGTCATACGCCGGAGAAAGGCGCCACGCACCATTTTTGTCCATCAAAAAGGTGATATTTTTGGTATGATCATCTTGATTGCGAGCAACGACATTAAACACCATGCGTCGAAATTGCTGCTCCGCATCCCCATAAGGGAGCTTTAGCTCGCGCATGACCTGAAAGGCTTGTTCATACGAATAGGCACCCGGATCGTTGAAGTCAAAGTGGGCAACGGCACAAAGGGTCTGCATGTGCAGCCGGCCTTTATTCATGGTTCGGTCGAATCGCCGGGTCATAAAGTGAGCCCGCCCATTCTCTTCGAGAAGACGGCATTCGGTCATCTTGATGCCGGCAGAAACGGCCATTTTATGATACGCATATTCAATACGTCCGTATCCGGCAGGGTCTTGTAATGAATCGTCTTTGATGCCATCGAATTTTAACACCCAGTGAAAGAAACCATTCGGTGCATCGACCTGGCCGGAACGAACGACGTTGGTTTTGTCATTTAGGGCGATAACCGCTTTGGGGCGTGCCCCTCCCGCGGACGTGCCGACACGGATAATATTTAACAGCGCATCAGAGGCTTCAGGGTCAATTTTCACGTTAAGACCCGAACGCTCTTGGGTTACTTTTTGAGCCATCTCCACCAATTCGCCCACCTCGACAGGGACCGACTGCTCGATCGATGGGTTAATGATGGGTGAAAACTCCAGAGCACCCATTGCGCGCTTGCCGGTATAGCAAAGGCGCTCAACCGGACTAAAGCTTGCGGGCGTTCGGCCCTGGCGTGCCAGCCAGGCATCGATAATACTGTTGCCGAATTTGTCCGGCAAGGCATCCGCAAGCATGCCGGGAAGACCCCGATAGGTCCTTTTGGGCAGTGTGCGAAACTCAAACCTTGCCGTTGTGCTGCGTGCCTCGGCGATGGGCATTTTTAAAGGAGATACATCCAGACCTTTTTCAAGAAACTTACGATCAAATTCAAATATTGCGAATTCTTTGTCCGGGTCCCATGACACAGCGCCGACCAGCTCGCCCCATAAACGGACATATGCCGTATCAACGCTGTCTACCAATCGATGTCTCCTTTGTTGGCGTCTGCGGTTTGCGGTGAAGCGCGACGACGTTCTTTTCCTTTCATTTTAGCAAGTTGCAAAGGGCTGACCCCTGGATCCGGCAAAAATGAATCTATTTCCTCAAGGGCATTCAGCGCCCGCAGAATCTGAACCAGCGTCAGAACACCAAAGGGAGTTCCCCGCTCTGCCTCGCCGATGGTGGTTCGATTTAAACCGGCCAATTCGGCCAATTTCTCCTGGGAAATGTTCTTTTCCAGCCGCTTGCGTTTTAGGCGGCGGCCCATCTCCCGCAATATCGCCCGATCACTCATGCCATAGATGTTCATATTGATGTCTCCAGACGTCATTAATTCCCAAACCAAAGACTAAAGATGACTATAGCTAACATTATAGGCTGTAAATTAATATGTCAAGAAAAAAAATATTAAAAGTGGCTACAACCATCTTTATTATTTATTATAGCACATAAAGAAGGTTAAAACCATCTTTAGTTGATTGTGGTGGAATAATAAACTAGCGGGTTTAATATCTTTGAAACCGGCTGCCGGTCGGAGAAAAACGGAGATTCCGTTTCAGCGGGAGTACTGAATAAAAGTTGCGGGATTCGCTTGAGGCACAAAGATAAATAATTTTTTCATGGCCGTTGAGCGGACGGCAACGGAAAACGAATCCGTCCCGCTGAAAGCAGGACAAGAAATTAATACCCAATAAATTATTATGAAATATCGTAGCGAACTCAAATGGGAATCTACCCGAAGGGTGATGTCGTTTTGCTTTTCAGCCCCTCACCGAACAGCAAAATAACCAATAATACCTCTGCGTTGTTTGCGGTTCTGCGGTGAGATAAAAGCATTTGAATATTATTTCTGACCCCTTCAGGGTCATCATCAAGCCACCTTTTTGGGGGACCTTAACAACGCCTGGATTCCTGCCAATGTTGGTTCGGCCAGCAGGGCCCGGGCATAAGCAGATGCGTCGCTGACGCTGAGATCGACGATCGTCTCCTGAACAGAGCGTAAAAAATGGGGATCGACACTAAAGGTTCTGAGCCCGGCCCCGATAAAAAAGGGGATAAATTCGGGCTCATGGCCCATTTCACCACATACCGTCACCTCAATTTCAGCCTTGACGGCTGCCAGAATGATGCGGTGCAGGGATCTGAGAATAGAAGGATGATAGGGTTGATAATAGGCCGCCACCCTTTCATTGGTTCTATCCACCGCCAGCATGTATTGAATCAGGTCGTTGGTCCCGATGGAAAAAAAAGCTGCTTCTTTGGCCAATTCATGGATAATGTCCAATACTGCCGGCAGTTCAATCATTGCTCCAAGGGCGGGTGCGGGATGAAAGGGAAGATTCTGCCTCGCCAGATCAACCATGGCTTCTTCTACTGCGTGACGGGCCTGGCGAAACTCATCAAGGGCGGAAATCATGGGAAATACAATTTTTAAGTTCTCGGCCCCTGCCCCTGCCCTTAAGATGGCTCTTAGCTGTTGGAGAAATACTTTCCGGTGGTGCAGTGAAAAACGGATCGACCTGAGACCCAGTTCCGGATTGGCCTCTTTTGTGCCTTCCAAATAGGGTAGTAATTTTTCGCCGCCGATATCCAGCGTGCGGATGGTGACTTCCCGGTCGCCCATTTCATCGCACAGCCGTTTGTAGACCAGATACTGCTCCTCCTCGGAGGGAAGGTTGGACCGCACTAAAAATGGAAATTCGGTTCGGTACAGCCCGATTCCCTCGACGTTGAGGTCTTTGGCCAGTTTTATTTCACTGAGCAGATTAATATTGGCCAGCAGTTTAACCGATTCACCGTCGCGGGTTCTTGTTTGGGCAAATATGGGACGGGTGGCTTTCTTCTCAGCCTTTTGTGTCTGGTTGCGGATTTCAAAGCGCTGGATAATTGTTTCAGAGGGTCTGGTGTGAATGCTTCCCATATCCGCATCCAGGAGCATCGGCGTACCATCCGGAAGCTCCAGCAAATCGATGCGTTCGGCAATCACCATGGGAAGTTTCAAAGACCGGGCAATGATGGCAACGTGGGACGTCACCCCGCCGCTCACCAAAACAATTCCCTTAACATCTTCAGATGCCAATTTAAGCAAATCGGATGGGAGGAGTTGCCGGGCGATAACAATCCGACCTTCAGCATGATCTGTGTCTTCCGATGCTTCTTTGCAAAGGTTGTTGAGCAGACGCCGGGCCAGATCTTCGATGTCCTGGGCTTTCTCCTTCAGATAGGCGCTTGGCGCTGAAGAAAAAAGAGCCATATAATGCCCCGCAACATCTCGAACCGCCTTGGACACAGAGACCCCTTGTTCTATTTTAGTCAGCATCGCATCCACAAAGCGGGCATCCTTGAGAATCATAAAGTGGGCTTCAAAAATCAGGGACGCACTTTCCGGCAAACGCTGAGCCAGGCGATCCTGCAAATCCGTGAGCTGTTGTTTGGTCGCTTCCACTGCCTTAAGAAAATCCTGGGGTGCGGACACAAACTCCGAATCGGGTCGATCAGACAGCAAAGACTCACCATCGGCTTTCAACACCGTAACCGGGGCATGGGCAAATCCGCCGGATGCTGTTTTACCTTTAATAAAGCGGAGTCTTTCCAGCAGGTCGTCTCCCCGGGCGGGAACCGTCTGGCGGTTTTGGTCGATCATCAAGCGGGCGTTTTCGATGGCTCCGGTCAGCTGAGAAGCTATGGCCCGCATGGCCATCACGTCGATCTCATCAAAATAACCGGCATGTTCATGCTGTACCACCAGAACGCCGATCTTTTCCTTTCCCCTTTGAATTGGAACCGCGAGAAACGATTCAAAAGGATCTTCACCAGCCTCTTTAAAGTATTTGAAATCAGGATGGCCACTGGCCCGCGCTTCACAAATGGGTTGCCGAGATTCAAAGGTTTTTCCCACAAGGCCCTCACCGGATTTCATTCTTATCCGGCCCACCGCTGATGGATTCAAACCGACGGTGGCCTTGAGCACCAAATCCCGGGTGGTGTCGTCGTAAAGATAGATGGAGCCCACATAGGCATTGAGGTGGCGTGCAACCATCTCAACGGTTTGCTGAAGGAATCCCTGGATATCGGTACTGCCGATGATGAGATTGGCCAGTTCTCCGATATCGCAAAGTAGATTCAAGTGATCTCTATTCTTGGATGTCATCATTACACCCTTGCTGTGACTGCGTCATAAAGATACGATCACGGCTTTTTTAACGTGGTTAGGGGTACGCTTCCTCGTGTCACGATACCTGCCCGATCTTGCCTCGCATGGCAGGCGGGTTGGCAAAGTGGCCTTGTCTCACTCCGGCAAAGCGCAGGCGGGGTCTTCCATCTGGGCTTTGCGGGTTTCCACATAATGGGCGGCCGAAAGGGCTGCCATACAGCCGTCGGCTGCCGCCAGCACGATCTGGCGGGCATACCTTTCGCGCAGATCTCCGACCACGTAGATGCCGTCGATGTTGGTGGCGCATTGATCATTGGTGATCACAAAGCCTTCCGGGGACATGCGAATACCGGCCGGCACCAACTGATTGTTGGGATCAAAGCCGATGAATACGAAGACACCGTCGATGGGCATGTCGCGCTGTCCGCCGGTTTGGGTGTCCTGAAGCGTGACGGCGTTAACCCCGTCGGTGTCCGCCTTGATTTCCGTGACAACGGTGTTCCACAGAACCTCCATCTTGCACTCGGCCTCGACGCGCTTTTGCAGGATCATGCTGGCACGCAGCGCGTCCCGGCGATGGACCAGGTAGACCTTGGCGGCCAACTTGGCCAGATAAAGACCTTCTTCGCAGGCGCTGTCGCCGCCCCCCACGACCACGACATTTTTGCCTCTGAAAAAAAAGCCGTCACACACAGCGCAATAGGATACCCCCCTGCCGTAGTAGTTGTCTTCGCCGGGAATGTTCAACTTGCGGGGCCGCCCGCCCGTGGCCAGAATCACGGCATGGGTTTGGATCACCCGTCCGCCGCCGGTACGCACCGTATGAGATTGGAGGCCCGGCTCGATGTCCGTTACTTCCTCGTTGAGTTCCTCGATGCCGTAAATGCGGGCATGCTCGGCAAACTTCATGGCCAGCTCGCTTCCGCTGATATTCGCAAAGCCGGGGTAGTTTTCCACTTCGTCGGAGAGGTTGAGCTGGCCGCCGGGCACCCCTTTTTCGATGAGCACGGTCTTTAAGGCCGCCCGCATGGCATAGATGGCGGCTGAAAGGCCGCCGGGTCCGCCGCCGACGATGGCCAGATCATAAAGTTCAGGTTGTGACATGATGTGTCTCCTTATTTTTGCCCAATCTGAGGGTTTTCCGATTTTTCCGCATCTTCGGCGTTGAAGCGCATTGGCAATGGCGCACGATGGCTTCATGCCCTCGGCCCTGAATCTGCACCTCGAAAATCGCTGTAAATTCAGAAAAAAAGCTATCCAATTAAACCCCACCGGTCAAGAAATTTCTGGTCCCCAACAACGGCGAACAGCCGGTTCGCTTTTGCGGCGGCGACGCAAGCAAATCTCGCGGCATGGAGATTTTTCGTTTTTGTTGCATAATATCGCTTTCCAAAGAGAAACCAACCTGTTAAATGAGTTGGACATATGCGAATCGTTCTCGTCAACCCGAACCCCATGAAACCGCCGGTGACGCCGGTATCTTTAGACTATCTGGGCGCCGCATGCCGCCATGCCGGCATAGACGTCGATTTGGTGGATTGTGCCATTGAACCGGATTGGCGGAAAAAACTCTCCGAGGTTTTGACGGAAAAACCGGTTCTCGTCGGTGTTACGCTGCGAAACATCGATGATTCCTATTTTGCGAGTCAGGATTTTTCTCTGCTTCGAGCATTACCGGTTCTTGAAACAATCAAACGTTCAACCCACGCACCCATTTGTCTGGGCGGCGTCGGTTTTTCCATTTTTCCTTCTGAAGTTCTGAAATTTTGCGATGTGTCTTATGGTATCTGCGGAGACGGAGAGGAGAGTCTCGTTAAACTGGCAACGGCGCTCACAGACAATATGGCCTTGGATACGGTGCCGGGACTGGTTTGGATGGACAAGGGCAACTTCAGACACAACGCCATCTTGCCGGTGCCCCTTGAAACCATAGATTTGGCCGCCAGATCTTTGATTGACAATCGATATTATTTCGAAAACGGGGGGCAGGTGGGGTTCGAGTCCAAACGCGGCTGTTCGTTGAAGTGCACCTATTGTCCGGAGCCGTTTGTCAAGGGTCAAACCGTCAGAATGCGCCCGCCGCAAAATGTGGCGGCGGAATTGACCGATCTGTATCACCGTGACGTTAAAGTTTTTCACACGTGTGACTGCGAGTTCAATGGGCCCTATTCCCATGCTGTTCAGGTATGCGAGGCCATCATCGAATCCGGACTGGGACGTAAAATTAAATGGTATGCCTACTGTTCTCCCGAGTATTTTACCGAAGAGCTGGCGTATTTAATGCGCACCGCCGGATGTGTTGGAATCGATTTTGGTGCCGACCATGGCGATGATGACATGCTGCGCCATCTGGGCCATAATTACGGTTCGGATGATTTGACCCGGATTCGAGACATTTGCCTCAGACATAAGATCATTTGCATGTTCGACCTGCTCCTCGGATCTCCCGGCGAAACTAGAACATCCATTGAAACCACCATCCATCTGATGAAAAAGATCAAACCGGATCGTGTGGGGATCAGTCTCGGTGTCAGACTTTATCCAATGACCCAACTGGGGCGACAAATCCTGGAGACGTCCAAAGGAAGGTTATCGAAAAACCCCAGCCTTTTCGGCGCCCTGGAAGACAATGAATCTTTTCTCCGTCCGATTTATTACTGTGATATCCGTTTGGGTGAAGATGTGGAAGATTGGCTGCATGGTATGGTGGGGGATGATCCGAGATTTCTTCTGGGCCGACGCACCGAGGCAAATCCGGATTACAATTATAATGACAATCCGGAACTGACCCAAGCCATCAAATCCGGGCACCGCGGTGCCTATTGGGACATTCTCCGAAGGGTATCCGAGGGGATTCCGCCGTTATTGCAGAGCAAATCCTGACCTTGAAAACGTCGAAGCCGCCGCAGATCCCCTCAACACCCTAAACCCGGGTACAAAAAGCATCCCCCCCATGACCTGTAATCAGCATCATATCACGGAATTGTTCAAACAGTATGCCGGTTTACAGCAAAATCTGCTGGGCAGACCGGATACCGCACAACCGCATGCTGCAAACCGGTTTTTTGAGCGGTTGCTCGCTCGTTTTCATCGCGAAGCAGAGGTCTTGATTTTGTTGGAAGCATTACCGGACCCCTACTTTCCCTTGGGCATGCTGGAACAGACCATATTCGCCGATGTGGTCGGCATGCGGTTTTTTATCAACAAGCGGCGATGGGACCTGGAACCGAGCCTGGGCCGGGAACTGGTGGAATGGGCGAAAGTCTTTCTAAGGATTCGACACGACATTCAAACCCTGTTTGATCCCAACACCGTTACCTGCATCCCCATGGACGAAACCCGTCACCGCCTCCCTTCCGGCCAGTGGTGCACGCTTTGCGGCGTATGCTGTCAGATCGGCGGCGTACCGCCGGATCCCCCAGCAGGTGTTGTTTATCCGGATCACTGGCGTGGCTTCCTTGCCGGTGAAACCCTTGAAAATCAACAACTCTGCCCATTTCTGTTTCAGTATTTTGGTGAACCGCGCTTTTTTTGCGCCATCCATCATATCAAACCCATATCCTGCCGTCGTTTTGACCGGAAAGACTGTCGCCGGCGTCTCGAAGACCGCGGCCTTCACGGTAACTAATCCATGATCAAGGTCTGCCCGGTTCACTGCACATTCTACATGATGTCTCCATGACCGAATTGATTTCAAACCGAAATCGCTAAAATTTAAATGTGCTCTGTGTTAAGTATTGACGGCAGGAATTCGCCTATTATGAACAGAATCTCATTCAGGTTCAATCAAAAAGAACAGTTGTCCTTCCAACCACCTGAATATGTTATGCTTTCGCGATTTAAGGAAAAGGTTGACCTTTCATAAATTATTATTTAATAATTCTTGCTAGCGGGCCTGAATTTCCTACATCCTTGTATTCAAAGCGGGTTGCTCTTAAAACGGGTTGCCTCAGTTCAAGCTTTTTCACCGACACCACTCAACCCATGCATCTGCCTCTTTATTTTCTGAACTATTTAAGGGGTGATCCAATGAGTAAAGAAAAAATTAGACGCAATCCTGCTATCCCCAGTGCCGATTTGAAAAGGTTCAGCCTCCTGATGAAAGATGATAAAAATGACGCTTTTCCACAGGCGGGATTGAAGTAATGGTCGAAAGCGGTTGAAGAGATCGCCTATTAATTGAAGTTTTTCATTGCAGATTAAACCAACGAAAGAGAGGTAGAAAAAATGAACAATTTCATTCAGTTGAAATCAATCATCATGCTAAATCATCTTAAGGATTCGATGTTGGACGAGCTTTTACGTGTTACCCGTATCGTCGCGTATAGATCTGGTGATTATATTTTCAACGAAGGCGAAGATGCCAAGAACCTCTACGGTGTAATAGACGGTAAGGTAAGACTCGAAATCGATAAAAAACATACCACGCGGATATCCATCAACGACATCGTTCAAGGCATGGTATTCGGTTTTTCTGCGTTAATTGATACTGAAAAGAAAAATTATACGACATACGCCAAGGCGCTTACCGATGTAAAACTCTATAAGTGGGAAGCGCCGGATTTGGAGACATTGTTTAATCAGGATTTTGAAATGGGCTTTTTGTTTATGAAGGAAATCGCTAAGATTATCAAAACAAGACTGCAAATCAGAAACGTTCAATTCCTCGACATATACACCTAATTGATTTTACACGCATTGCTCTTCATGCATCTCCTATGTAGACGGCATTAAGGTGTTTACATTTTAAGATAAATTCTTAACCTTAATCATCCATGATTTCTGGAAAAGTATGCACAGCATACCGAGGGATGTTTTTTTACTTGACAAACACGAACGGTCGTACTATTTTATCGGCATGGCAAAAGGAAAGGATACCAAACTGACTGTTTTGGAAGCCGGTCTGGATATGGCAAGCCAGTTGGGCCTGGAGTGCGTGACCATCGGAAACCTCGCCAAGACAACGAATTTGTCCAAAAGCGGGTTGTTCGCGCATTTTCAGTCCAAGGAGAATCTTCAGATCGAGATACTCAATTATGCGGCGCAACTTTTTTCAGAAGGTGTCATCGTCCCGGCCCTTAAAGCCGAAGCCGGTATCCCGAGAATCCGCGCGCTGGTGGACAACTGGATTCAATGGACGGCTGAGTTGACAGGGGGCTGCATTTTTGTTTCTGCCAGTGGGGATTTCAGTGACCGCCCCGGAAAGGTCAGGGATGTTCTGCTGCATCAACAGGAAGAATGGATCGATTGTCTTCGACGCATCGCCCGATCGGCCGTGGAGGCGGGTGATTTCAGGCAAGATATCGATGATGATCAGTTTGCCTTTGACCTCTATTCTCTTCTCCTCGGTTTTCACTTGTACTATAAATTGCTCGACGACGCTGAAACCCGAAAACACGAGGAAACCGCCCTGGTCCGCCTACTAAACAGTTACAAACGATAAGGTGATCCTATGGCAAAAAAGCGTATCAAAATGAAAACTGTAAGCACGAACGTTCGTTTTATTAGGGCCCGGCAAAGGAGCACGCACGTTTTCTAAAAGGAGGAAAAAAATGAAAGACATTCAAATGATTATAGAAGAATACCGCGATGCAGACTTCGAAACGCGCCAATATTTGTTTCTGTCACATCGATCGCTTAGAAATGAATTTTTGGAAATCGATCAACAGGATACGGCTGCCCAACTTTCAGCGGCGCCCGCCAAAAATAAATGCTGTATGCGTGGTTTTTGGGGTCAAAGCTGGATGGGTGCTAAACCATAACATCCGCGGCATGGGGCCATGGGGAAATGGGCTTCGGACCTATGGGTCATCCACTTCTATCTTTGTAGCATCGACGTTCATAATACAATGCGGTTTTTTTATCGAGAACCGCTTCATTCTCGTGGATATACTTTGTGCCTTCCCATGGCCCGCATGCCAGAACAACCGTTTCCCCCAGGGTAAACTTTCGGTTGCACGCAGGGCACCCTTCTGCATTTAATGTATTCAGTTTTTCAAGATACAAAATGATTTTTTGTTCGGATGGTGTCATAACAATATCATTTTCGAACTTTTCTAAGTGGTTACCCAAAGTTTTGCACGGCAACAGCTGGCCGGTTGAATTTCGGGGATTCAACCGGGCCAGCGCATTCCCCCCAAGCGGGTCAAAGCGAAGTTTACCCCGTGAAACCTATGGGTCTTTTCTGTTTAACCGGGGTGGAAATCCCGTTGCATGGGGCTGAAGGAATCTTCAATTTTATTCCGGAAATTTCAGGGTCACTTTCTTCCCGCCATCCTTGGTCTTGAGTTTGACGGTTAGATTGATACTGCTGTCCCGGATCCCCAATGCCAGCGGGGTCTTTCCTTTATCCCCCTCGATATGCGTAATTTCGGCCACCGCCGCGATGATCTTTTCAGCGACTTCGGCACCGGGAGACGGAAGGTCTGTTTTACGGTATGTTGCGGTTACCGTGACATTTCCGTCATCGGATCTTGTGATGGAAATTTTTTCAGCGTTGCTATTGACGCCGTGCAGCGCAGCCAACGCCAGCCATTTCAAGGCGGCTTCCTGGGTATCTGCCGCATCTTTAATCTCAGACATCTCTTTGAGCGGGTCTGTGGTTGCAAAACAGTCACACTGTTCCTGCACCTTCAAATGTAAACTTCCCGAATCTTTCATGACAATACCTCCTTTTATCTTCGGCTCAGTGACACGAGGGCCCTTTGCAGCCGAACGCCTTTTTATTGGACTTGGCCATCCGGTCCAGAAAGCGGCCGAAAAAACCTTTTGGCTTCAGGTACTTTGCCGGATTTTTTGCAAATGCCGTTCTGCAGTTTTCAGCACAGAAATAATAGGTGCGGCCCCTGTACGCGTAAACCGGATGGGCCGATTTCGGATTTATGTCCATGCTGCAAACCGGATCTTGAACCCTACCCTGTTGAGCGGTCACCATATTCGAATCTATATTATCCGTCCTTGGGGCTGTATATGGCAAATTCCAACCGGAAGGTTTCGTTGTTATACCCATGTATTAACACCCCAAACATAATACCACATGGTGCATTATCAATCTTTTTTTTGAAACCCGAAATTTTTTACCCCCATTGAGCCAAAGTTGAGGAAGCCCCGAATCTTCGATACCGGGACAATGCACCCTCGACTTTCGTAAATTTGGGTATTAGTATAATGGAAAAGAAACCTAAATTGAGCGTTTCAAATAGTGACGGAGTAAAATAAAATAAATTATTTTAGACCGTTAAATAGCAATCAAAGCCTTATCGCTTCTCACCTGTTGGGTCGTTTTGCATTTGTTAAAAAAAGTCACGATTTGAAACCCTCCGGGATTGCCGATTTTACCGAATCTGCTGCGTTATGAGACAGTTGCAGTAGCATACTACAGCTGCATGTCTCATGCCTTGCATCTTCGGCAAACTCGACAATTGCTCAAATTAGGCGGACAAAAGCCCATGCCTCGATACCGCTGTAGGATCTTGAAAGGATTGCCATGAACGTCGGTGACAAAGATAAAAAAAAGCGGTCGAACACGCCCGCCACAAAGACGGCGGGTAAACCCTCCAGAAAAACGGCGGACACGCCCGCCAGAAAGATGGCGGGCAAGCTTCAGGAGCGGCGGAACGGACTGCTGGCCGTGGTGCATATCGCCAAGAAAGAGATTCCCCTTTCAGATGACGAATATCGGGACGTGATTGCCTATTGGGGGGTGAGATCTTCGGCGGACATGTCGATTCCGGAACTCGAGGAACTGGTGAAGTATTTCGAGTCCTTGGGATTTAAAAAAAAGGTGTCGGATCCCAGGGATCCGGGTTCGGGGGTCGGCCAGATCAAAGCCCTCCAGGAACGAATCCGGGCCGAAGCCGAAAAACTGAGCAACGGAGAACAAAGACTCAAAGGACTGGTGAAGAAAATCGCCAAGGCAGACGATCTTAAGGCGTGTCGAAATGTGAAGAAGTTGAAACAAATTCTCAAGGTGGTTCGGCTGCTGCAAGAGCGGGAATGATCCCCAACGTTCATAAACAACCGTGCGGGTATTAAAAAAAGATAATACCAGGGGAATGGACGGCAAAAGGAGGCAAAAATGGAATATAGTTTTCTTGTGGACACCTATGACACCGAACGGATCAAGACCCTCAGCGTTTGGAGTATGTTCAAAGATGATGACCTTTTCATCCGTCCTCACCCGTTGGACCGAAGAGACCGGAATCCTCTGGAGCACATGATCCATCAGTGTATGAGTGAAGACAAATGGTTCTGCAATATGTTCGGCATCGATGTGGGAGCCCCGCCGCTGCCCGAAAAGGAAACCCGGATTGAATTTATCAGGCGGTATGCCGAGGATTCGGAAAAACGACTGGCAATGCTGATGGAAAAGGACAAATCCTGGTGGGAGGAAAACGTTGCTTTTTTTGATGCCCTGCGGACGAGAACCTGGATTATGCTGCGAAGGATCGCCCATACGGCCCAGCATCGGGGAGAGCAGACGTCTCTGCTGAGGATGCAGGGAAGAGCGGTCCACAGCATTTACGGACCGTCTGCCGATACCGGGGGATTGCCCCAAAATAATGCATTGACCCTCTATGCATATCCGGACATACCGTCTCTGATCCAAGGCGAATCCAAAGGCGGCTTGAAAGCACCCTTGCCGGGTCCTGGAATCATGCCCTGCACCGAGCGCCCGGATCTTTAGGCTTTGATTAGATTCTGAGAATCAGCGTGGCCCGGGTCCCTTTTTCCGGGAGATTTTCCAGTGTTACCCGTCCGTTGTGGAGCAGCGCCACTTCTTTGACAAAATTCAGCCCCAGGCCGGTACTTTTTTTCCCGCTGTCCGGCCGTTTCAACGAGAAGAATCGATCGAAAACCTTGTCTTTGGCATAGTCCGGGAAGCCGGGACCGTTGTCGTCCACGGTAAATCTGAGCATGTTCCCGTCCCCTTCTCCGGTCAACTCGATCTGACCGCGGTCAGGACTGAAATCGATGGCGTTTTGAACAAGGTTGCCCAGGGCCTGATGGAGTAAAAAGGAATCACCTCTCACCCGAAGATCAGGGGGAATCTGGACCACGGCCTTCAGATGTTTTTTTGAAAGCATCGGCTGTTTGCTCTCCACCACCGTTTTTACCAACGAGAGACCGGAAATATTCTCTATGTTCTTCAGAATCTTCAGATTTTCCAGTTCCGACAACTCCAGGAGCCGGTCCACAATCTGCTGAATTCGATCGGTTTCATTGCGGATGTTGGATAAAAAACGGGCCCGCTGCTCGGGGGCCATTTTTTCTTCGAGGAGTTCCGCGGCCCCGCGGACGGCGGACAGGGGGCTTTTGATCTCGTGGGTCAGGGCGTGTACATACTGCTCCACATATTTTTTCCCTTCCAACGCCGCCTGCATTTTTTCGAAAGCGTTCCCCATCTCGCCGATTTCACTCTGGTCCAGTTTGGGAAATTCAACCCGTTTGCCGTGGCGAACGTCATTGGCATAACCGGTGAGCCGTTTAATGGGGCGGGTGATCCACACGGATGCCAACAGGCTGAGCAACACGGCGGCCATGAGGGCGAGAATTCCCACACGGATAATTTTGGGTTTGGCATCCTGTAAAAAGTTGTTGATGTTGGTGGTCGGTTTGGCCACGGTTAACACACCGGCAATCTGTCCCTTCACCAAAAGGGGCGTGGCGACATACAGAACGGATGATGTGGGGTCCTCGGGATCGATGCGGGTGGTTCGGGCGCCGTATTCCCCCGCTAAGGTGAGACGAACGTCCCGCCATTTTGAGTAATCCGCACCCACATTGGCGCGATTTTCGGAATCGAAGAGGAGGGTTCCGTTTTTATCGGTGATGTAGATCTGCATGTCCACCCGTGTTTTGGCCAGGTCGTAAATTTTAGCGGATAAAGGACGATCGTAGACATTTGAAAATACGGTGTGCATCCGTTCAGCATCGAACCGACCGGCCTCCATTTCAAGACCGATGATGCCGGCCAAAATATTGGCCTGATCCACCAGCGGGTCTTCGACACTTTCAAGATAGCGGATTCGGAGATTTTCCACCACCCAGTCGATGGGGTAATAGAAGCAGACAGCGAAAATCAGAATGTAACAAAAGAAAATACGGGCGCCGAGTTTCATAACTCCTCTTTCAATGAATATCCCATGCCCCTGTGGGTGACGATGGGATCCACATCGGGTTTGACGGTTTTTAATTTGGCACGAATGTTCTTTATATGGGTATCCACGGTTCGGTCCATACTGGTTTCGGGTTCTTCCCATACCAAATCCATCAATCGATCCCGGGAATAGACATGCCCCGGCCGACGGATAAATGTTTTTAAGATCTTGAATTCATAATGGGAAAGGTCCAGGATCTTGTCAAAATAGGATATTCGGCGCTTGGATTCATCCACCTTAAAGCCCGGAGCGGACATTGTTGACGGCGACGCCCGGCGAGTTCGTCTCAGCACCGCCTTGACCCTGGCAGACAGCTCTCTGGGACTGAAAGGCTTGGTCAAATAGTCGTCCGCGCCGATTTCGAGCCCCACCACCCGATCGATCTCATCGGCCCGGGCCGTCAGAAAAATAATCGGGATGTCGTGGGCCTTTCGGATGGTTTTGCACAATTCGAGCCCGTTGATGTCCGGGAGGCCGATATCTAGGACGATGAGGTCCACCGGATCTTGGGACAACAAAGGGATGACGGCCGTTCCGGATGAAAGCGCCACCGTGTCGAACCCGTCGGTTTCAAGGGCGTACTGGATGGTGTCCGTAATGGAAGGTTCGTCTTCAACAATCAGGATCTTTGGTTTCATGACGCCTCTCTTTTGTGCTGAAGAATTAAAAAGCGGTCTTTAAACGGCCGATGGGCCGACGGCCGCAGATGTTGTCGATTTAGATTGTATTCTCCTGCAAACCCTTCTGCAACATGACTGTATCAAAAAAACAGATAAAAAAACAACCATACAGACGGCCAGCGTCACCAGGCAGTGTTCCACAAACCGGGGGCCGTTAGTGTGATATGCGCGGTTTAAGAGCGGAATACCCAGAGAAACCAAAAGATACCAGAACAAAGGGATAACGGCCGGAGGAAACTTTCCAGTGGAATCTGAATCGGGCTGGACCCATTTTTTCCGCTTTTGCCCCGGGCCCGGGGTACAGAGACGAAAGGTGTTCTCCAATGTCCAATAAAACAGGCAGAGGGCGAAAAAGTAGATAAAAACACCTTCAATCCGGTGAAGCCGTCCGGGGGTCAGCCATGGGGTGTGAATGTCGGCCGTATTCATATAAATGGACGCAACGATTCTGACGGCATTTACGGCGATGGTCAAAAAATAGGCCCCTGGGGCGCTGATCCCCAGCCAAAAAGCCTGGGCTCCAAAAGATCTGAAACGATGAAGGCCTGAAAATGCGGCCATGGAAAAGGCAATGATCAAGAAATTCACGCCGGCACACGACGGTGCAATGATGATTCGGTGCCCGCGGCTGACAAATCCTGTTCCGTGTTCTTTTTCGAACCCGATTCCGCTCATATATTCCACCACGCCGGCAGTGGGACCCAATATCCAGGCGAGGCGGTCACTGGGGGCACGGCTGTAATGGTATTTGAGCCCCACGGCAATGAGCAGTGCGGCCATATAAAAAATGCAGTTTTTTACAACATCCGTTCTGCGTTTGCTCGGCGCCGGCATCCATCAACCCTCCTTTTAAAACGGACTTTTTTTGTTTGCGGCGTGCGTTCACCCCGAATTTCCATGACCTGTTGAAGCGAACGTCTGTCAAAGGGCCCTTGGGTACGGCGGCGAAAATAGGTTTTATGCCCCATTGTGGTGATAAAAATCAGAAGGGCAATGACCAGCAATAGGTACAACTCGGGCTCGGGAACCCTTGACATGGATCCCCCCACGGCCAGGTTGGAAACGTTCAACGGCAGCGGCAACGGCTGATGAACATCTTCGGCCGGCGCTTCGGAATTGCGGACGACCTCATGTACGGCCACAAATGAAGTGTACGCCGTTAAGAGATCATAGGTCAGTCCCAGGGCGGTTATTTGGGCCTTGTTTTCAGGGGTGTTCTTTTTAAAATTGAAATCTGACAGACGCCCGATCCGCGTCCTCGCCCACAAATACCGCAGGGCGGAGTTCAATTCTAAGGGTTTGGTTTCAGACACATTGAACGTCTGAAGAAATTCTCCGCTTCCGCCGAGGCCGGTAAGTTCAATGACACCGCGGGGGTTTCCCCGCCATTTACCGAAAACCATGATAGGTCGCTGGGCAAACAGGTCCGGAATGGCGGGGGGTTCTATATCATAGGTTTCAAAACCGTCGTATTTGACCGCTATGCGGGTCAGCACCGGTGATTGAACATAGTTGCGGAACCGTTCGGCAGCACCCGGGGCTTGGTGGGGTTTGGTGACCACGAAGGGTTCGCCCTGTCCGGCCTTGGCCATTCCTTCGATGAGGTACCTGTTCACGCTGCTCCCGATGCCGAAAGAAAAGACGTTGGTGCGGTCCAGGTTCTGTTGAATCAGATGAAAAACATCCTTTTCCGCAGAAATGTATCCGTCGGTGATGATGAGAATCGTTCGGGAATAGGTTTCGTCTCCGGGCAATGACAGGGCCTTTTTCAAGGCGGACGAAAGTTCCGTACCCCCGCCGCCCTGCTGCCGGTCGATGAGCCGGATGGCGCTGTGAATATTTTTCCCGGAGGCCGGCACCGATGCAGGGGCCATGACTTTGGAACCGCCGGCAAAAAGAACCACGTTAAATTTGTCCGATTCCCGGAGATGGCCGATGAGATTTTTCAGAAGCTTTTTGGCCGTATTCAGGGGAAATCCGTTCATGGAGCCGGAAATATCCACCACGAAGATGTACTCCCGGGGGGGGATATCCGCCGGCCGGACCTGTTCGGGGGGTTGAACCATCAGCAGGAAAAAATTTTCTTCTTCACCGGAATAGAGCATTAAGCCGGATTCAATGGTTTTACCGGTGAGTCTGTAATTCAAAATAAAATCGCGATTCCCGGCGGATTTTTCAGATTTTGCCATGAGGATCCGGGCCATTGATTTGCTTTCCCACGAAATTTCGGTTTCATGGGACGGGCACACAACCTCCTGAAGGGGAATGCCGGTTGAAATGGAAAGGGCAATGTTAAATTCGGTTCCAGGGGCACGGCCTTGGACAAGATAGGGATTTTTTATCCATCTGTCCGTTTCCGGAGAATCTGCTTCACTTTGGCTTGAGTAGCGGGGACCCACCACCGTGGGATAGATAAATTCATAGGTTCCGTCTGTGGGAACGAGCAGTTCGGTGTAGTGGAGTTCGATTTCGACGATGTCTTTGGGCATAATATTGGCCACATTCATACTGAACACATTGGGTCGCTGCTGCTTGAGCAAAGATGCACTTTTTCCCTGTTTTTTGGCGGTGTTGAATTCCTTTTGGGCCAGGTTCCGTTCTTTGATTTTGGCACGGATGATATGCTCGCCGATCTTCAGGGTCATGCCGTGAACCGCCGCCCGGGTGGCGGCGGGAAAAATGTAGCGGGCGTTAATGGGCCGGGCGCCGGCATTGGCATATTTTTGGGTGATGATCACATCCGCGAGAACGCCGTTGATGTTGACGTGTACGTCGTTGCTCTTCAGGGGAAAACGGTCCACGGAAGGATCCCCGTTTTCTATGAAAAAATAGGGGGAAAGGGTTTTGTGGTTTTCGGTGTCTTCTGCCTGAACGGCCGAGGCCGACGCCAAAAACGTCATGGCCAGAAAAAAATAGATCGATCGCTTTAAACACTCGGACATGTTTGTCACCTCCGGGGTCTTGGGTTAAGGGTTTTAATTTTGCGTTAAGTATGGACCCGGAACGTGAAACAATTATGAAATTCAAATGAAAAGTTCGTGAAAAATTGAAGGAATCGATGGGGTTCGCCTGTTTTTTGCAGCAGGAGATCATGGAATCTTTGGGGAATTTTTATTGAAAAAATTAACCAAGTATTGCAAAAGTATCTGTTGAAGCGCATTATTTGGAACCAGCAATGCGGTTGTGCTCTCTAGTGTCCATCCACAATTGTAAAACGGGCACGGTGGGTTTCCTATTTATAAATGAGCAATTTTTGTCCGGATCACGGCCGCCCCAGTTAAATATGCTTCACATTTCACGGGGCAGGCACAAGGGTTTTCGGCGATAGCCCATGAATGTCGAGCTGAGACTCTCGGTGGAGGATTCACCCAATTCCGCCGGTGCTGCCATCGATTGCATCCGGTTGTGCAAACTGGCCATTCAAAGAAACGTCGGGGGTGTGTTGGAAGCCCCTTCAGCCGACTATTGTAAACATCCACCGGTTCAATACACGGATGATGTTGCATTTTCATTGGTGGAAGATTTTATTTCAAACGGTTAAACCCTTTGGTTATGATACGTGCAATAATTTTCGATTTCGGGCGGGTCATCTCGGCCCAAAAGCCGCCCGCCCTGTTTGCTCGATACGAGAAAGATCTGGGGCTCGCCCCCGATTCCATCAACGCCATCATGTTCGGCAGCGACGCCTGGAAAGACGCGCTGCTGGGCCGGAAGACCGCCGAAGGGTTCTGGCACGCCATCGGACCTGAACTCGGGTTGAACGCTGCCGAAGACATCGGTGGGTTTCGTCGCCGGTATCATGCCGATGAGGCCCTCAACCCCGGTGTGGCAGAACTCATTCATCTTCTGTACGGCCGCTACAAACTGGCGGTGCTCTCCAATTCGCCGCCGGGTTTGGCAAACTGGCTGGCGGATTGGAATATCGGCCACCTGTTCGACGTTGTTTTCTGCTCCGGCGACGAGGGGGTGGTCAAGCCCGATCCGGCGGTCTTCGAGATGACCCTCGGCCGGCTGGGGGTTGAACCCGGAGCGGCCGTCTTTATCGACGACACCTTAGAGCACGTAAAGGCCGCTGAGGCCTTGGGACTTCACGGCATCTGCTTTACCACCGCCGAGGTGCTGTGGGATCGATTGAACGCGTTGCTGGAATCCCCATAAATCCCGTACAATATCGGAAAAACGGGTCCAAGATCCCCATCAAAGGGACACCGTCACCTGGTGGAACGCTTCGGCCACCTCGAAATCAGCCCCTTGGGCCATTTCCCTGCACCGCTCCCACAGCCTTTTTTCCAGATCAGGAATGTTTAGCTGGGCCATTTGGCTTTCATGACAGCGCAGGGCAGCGAGTTTGAGGTCGAAGGTCTCGGTGATGTCGATACGCAAGTTGAGGTCTTCGGCGCCGAAGAACAGGATTTTTTGAACGGTATGGGGCATGAGCCCTTCTTCGATCAAATCCGGGTAGGCCGGCAGGTTCCGGGCATAGGGAAAGACCGCATCCAGGGTTACCTGGCCGGTGATCCGGTGGTCCCGGTGCCAGATGTAGCGCCGGTAGGGATCCGATGTTACGATCATTTCAGGTTTATACGTTCGGATTTGTCTCACGATGGCTTTGCGGAAATCCGGCGTATCTTCGAGCCCCTGATCCGGATATCGGAGGAAAACCACCCCAGAGACCCCCAATACCGCTGCGGCCGCCATCTGTTCTTTTTCTCGAATTTTCACAAGCTGTTGCGGCGTTATATCCGGATCGTCGGTGCCCTTGTCACCGCTGGTGCACACCACATAGACCACCCGTCGACCTTCCCGGGTCCACTTGGCGACCGAACCCGCCGAACCGAATTCTGCGTCATCCGGATGGGCGGTAATCACCATTATTTCTGATCTATCCGACACATTGAATCTCCTCTTTTTTTAATTTTTCTATGGTTCGTGCAAGGCCCGTCGGTAGGCTTCGAGCAACAAAGAAGCGGATCGTGCCCATGTAAATTGAGTCACCGACGCCCGAATTTTAGACGGCGACAGGCTGTTTTGCTGCTGTTTTAACCCGATGGCTTCGATGAGACGGGCAAAATGTTTTGGATCCGAATCCGTGGCCACATATCCGGTCACGCCGTCTTTAACCATCTTTTCCATGGCCCCCACCGGTGTTGTCACAACAGGGGTTCCGCACGCCAGGGCTTCGAGGGCCACCAGACCAAAACTTTCATAATAGGACGGCACGGCGAGAACATCCGCAGCGCTGTAATATTGGGGCAGTGTTTTCTGTTCGACCCTTCCGGCAAACGTTACGCGATTTTGAATGTTCAACGCCGTTGCTTGAGACTGAAGCTGTCGAAACATCGGCGTGTGCGGGCCGTCGCCCCCGACCATGACCAGCCGAAGACCCGGAAGATGTGCCAGGCGGCCAACGGTTTCGAACAGGCGGTGGAGTCCCTTTACGGGGGCATACCGTCCCACGTAGAGGACGATGAAATCATCTTCGGAAAACCCCAATTGCCGGCGGGCGGATGGTTTGTCCAAGGGTTTGAATCGGTGAAGATCGACGCCGCACGGTATCACTGTAATTTTATCATCGGACACATCATATCGGCTTAAATATTCCTTCTCCTTTTGGGTGGCAACGACCAGCCCATCACACCCCCTGGCCAGTCTTCGTTCGCTGGTCAGCCGCAATTCAGTCTCATGCTCCGACGGACAGGTCTGTTGTTTTACTGCGCCGAGGGTGTGATACGTGAGCAGGTGATCGATATTCCAGGCGGACTGGGCCATGGCCCCCAAAACTCCCGAGAGCCAGTAATGACTGTGGAGGATATCATATTCAAGGTTTTGTTTGATTTTAAAGGATTCCAGATCGTGAAAAAGTTGGGGCAAATAGGCATAAAGGGCGCCTTTGGATACACTGCCCCGGGTTCCTCCGGACACGTGGATGAGCCGGACGTTGTCATATAGATCCACCACCCGTTGGTGCCGGCCGGAATTGTGCTGGGTGAAGATGTCGATGCAATGCCCTCGGCGGCCGATTTCTTTGGCCAGCTCCCGAACATAGACGCTCATACCCCCCGTATCTTGGGTCCCCAAATCCCCAATGGGACTCGAATGAATACTGAGCATGGCAATATTCAACGCCATGGGCCGACACTCCATTTGATTCTTCCCCGTTTATCCATCCAGGTCGATCTTTAAGCGATACAAGGGAACCGGTGTGCTTCCCCATGGTTTTTTATAGACGTCATTGCCTTTTTATAGATCGTACCGGAGCCTTTTTAATATTTCTTCTAAAAACAGGTTCCGTTGGTGGATCCATGGGTATTATAGTGTTACATATCCCAGGTTGCATCCCCAAAAAAAGATCCATGATCCTTATTGAGAAATTTTTCGATATCCTTTCGCGTATCCCCCAAGCAAAACTCAGGCCCGTGGCCGGGATAGCAGCGGGTCTCATTCGGCCAGGACAAGACGATTTTATGTAATGTTTTTAAGGTGATCCGGAATTCTTCTGCAGACCATGTTTTGCCCGGACCGCCTTGGAAAATCGTATCACCAACCATGGCGACCGGATGATCCTCAACCAAAAGAGATATTTGATCGGCACTGTGGCCCGGCGTATGATCGACGTTTATTTGAAGAATACCGACGTCAACGGTGCTCCCATGGTGTAGCCATCGGTCGGCATCCAGATTCACGCGGTGCGCCGCATCTCCGGGATGGGCCATTACCGGGACCTTCAGTCTTTTTCGCATTTGGGCCAGGGCGCCCGTGTGGTCAGAATGGGTGTGGGTCAACACGATTGCCACGGGGTCGCTTTCCGCCAGCAGTCGTTCCAGTGCCTCCGGATCGGCCCCAGGGTCGATGAGGACACTTTTTCGGGATTTACAACAGACCAGGGCATAGGCATTCAGACCCCAGGGGCCGACTTGGCAGGTTCGAATTTTCAGCCCGAACGCGTTGTAAATTTCGATCATACCGGGACCTTTTTAGCCTTACCTTTAATTTTGCTTCGGCGCGTTGGGGACAACCCCGAATTCCGGTGAAAAAATTTCAACCGGCATCTCATCCCATAGCCTTTGGCAGAATGACGCACGGATCGTATATCGACCGGGAACGATACCCCGGGGCAATTGCCAACGGATTCCCGCCATCGGGTCCATATGGGAAAACTGCGGGCAGTCGCCGGGGGCGGCGGATGCAAACGACGGTTTAAAACGGACGATCTCCTTGGACGGACCGTCCTTTGGGACACCCTCCAGAACGAATTCAGGCATGACGCCGATGGGAAAGGACGTCATTCGGATGAACCTCAGTGCCAGGGTCTCCCCCGGCAGATAAAAATCATAGTCGGTTACGAGGCCGATCAGTTTGTTGTGTGCTGAGATATCCGTACCCACGCCGGATGTTTTCTCATCCCACGAGCGGGCGGGCCCCACATCCACATGTACGAGCTCTCCCTGATAGTAGCCGGTTCCGCCGAATCCGAGTTCTTTGACAGTGTTCCAGATGTGCTTGGATGACGTTCCGGCGATTTTTATGTCTGCCGCCATCCCGTATTGATGGAGGCTGGCCGTTGCAGCCAGTTTCCCCTTGTTGCGAAGATCGGTATTGTATTGGGGGCTTCTCCATCCGGAAGCGATGGTGATCCGTGCCCCTGGATGAAAACGATCTTCTAAAAAGTCGATAAACTCGATCAGTCGCAGGGATACGGTGAAACCGTCCGAATCAGGGTCAGCTCCAAACAGACCGTCGATGGCTTTGAGGGCCTTTTCGTGATAGATGCCCTTGCCGGTGCGGTATCTCCCGTTGAATATTCTCCCGTTTTTTGCGCTGACCAGATCAAGCCTTCCGTCGCCGGTGTAAACGTAGCGGCGGACATCCGGGGTGTTTACGGATGCCGTGTTGCCCGCGGCAACGAGACCCAAAATGAATAGCGTTATAATTCCAAGTGTTTGTATTCGTTTCATTCTATAGGTTTCACATTCGGTTTGCCGTCAATCCGGGTTCAAACCACCGGCAAGAGAACCGCCCTTTCTCCACGCCCAGCACGAATCGACCACATAATTTTCCATCACATCAGATGGAATGTCGCCGCCGCTCGGTTGGGTATCATTAAAAACCTTGTAGCCCTGCATGACGGCCGGCGCCATGGCTAGTAAAAGTGTCGTCAGATGCAAACACCGCTTGTTTTTGCCCAGGATTTTCTCACTTTCGATGTAAATCCCGGGGCGATTCTCAAACCTGCCACCGCGTCAAGACTGCCGGCTGTTTCTTTGCACGCCGCATACGGAACCCCCGGCATTTCAACCTTTATGTCTTGGATGGTGAGAGATGAACACTCGATGCGCATTTGGACAACCATATGGTGAACGGTGCGAGGCGGGTGTTTTCGACCTGAAACATAGATGGGAACCCGTATGTCCTCTTTCAACACCCCTTCAGCGACGATGCTTTTTTCATCGTATTCGTATGTAAAGATTTCAATATTTCTGGCATGAAGCTTCCTGGGCGTGGGGTGATTGTCCAAAATCATCGTTCCTCCGAAGATATTTCCTCCCAACAGCGGGACGTCTTTTTTGCTTGCGCTTAGAAAATAATTGACAAAATTTATTTGCCAAGAAAATATAAGTATTTTTGCTTTAGCCCCCACAGCGAAAACCGACCCCCCGGCCGTGGCAAATGTTTCGCGTTTGGGTGAAGCCATCGTCGTTGACGGGCCGATCCGGAGCCCAGCGCAACCCATTTTTTAGGTATTTATGAAACGTAACAAGATGGTGTCTGATTCACCAAAAAACAGGCAGAATGTCAAGACTTCAATTCTTCAGGGTCTTGGGGCGGCCTGGCCCATTTGCCTCGGGTATATTCCCATCGGACTTGCTTTTGGCGTACTGGCCCAGAAAGCCGGGCTCAATCCGTTTCAAATCATGCTCATGTCTATTCTGGTGTTTGCCGGCAGCGCTCAGTTTATTGCCGTATCCATGCTGTCCGCAGGGGCCGGGGCTGCCGCGATTATTGTTACGACCTTTGCGGTGAATCTGAGGCATTTTTTGATGAGTTCGTCTCTGGCGGTATTTTTGGGCGATACAACCCGAAAGAAACTCTCTCTTTTTGCCTACGGGGTGACCGACGAAAGTTTTGCCGTAAACCATGCCCGGTTCAGCCAGAAGACCTGGGGGGTGGATCCGGCCCTGGTGGTCAACCATACGGCAAATATTGCCTGGGTTGCCAGCACCCTCATGGGCGGATACAGCGGCAGATTTTTTCCCGAAGGTGCATTCGGTATCGATTATGCCCTGACGGCCATGTTTATCTGCCTGTTGATATTTCAGCTCAAGGGACGCATCTATGTGCTCACGGCGATCATTTCCGGTCTGGCGGCGGCGGTTCTGTCACTGATGATTTCCGGCAGCTCATACATCGTCCTGGCGTCCATATTCGCGGCAACGACGGTTCTGGGTATAAAAAAATGGAGTCAATGACCGTTCATACAGGATATTTATGGATCGTTCTCGGCATGGGCCTGGTGACCTATCTGCCCCGGTGGTTTCCCCTGTTTTTCCTGGCCCGGCGGAATCTCCCCCAATGGCTGATCGAGTGGCTCGACCTGATTCCGGCGGCGATTCTCAGCGCCCTTTTGGTGCCGGAGCTGATCACCGTGGGTACGCCCCGGCACCTGGTCCTGTGGCGGCCGGAGCTTTGGGTGGCCTTGCCAACCTTTATTTTTGCGCTGAAAACGAAATCCCTGGGCGGCACCGTTGTGGTCGGGATGGTGCTGTTTTGGGCGGTCCAAAAGGTCATGTGAACACCCGGCGCCGGCTGTGGTGTTCATTTTCAGGATCGCGAAACAATATGAACGTCTCTTTGGGGAAACGGAATTTCTATATCCCTTGCTTTCAAATGTTGGTACACTGCCAGGTTCACCTGGTAGCTGTAATTTGCAAAGAAATCGATGATGATGTCGATCAGTTTTTGTGCGGCCTTTAGTTCATCCTGCATCTTTTTTACTCTCGCTTTGGGTTAAAAACGCATGTGTGAAAACAGGGGAATAAAATCTCTCCCGCGTATGTTACCGACACGGCGTCACATCTTATGGTATGGGGCAACGGAAAGATCTTTAAACACTTTTTAACATTTTTTTCCAAAAATCTCAACCCGCCGTGGACTCGAGGAAATATCCGTGCAGCGGGTCACGGCAGATCGAACCGCTTAAAAGATTGTATGGTTAATAATTGGTGAATAAATGGTTGTAATAAAAATTTAAATGCTTATGTTAATTGGTTGACCGTTATACAGCAAAGATCCGGGCGCAAAGGACCCGGTTTTTTTGTGACTAAATTTATAAGGAAATGCACTCAGTGAAAATCGCT
>JAQYVT010000037.1 GCA_030145345.1 Desulfobacterales bacterium
TTCGAGTCTTCCAATCATCGGGCCTATTATGAGATCGATTCCGTTGAAGGTATCTGGAACAGCGGACGGGAAGAATTCCCCAACCTGGGATACAAGCCGAGACACAAGCAAGGCTACTTTCCGGTTCCGCCCATGGACAAGTTTCAGGATCTTCGCACCGAAATGCTCCTGACCCTCGAAGAGTTGGGAATAGATGTTGAATGCCAGCACCATGAAGTGGCCACCGCCGGCCAGGCAGAAATCGACATGCGATTTAAGCCCCTGCTCGAAATGGGTGATCAACTCATGTGGTTTAAGTATGTTCTTAAAAATGTTGCACACAAATACGGCCATACCGTGACGTTTATGCCGAAGCCGTTGTTCAACGACAACGGGACCGGCATGCATACCCATTGCAGCCTTTGGAAAGGAGACCAACCCCTCTTTGCCGGCGACAAATATGCCGGTGTTTCCCAGGAAGCCCTGTATGCCATCGGCGGGATACTTAAACACTGCCGCGCGCTGTGCGCCTTTACCAACCCGACCACCAATTCCTACAAACGCCTGGTACCCGGGTTTGAGGCTCCGGTGAATCTGGCGTATTCCAGCCGTAACCGAAGTGCAGCCGTCAGGATTCCCATGTACTCACCCTCACCCAAAGCCAAACGCATCGAGTTCCGGACACCGGACCCCTCGTGCAACGGGTATATGGCGTTTTCCGCCATGCTGATGGCCGTCATCGACGGTATTGAAAATAAGATCGATCCGGGCGATCCGCTGGATAAAGACATCTATGGTCTCCCACCCGAAGAGTTGGCGGAGATACCTTCTGCACCCGGATCTTTGGAAGAGGCCCTGTCGGCACTCAAGGAGGATCACGAGTTCTTGCTCAAAGGCGATGTCTTTACCCAGGATGTTATTGACATGTGGATTGAATACAAAACGGAAAATGAGGTCAATGATGTAAAACTTCGTCCGCATCCCCATGAATTTTTTCTCTATTTCGATATATAACCACAGCCTAAACCTTGGCAGCCCGCCGATAAATCGGCGGGCTGCTGTTTTTTCGGCCAGGACACACTATATGAAAAAGACGGCTTTATTCTTGATGCTGCCGGGAAAGATTCGGAATTTTAACGGGCACAACTGGACTTAAAGTGTTCTCACCGGTAATGGCGATAATCGACCCCGTATTTTTTGGCCTTGTACGCGAATTTTCTTACGGTTGTTTTCAGAAGGTCGGCCGCTAAGGTCGTGTTGCCCCGGGTGTTCTTAAGGGCATCGATGAGTATCTCCCTTTCGAGATTTGCCACGGCATCATCAAGAGAGAGAGACGGCAGCGTATCGGTTTCCATCCCTGTCTGGAGGGTGGGTGGAAGATGATAGCTGTGAATGACGCCTTCTTCGCACAAAAGCACGGCCCGCTCAATGCAGTTTTCGAGTTCCCTGACGTTCCCCGGCCAGTGGTAGTCCATGAGCATGTCGATGGCAGGTGTAGAAAACCGCCGGATGTCTTTATGGTTTTCTGCGGCATATTTTTCCAGAAAATGATCGGCCAAAAGCAGAATATCGGTCTTTCGTTCTCTCAGGGGCGGCATATAGATGGGAAAAACATTGAGACGGTAATACAGATCGCCTCTGAAGCTTTCATCCTTAACGGCTTGTTCGAGATTCTTATTGGTGGCGGCGATGATGCGAACATCCGGTTTGATGGTTTTATGGCCTCCCACACGTTCAAATTCCTTTTCCTGTAAGGCCCGCAGAAGCTTAACTTGTACATTAATCCCCACCGGTCCGATTTCGTCAAGGAAGATGGTGCCCTTGTTGGCCATCTCGAATTTTCCAATTTTCTGATGGATGGCCCCTGTAAACGAACCTTTTTCATGCCCGAAGAGTTCACTCTCAATCAGGTTCGAGGGCAGGGCTGCGCAGTTGACTTTAACAAAACGGTTTTTAGTTCTAAGGCTGTTATAATGAATGGAATTGGCCACAAGTTCTTTCCCGGTCCCGCTTTCTCCCCGAATCAAAACCGTTGCATTGCTCTTTGACACTTGGGAAACCATCTGAAAGACTTCTCGCATTTTGTTGCTGTTGCCGATGATATTTGTTATATGATATTTATTCTCGAGTTCATTTTTCAAGCGGATGTTCTCTTCACTGAGTCGCTTTTTTTCAAGGCGGATGGTTTCCAGATTGATAACATGTCTGGCGATCATGGTCGCAATCACAGAGAGAAGTTTTTCGCCATCATTGAGCAAGTATGACGCGTCATAGGGCTTGTCGACACTGAGCGATCCGATAATCTGACTCCCCTTTTTTATGGGAACACAGAAAAAAGAGAGTTCCTGGTCCTTTGTGTGCTTACGGGAAGCGGTTCTGTTGAGAAACAGCGGCTCATCGCTGATTTTAGGGATGGTGATGGCCTTGCCGGTCTCAATGACCCGGCCGGTAATCCCTTCACCCAGTTTGTATTTTACCCGTTCCACGGCCCTGTGGGGAAGGCCGTGGGCCACTTCTATGTTGATCTCGTTTCGCAAGGGATGCAAAATCGTAACGGTGCCGCGCACCATATTCATGGAATTGGAGAGTATCTCTAACACCTTGTATAAAGATTTTTTAAGATCCAGATGTTCATTGAGTGCCTTGCTTATTTCATATAGCAAGGTGATATCTTCGATGCGTTTCATGTTGGTTTGGGTCCTTTTAATAAAATTACAATTTTGTTATAAACATCAAATTCGTTAATAAAGCAACAACTATTTACCCAAGGCGGGGAAATCCCGTTTTTTCTTTATTATCGGCGTTTCTCACTGTTTCAATCCAGAAACTCAAAAAGTCGCTTGGAAGAATATCGGCCGTCTTCAGACCATGTTGGATCGACCAGAAAATGACGAAATATGATGACCGCTGAAAATAAAATCAAACCGAAAGAGACTTCAGTCCTGCTGGGGGCCCATTTTTCAATCGCAAAAGGTATTCACAATTCCCTATATGAGGCCAGGACTTACGGTTGTACGGCGCTTCAGATTTTTACAAAAAACGCCAACACCTGGAAGGAACGAACCCTGTCCCAGGATGAAATCGATTGTTTTAATCAGGCCCGAGAACAGACAGGCATCACCGCAATCGCTTCCCACACGTCGTATCTGATCAACCTGGCATCTTATGATCCAAAGAAACATGTTATGTCGTGTAATGCACTTAAGTGCGAGATAGTACGATCTTCCATGCTGGGCATCCCATTTGTTGTGCTTCATCCGGGCGCGCATATGGGAAAGGGCGAAGACAGAGGAATTTCGAGAATCGCCTCTAGTATCAACGAAATATTCGCACAAAACACCGGGCGTGGAACCCGGCTTCTTCTTGAAACCACTGCCGGTCAGGGGTCCGGTCTGGGGCACGCCTTTGGGCAGCTGTCATCGATTATGGACCAAGTAAAGGATGTGGATCGGCTGGGAATATGCCTGGATACCTCTCATATTTTTGCGGCCGGTTATGATATCCGAAACCCAGCGTCCTACCGTCGAACCATCGATACGTTTGATTCAGTCATCGGTCTAGAAAAACTTTATATTATCCATTTAAACGATTCCAAAAAAGAATTGGGCTCCCGGGTCGATCGCCACGAACACATCGGTGAGGGGTATATCGGGATCAACGCATTTGAATTGTTTATGAACGACCCTCGATTCCGGGATGTCCCAAAGATTATCGAAACGCCCAAACACAAAGGGGATACGGATTACGATCGGGTAAATCTCAACAGGCTGAGGGCTCTGGTTCACCCATAGATCGTTTCCCAAATTCATTCATTTTATTCCTGCAAAAAATAATCAGGGGGGTAATAACGCCGCTTTTAAAAAAAGCAGACCCAATATATTCAGATCCGGCCAAAAATATTCATTTGAGTACAATATCTTGTAGTTGATTGTTTGTTGGTGCACAATATGTCTAATTTTTTACTTGACACACCATATACCCAATCTTATAGTAGACATTCAGAATCTGAAATATTGAGGCTTATGAAAAATGTTTCCCGCTTTTAGCGGGATTCAAGCTCTTGGAAGACCATTTCGCTGTTGCGAGGTTCACCGAACAGATACATTGAATATTTCGAGTCTGATAAAATAATCTGTTTGATACAGATCGAACAGATGTGCAAAATTGAAATCTCAAATGGATAAAAAAATTAACATACAGATTCTATCCGTTGAAATCATTCGCTTTTTCTTCATTTTCGTAATGATTTTGGGTGTGTCTATAGTATCAATCCATAGCGGCCAGAGGGATGTCCGCGTGATGAAAGAAACCTCTCAAATATCCAGGCCTTCCATCTCTCAACCCTTGGCGGATGAAAATGCGGGTGGGTATCGTGTTTACGGCGCACTATCCGGGTATATGAATAAAAAGGAACAGTTATTTCATCCCATCATCATTCAGGTGTCCAGCCGCCACCAAGTTGATCCCGCCCTTGTCAAGGCGATCATAATGGCGGAATCCGGGTACAACCCCAGGGCGATCTCTAAAAGAGGGGCAAAAGGCCTCATGCAGCTGATGCCATCCACCGCCCAAGCACTTGGGGTGGAGGATATTTTCAATCCCAAGCAGAATATCAGTGGCGGCGTTCGGTACTTCAAACAGCTGGTTAACAAATTTGACGGAGACATTAAACTGGCGCTTGCGGCATACAACGCCGGAAGCCGAAATGTTAGGCAGTATCAAGGCATTCCCCCCTTCAAATCCACACAATATTATATTAAAAAAGTTTTTAAGTATTATCAGCTATATAAAGACAAGATGCCAGGGGAAACCGACAGCGCTTAACCTGAATTTCAGTCTAAAAACCCAGATCCTGGTTAATCAGTATTACTTTCACCCTTCCTTTGGGAAATGATTTCTCAGTAATCGTCCAAGTATTGCAGATACGATCCGGGCTTTTACAGTCATCACAGAAAGAAGTTTTGGCACACGGTGTTTTCTTGTCAAGTCGTATGGCGTTGACGGGAGCTGCATAATTCTTTATGCGGAACATGGCCTCGTCCAGGTCCGGAACGATCTTGTTGCGCCCGACGATGACAATGACATTTTTGGGGCCAAAGGTGATCGCTGAAATTCGGTTGCCGATCATATCCAAATTAACCAGTTGACCCGCCTCGGTTACCGCATTGCTTCCGGAAATAAAAAGATCGACCAGTAGTGACTGACGGCGTCGCTCCAGACTTTCTTCAGGAGACAGGTTTTTTTCAAAAGAATCGAGAATTTTCAGATCTTTTCTGTTTCTTAGAATATCATAAAGACCGGTGGCAGTAAATGTCATAGACCCGCCCCAAGAAACACTTTTGGGGGATGTTTCGGGAATTATTTTTTCAAGGACAATAGATTTGGCTTCATCGGTGTTGTCCGCAATAAATGTTGCAAAGTTATTTGCATCCAAAATTTCTTTTAGATCCGTCAACCGGGTTTTCCAATAGTTTTCAATCGGTTTGTCCATAACAGTCCTCCAGTAATATCGGTTTAGGTTTAAAAAAAAGTAAGCATCCGGATCCGATTTTTAAGGGATCAATCCTTTAGCGGCGCATAACCCTCGTGCATACGCGAGCGTAAAAAAGAACAGTGGCCAATGCTCGGAAATAAAACCAGTTTTTTGGATAGGCTGCTTTGACGCATCCTGATTCGGCTTGACCGTTTTAAATGCAAATGCTATCAGTCCATATCCATGGGTACGATCTGTTTAATACACCAGAACTCGATTTTCAACAACCAAAAGGTAATGGGGTGGTCAATGAAAAGATTATTTTATTTTGGAATTATTATGTCTGTTTTAACGCTGTTTGCATGCGGCAACGCCAAAGTCGAAGATGTGGTCAAGGATCATGTTAAAAAACAGTTTAGTTTCGATAACGCCGTTAAGGTGGATGTATCGAAACTAAAATATACCGTCACGAAAAAAGAAGGCGATACCGCCACTGTAAACGTTTCGGGCACAATACATTGTGACGGCCAGATCTTTTTGGTCAAAGAAGGCGGAAAATGGAGAATCAGTAAAAAAGAACCGTTACCTGTTTCACCGAAAAAGGAACCTTCACATTCTGCAGAGATAAAAGAAACTTCACACACTGCACCGAAAAAGATCGCTTCCCATGGTGAACAGAAACACGAACCTTCCCATGGTGAATAGGAAATTCCACACAAACAGTAGACTTTTTTTCCGGTGACCCCTTATTGATGGTCTCGTAAAAAGTCCGTTTTGCTCGCTCAGTGACCATTTGGGCGCTATTTTAGACGTTATGCACAGTTTCTGTACCCATCCCAAAATATAGGGTCACACTGTCCCCAGAGGCTCGATTCATATCGCTTTGAATAAAAAATGAACCGCGAAGAATAATTATTTAATTCCGGCGTGTTTATTTTTGCCTAAAACCGGGTGCTTTGCACCCGGTGGCAAATGCAGCGATCAAAGCACTCACGTGCTTTTGCCTTTTCGGCCTATGGCCGAAAATTCAAGCCACCGGTTTTCGGGTGGTCGTTGACGATGATTTTCAATACCCCGTCCGCTTGTGGTCGTACGGCGGAGATCCTGTCTCTAGTGGGCGGGAACCTTCATAGTCCAAGAAGAATCTGATTTTTAACAGATCTGGATTCTCCTGCCGCCATCACCCGGATGGCAGGTCTTCCTCTGACCGGGCATTTGTTCTCACAGATTCCGCATCCCACACAGGTATTGAGATCTACATAGGGTAGTTTTACTCGGATTGTTTTCCCATCTCCGGACAGGTAAGTCACCTCTTTCAGGTGTATGGCCTTGGGAGAAGTGGGGCAATGTTCTTCACAGACAATGCAGGGACCGTTCTCTGACCAGGGGAGACAGCGTCCCCGATGGATATAGGCGGATCCTATCCTTATGGGGCCTTCGATTTTTTCTTTAACTGAAAGATGATGTATGGCGCCGGTGGGGCAAACACTGCCACAAAGCGTACATGTGTATTCGCAGTATCCCTGGAGCATGATAAGATTCGGTGTCCAGAATCCGGCCATTCCTGCTTCGGTAAGTGTGGGGTTGATGGCGTTTGTCGGGCAAACCTTCATGCAGAGCCCACACCGCTGACACAGCTTTAAAAAATCCTTTTCAGACACGGCGCCCGGAGGCCGGATCAGACGCGGGTCCGATACCTTGTGAATCCGGCCATCCAATCTCCCGAGAAGCCGGAGTGAAACACCACCGGCCAGGCCCCCCAAAACGGCACGGCGGCCGATGTCCGGTGCTTTATTGGCTTTGGGCGGCCACTTCAATTTAAAGACAACCGCATCTTCAGGACAGGCATTAAAGCAGTTAAAGCAGAACATACATTCCGCGGGGTCCCATTCCAGGCCCGGAATAGGGGAGGCTGCGCCCTGACAGGTTTTCGTACAAAGTTGGCATTGGGTACATTTTTCGGAATATTTTTCCATTTTCAAAATGCTGAATCTGGCAAAAACGCCCAAAAGTGCGCCCAACGGGCATAGGGTTCGGCACCAGAAGCGCGGCCTGATTCGGTTCAGAAACAAAATAATAAGGAAAATACTGCCGATAAGCCATGCAGATTTAAACGCCTCGTACCCGTATCCAAAAACCGGCGAAACAATAATTTCCGCTCCATAACTGATATGATTTAAGATTTTGATATCGGACTGGGCCATGAGGTCAAAAATCTCTTTAATACCTGTTCCAAGGCCAGGGAAAATAGCCAGGGACAGGGAGCGAAAGAGAAACGCGATGGGGTCCAGCAGCCCGGTGAAGTTGAGGCCCAAAATGGCGGCCAGCAGAACTATGATTAAGATAAAATATTTAAATTTATGATCCGGACGTTTTTGGTTGGCCCCAATCATGGCTTGTCCTTTTAAGGCGGGTCTGACAAAGCTCATCAGATGATGAATGGTACCCAACGGACAGATAAAACCGCAAAAGAGCCTCCCAAAGAAAAGGGTAAGGACAACAATCCCTATGGCCCACCCAAAACCTTTGATCCATTGGTGTCCTGAAATAAAAGATGTGAACGCGATTAAGGGATCGAGTTGGAAAAAGAATGTTACCGGATAATTCAATTCAATATTTTGTTCAGCGGTTATGGCAATGGAGTAATCCATATAGATGTCTAAAGGAAGACGGCTTTCAATCAGGAGAAAAATGAAGAAAATCAAAAAAAAAGACTGGCTTATACGTCGTATCCAGACAAAATGTTTTGCTTTCAAATGATTACCTTGCTTTGACGGATTTTTTCAAGCTCATATGTTCCGAGTCCCCATTTGTTTCCGAGACGAATAAAGCCGATGTCCTGGGGTCGAAAATTAAAAAGATCTGCCGCTTTGGCATCGGCTGCAACCGGATCGTTGCTCAAGATCAGACGGTTTGAGACCGACACGTCTGAAGGGTTTCCTCCGGATGGACCGTTGTGGATCATGATTCGTATGGCATCGACCAGGGTCAGTGTCGGTTTGAAAAACTGAGCTAAATCCACGATGGTCATGTGGATATCCTGATGGAGTGCATTTCTCCGACCGCCCACAGCACCGATCCAATTTTTCATGCCCAGGGTTAAACCGCTCAGCACATGGACCTTGGCCACCGGCAGGTTGATCACCTTGTCGGCCTCTACAAGGGGCACAAAAACCGGCCACACATCCAGCCGGTGACCCTGTATTTTCATTTTGCGCATCAGGGATGATCGGGGATAGACAAGCTCCGCCCCGGTTCTTTTGGACACCATCCCGGCGCCGGTAATGGCAAAGCAGCGTCTTGCATCGTGGATGGTATGGTCGGCGATCCTGATTTTTTTAGCACCGGCCTCCTGGCAAAGCTCGACCACTGCTTCCAAAACTTCAGGATGGGTCGTTGCACCTAAATGAGGGGCTCTGGCCCAGGAAATGTTCGGTTTAATTACCACCACATCCTGTTTTGAAATAAATCGTTGTATTCCGCCGGCGGCTTCAAAAACCTTTCGAGTTAAAGCTTTGACCGAATATTCATGACTTCGGCCGATCCCCTCAATGACAAAACTCTGACGGGTCGATCCGGAAAAGGCCGCAAGATCTCTCTGAAAAGGCCATGCCGTCATCCCGGTCAATGCAAGACCTCCTGAGATCTTAAGCAGTTTTTTTATCGATTCTCTGCGGGTAATGGGATCGTTATTCATCATTCCACATCCCGAGGCCCTTGAAAAACGACTCTTTCTGCCCAATTCCAGGGTTAGCTTCAAATTTTAATCCTCCCAACATGCTCAACATATTTTTGACATGTTGGCATTCGTGGCGCTATTGTTTATGGAGAAGACGCAACGATGCCGGTTAATATCCCAGAATCATTGGGGGAGTCGAAATAAATGCGCCGGATATCCCCGACGCCGGCATCAGAGAGCATGGCCGTCAGCTGTTTTTCAGAATAGGACTGGCCACCGGAGGTCCCCAGAAGCATGTTCAGGGAGAACAGAGCCGGGAAAAGCGGCCCGTCCATTGCGTTATTTAAGATAAATTCGTGTATCATGATCATCCCCCCGGGTTTAAGGGCGGAAACGGCCTTTCCGATAATTTTGCGGCAGTCTTCGGGCCTTTCTCCATGGAGAATCTGTGACAGCCATGCTGCATCGTAGAGCCTTTCAATCTCATGTTCGAGATAATCTACCGCCTTAAAATCGATCCGGTCCTGCAAATTAAATTTAGCGATGGTTTTTTCAGCAAAAGGTCGTGTGGAAGGCAGATCAATAATAGTAGCCTTAAGCTTTTGATATTTTAAGCAAAAATGAATCGAATACGTTCCGGGACCCCCGCCCATGTCTAGTAAATGATGACGCTTTGACAGGTCTATTTTTGGTACCAGAACCGGAGCCAGATTCATGGCCAGGTTGAACATCCCCATGAGAAAACTTTCTCGGCGTTCTTCATCTGTATGAGCGGCGTTATCTCTCACCGGTCGGCCTGATTTAACCGCAACATCCAATCTGCTCCAGGAATCCATCAGATGATGATGGTGTAGAATGATGTGGCCGATATAACGGGAAGCGTCTCTGACAAGAAACGCCGAACTTAAGGCTGTGTTTGAATAGGTATTGTCATTTTTCTCCAAAAGACCCATGGCGGTAAGGGCATTAAGAAGCATTTCAACGCCTTTCTGGTCGCCATGGAGTTTGTCTGAGACATCGTTGTTGGTGAGACGGTTGTTGCCGATAATCGAAAAAACATCGAGTTTGACGCCGGCGTGAAGGGTACAAGCTTCCCAGTAGTTTCCGGATGTTTTCAGTATGTTTCCTGGATTCAATTCTTTTAGGGTCATGGCCTTTATCTATCCTCATTAAGTAGAAATTGATTTGTGGTTGCGAAGGAATTTCAATTTGATATAGATGTTATCACATCGATTATGATTTGTTCAATTTATAATATTTTTTTTGGAACTCGAGATCCCAAATTTCCGTGTTCCGAATATTCTTCGCGTGCGGGCAAAAGTTTTAAAAAAAATTGATAAAATACTTTACTTTTTTCAGTCATGACTTATTGTGAAAGCTAATGAATTTTAAAGCGGGTTTTTACAAAACTTTCAAAATTAAGTGTAAATAGGAATTGTACCCAGGAGAGATCATGGTAACGCGTTTGAATATTCCGGATGAGTTTCGATATACTTTTAAACGTTTGATAAATTTGGTCCCTTATAAACAGAGAAATGACCGGCACACCCAAAAAATCGTTCTGTTATACCTGAAATTAGGAGGAGAAAAACTGGCGAGGCAATATATTGAGGTCCTCAAATCGGATCTTCGTGAAAACAAAGACAGAACTGAAACTTTAGAAAAATCTAATCATGCCGGGAATCTCCTCCCTGATCCTAATTCTTCTGAAGATGAAGATTCTGAAGATGAAGATTAAAATCCCTCTGGTAAACAGATTGCCTCAAAGAAATAAAAAGGTCGCTTTTCCGACTTTCTAAGCGGCCATCAAGACTCAAAGCTTTACGTCGGACTGACCATCGGATTAAAGGAGGTTGCCCATGAAAGCGGCACCAGGTATAAAATCCAACCTGCCGGAAGATCTTAAAAAATGCATCGAATTTCACGGACATCTTTGTCCGGGTCTTGTGTACGGCTATCTTGTTGCCAAAGAGGCCATGAGTCTTCTTAAACTTAAACGATCAAAGGATGAAGAGGTTGTTGCCATTAGTGAAAATGACTCATGCGCCGTTGACGCGTTGCAAATAGTCCTGGGGGCTTCAACCGGGAAGGGTAATCTCATTTTAAAGGATTACGGAAAAAACGCATATACCATCCTGAACCGATCGGACCATCGGGCTTACCGGTTTTCCCGTAAAAAACATTATCGATATAGGGGTGAGGCCAAAGAAGAATTCGGTCGGCTCGACGCAGCCATTTCATCCGGCACGGCAACCGAAAAAGAGAAACGACGCCATAAGATGCTGAAATCGGAAGACCTTCTGTCAAAACCCTTTACCGAGGTCTTCGATACAGAGGCGGTCCGGTTTATTATGCCGCCCTATGCCCCCCTGGCACGATCCGAAGCCTGTTCAACGTGCGGCGAAATGACCATGTCAACAAAGATGGTTGAAACCGATGACGCTAAGCGCGTGTGTATTCCGTGTTCAGCCGAGACCTGCATCGGGGGGTAAAGCGTATTGAACTCGTAAAAAGTCTTTAGCGGGCGACATTTCATATCGTGTAACATTTTTTAACGCCATTTCAAAAATGCATCCAACCCCTATGGCTTCGTCCTTGATGCCTTGGATCTGCCTGCCCTGTGAAATTCGAAGCCTGTTTCACCGGGGGGCATCGTAAACTTTCGCTCAATTAGGGTACTATTTTTGAGACAGCTTCTAGTTTGACAAAAAAAAGGGCAACACCAATCAAGTGTTGCCCTATAAATAAAATCGGCTATATGCTTAACCGCAGGTGCTTGTTGTTCCGCAGCCCGAACATCCTGCTCCGAAATCTATCCCGCAATCGAGTTTAAATCCCATTTCCGAAAAATCTACTTTAATCGGTGTTGCTTTTATCAAAAACGCTTTGTCAACAATATATTTAAAACCGTCGATGTCAAAGACATCGTCTGTCTCTTTTGGCTCGTCCAGAGCCATGGCAAGTGACGGGCCGCCTCACCCACCTGAATTTAAAAATATCCGGATCGGTGCGACCTCTTTACCTTTGAAATATTCAGCAATCTGTTTCGTCGCTGCTTCGGTAACTTCAACCATTATATTCTCCTTTTCTAAATAAATTGCCTGCCTGAGCGAGCTTAAAATCAGTAACAACATAGTCCCGACAATAGGATTTGTCAATGGAAGGGGTCAAAAAAATATCTAGTTTAATACTGAATTAACTGTTAAAAAAACGGTGACGATCGGCTTTGAGCATTTTGGAATTGGCGATGGGAATATTATTAATCTTACTGATTATGCACAAAATTTTTCAGGTATTCCTTGTAGACATCGTAGTCTTCAGCGGAAAAGAGGATAAAGACAATTTTTTTTAGGGTGCGGTTGTTGTTCAAAAAATCATATGTCGTATCGATTGCGATGCTGCAAGCCTCTTTTAACGGATACCCGTAAGCTCCACAGCTTATGGCGGGGAAGGCGATGGACGTAATATGATTTTTAACCGCCAGTTTCAAGCTGTTCAAGTAACAGCCTGAAAGAAGTCTCCCGTCTTCATCCGTTCCACGGTAAACCGGACCCACCGTGTGGATGATGTATCTGACGGGGAGATTATATCCTTTTGTTATTTTGGCCATACCGGTAGAACAACCGCCGATTTTTCGGCATTCACTTAAAAGTTCCGGTCCGGCTGCCCTATGGATGGCACCGTCCACGCCGCCGCCGCCCAGAAGCGAACGATTGGCCGCATTGACAATGGCATCGAGTTTCAGGGTGGTTATATCCCCTTGCATGACTTCGATGCGATCAAACACCGCTTTTTTCATTTTTAAATTCGCTCTTCCTTGGTGTTGATGAGGCTTTTGGTTTTTATGGGTTCCGCATCTATCCAGAGACCTTCAAGATCATAGAATTCACGTACGGGTTCGAAAAAAACATGTATGATCACATGACCATAATCAAGCACAACCCAATGTCCTTCTTTTTTCCCTTCAACACGCAACGGTGTTATTCCCTGTTTCTTTAGATCCAGCTGAATATGCTCCGCAATTGCAGAAACCTGACGGTTGGAACGGCCACTGCAGATGATAAAGACGTCGGCTAAAGAAGTTAGCTTCCGGACGTCAAGAACCACCAGGTCGATGGTTTTTTTCCCAAAAGCGGCTTTAACAAAAAGATCAAGGTTCGGATCCATGGAAGAATCGGGCACATTTGTCATAAATAGAGTCCTTTGGTTTTTATTAAATCTTCGACAGTTTCCGGGACCAGGGATTTAATCGTGCGTCCTTTTCTAATATGCTCACGAATTTCTGTCGATGAAATATCCACGGGGGTTACCTCAAACAAAAAGACGGGTTGTTTTTCGTCATGAATGTAGCATGATCGTGGAACAGAATGTTTATATCTATCTGAAATCCTGGATTTAATATAACTTCCAAGGTTTTTCCATTTCAAAACCGTGTCGCTTTGACCGGTTGCGGTTCGAGACATGACGATGAACGGAATCAGCAGGAAAAGATCCTTATAAGATTTCCAGGTATCTACTTCCAGAAATGCATCCAGTCCCACAATGAAGTAGAGTTTTGTATTCTCGGGCAGAATGGATTTAAAATGGCGAACCGTATCGATGGTATATGAAAACCCTGAACGTTTCAGCTCAACATCGGAGACCACAAAATCCGGATCGTCTGAAAATGCAAGACGGATCATCTCAATACGATCCAAACCGTCTATTATTCCTGCCGTCTCCTTGTGCGGTGGCAGGGCCGAAGGGATTATAAAAATTTTATCCAGATCAAATCCCTCTTTAACTTCGTGAATCACCTGGACATGCCCCATATGAATCGGGTTAAACGTACCGCCGAAGAGTCCTATGCGTTTCAAAAATTCCCCGCTTTTCAAGCAATAACAATTCAAGTGGCCTGGAGGTGAGATGGGAAAAAAAGCTGCGGATACATGGGAACATTTTTATGGCAATCGTTCTATGTTCTGATCTGCCCATCTCCAAATACAGCAAATTTGGTCGTCGTCAGTTCCTCAACCCCCATGGGACCGAAGGCATGCAGTTTTGAAGTGCTGATTCCGATTTCGGCGCCCAATCCGAGCTCACCACCATCATTAAACCGCGTGGAGGCATTGACCAGAACCACCGAAGAATCGACTTCCCGCACAAAACGTTTGGCCCTTTCATAACTGCGTGTCACAATGGCTTCCGTATGGCTTGAGCCGTAATTTGCAATGTGCAAGACAGCCTGGTCCATGTCCTCGACCACCTTCACGGCCAAAACAAGATCGAGATATTCCGCCGGCCAGTCGGCTTCTTTGGCCTTTTGTGCATCCGGTAAGATCTGACATGTTTCAGGGCAGCCCCTGATTTCAACCCCTGAACTTACATAACGTTCGGCCATTTTTGGCAGAAATTTCGGCGCGATTGACCGATGTACCAGCATTGTTTCCATGGCATTGCAAACCCCCGGACGCTGCACCTTGGCATTGAAACAGATTTCTTCGGCCATGGACATGTCTGCCCCTTCGTCCACATACACATGGCAGACACCTTTGTAATGTTTCAATACGGGTATTCTTGAATGTTCTACGACAAAACGGATCAAACCTTCTCCGCCCCGAGGGATAATTAGATCGATGTATTCTTCCTGATTTAAAAGAATGTCAACAGCTTTCCGATCCCTGACAGGTATAACCTGTACGGCTTTTTCCGGGAGACCGGATTCCTTGAGAACTTCCCCGATGATACCGGCAAGGGCCTGATTGGAATGAAGCGCTTCAGATCCGCCGCGAAGTATGACAGCATTGCCTGCTTTCAAGCAAAGGCCGGCAGCATCTATGGTAACATTGGGGCGTGACTCGTAAATAATCCCGATAACACCCAGCGGTATGCGTATTCGGGCAACTTCCAGGCCGTTTGGCCGCATCCAGGCCTTGGTTATGGCGCCCACGGGGTCATTGAGCCGGGCAACTTCCCTTAAACCATTCGCCATGGACTTAATCGTTGCGCCGGACACTGTGAGCCGATCGATCATGGCATCGGAAAGGCCCATCTCCTTTGCACGGGAAAGATCCTTTTGGTTGGCTTGCTTTATATTCGATGATTTTTCTTCAATTTTAACGGCAATGCCAAGAAGAACCTCATCTTTTTTATTTGAAGAACATCTGGCAATCTCCGTGGAGGCAGTCCGGGCCGCTGTGGCCATATTTATAATTTCTTTTTCGACGGTCATGGTTTTTACCTAATAATATAAAGTTGCTATGAATTGTGATATTCAGATGTAATGGCAAGGTTATCTCTATGGATAACATCATCATAAGGTTTATGTCCCAGAATCTTTTTAATCTGGCTCGATTTAAGTCCCAAGATTTTGCGAATATCAGCGGAACTGTAATTAACCAGGCCGGTCCCCAGTGTTCGATTGCCGCTTTTTTTAAATTCCACCGGAGCGCCCACATTAAATTCACCTTCCACATCGACAATGCCGCTGGGTAAAAGACTTTTGCCCTTGTTCAGGATGGCCGCTGCGGCACCGTCATCAATTTTGATAACGCCTTTGGGTTTTAAGGTAAAAGCTATCCAGCATTTTCGGCTTTTAAGCTTTTTCTTTTTTGGAACAAAAAACGTTCCGATCTCTTTGCCGGAAAAGAGTTTTATTAAGATATCCGGCTTGCCGCCGTTTGCGATCACCATGGGAATTCCAGAAGCGGTAACCTTTCTTGCAGCGTTTATCTTGCTGAGCATTCCGCCGGTGCCAAGGGGGCCGGGGATATCACCGGCAACTTTTACGATGCTCTCCCGGATGGTTGAGACCAACGGAATCAGTTCTGCATCCGGGGATTTCCGGGGATTTTTTGTATAAAGGCCGTCGATATCCGTCAGGTTGACAAGAATATCCGCATCCATCAGGAGTGTAATCATGGCCGCAAGGTTGTCATTGTCTCCAAATTGAATTTCTTCGATCATTACCGTGTCGTTTTCATTGATAATCGGAACAACCTGCCACGATAACAACATGCAGAGCGTATTGCGAGCGTTCAAATATCTTCTTCGGTTATTCAGGTCATCACCGGTCAGCAGAATCTGAGCGACTTTTTTGTGATACCGGGCAAACGCCTTTTCATATTCCATGATAAGTCCTGCCTGTCCAACGGCAGCAATCGCTTGGCGCTTGGGGATTTCATCCGGCCTTTTATCAAGACCGACTTTTTTCACCCCGGATGCCATTGCGCCTGAGGAGATCAGGATCACCTCGAGTCCGCTGTCAATTAAACGGCAAATTTGCCTGCTGATAGATCGTATCGCTTTTAAATTCAGACCATGATCTTCTGTTAAGACATTACTGCCAACCTTCACCACCCATCGCTTGGCGTTGTTAAATATCGATTTTCTGTTGTTCTTCATAAGATTTGTTTAACACGTGAACGATTTGCCGCTTTAATTCCTCAACGCCTTTGCCGGTCCGGGCGGAAATTAATTCAATTTTCCGATCCTTAACAGCAGATTGAAAAATTTCTGCTGCTTTCCGGATATCGGGCAGGTCAATTTTGTTGAGTACAATAATCTGAGGTTTTTGAGCCAGCTTCGAATTATACAGGGCAAGTTCTTGGTTTATGATATTATATGCCTGTAGCGGGTTGTCAAGATCGATGGTCGAAATGTCGATCAGATGAACCAGAATTCGGGTGCGCTCGATGTGCCGGAGAAATTTAATGCCAAGCCCGGTTCCTTTATGGGCGCCTTCGATCAATCCGGGGATATCGGCCACTACAAACGGCTCTGTCCAGTCGGTTTGAACCACGCCGAGACTGGGCGTAATTGTCGTAAAGGGATAATTGCCGATCTTGGGACGCGCTGAAGAAATGGCGCGAATGAGGGTAGATTTGCCGGCATTGGGGAGTCCGATGATACCGACATCAGCCAGAAGTTTAAGCTCCAACTTCAGTATTCTGGTTTCCCCAGGTTCACCGGGCTGGGCGAAACGGGGTGCCCGATTTGTTGAAGTTTTGAAACGTGTATTTCCCTGACCGCCTCTACCGCCGGTCGCAACTACAAATGTTTCGTTGGTTTTGACCAGGTCCTTTATAACGCATCCGGTGTTGGCATCGGTGACCAGGGTTCCGGGGGGAAGTTCAATGATGAGGTTTTGGCCGTTTTTGCCGGTCTTTTGTTTGCCCTGGCCATGGGCCCCGTTTTCGGTTTTGAAGTGTTTTTTGTATCGAAACTGATAAAGGGTGCGTTTTCTTGATGTTGTCTTTAATATAAGATCTCCGCCCTTACCTCCGTCGCCACCGTCCGGTCCTCCGCGTGGAATAAACTTTTCACGCCTAAAGCTCACACAACCTCTGCCGCCGTCACCGGACTGAACGGTAATAACCGCTTCATCAATGAATTTCACTCTGCATAAACACTTACTTTTTTGCGAGAACGACCCAGTCTTCCAAAAGCAACAATACCATCAATCTTGGCAAACAGCGTATAATCTCTGCCCATGCCCACATTGTCACCGGGATGTATCTTTGTGCCCAGTTGGCGAACCAGGATATTACCCGCCTTTACTGTTTGACCGCCGTATCGTTTTACGCCCCGGCGTTGCCCTTGACTGTCGCGTCCGTTCCTAGAACTGCCGCCTGCTTTTTTATGTGCCATTATTTAAACTCCTTGCCAAAAGAAATAACCTCTTTAAGACCTTTAAATAGCGTGCCCTTTTTCCATATCCAATGCCAGGTTCAAATTTCAATCCTCGAAATGCTCGATGTATTCGTGCCTGCCCCGTGGAATGCGAAAAATGTTCCTCCGGGGTGAAAAAAGTTATCGCCTTCTCCCGCTCAAAGTCCTTAATCTTCGCCGATCCTTGAGCACAATCAAATAGTTTTCAAAGGTCTCTTTTTTAAGTGCCGATACTGTCTATTTTAATTGCCGTATACTGTTGTCGATGCCCCAGTTTTCGGCGATATCTTTTACGTTTTTTATACTTGAAAACGATAATTTTTTTACCCTTTCCCTGCTCGACAATGTGTCCTTTGACTGCGACATCATCGAGAATGGGCCGACCGATACGGATGTTTTCACCATCTGAAAACATAAGGATACGGTCGAAAGAAACAGGGCTGCCGAGTTCACCAGGGATTTTTTCGACTCTTAAAATATCGCCCTGACGAATTTTATATTGTTTTCCGCCGGTATTAACGATAGCGTACATGTGTTTGACCCCTCCTGCAGCGTTCTTTATTTTATCTATAATTTAATAAATTCAGCATTGTTAGTCAACCTCTATAATTTGTCAAGATAATTTTTTTTAATAATCAGAATCGGAAGATTATGGTATTGACATTTGTTTCAAATTGACATATGAACAATTGATCATATATTAGGAGGTATTCGATGGAACAGTGCCAGGAAAAAATATTGCATATGTCCCAAGTAAAGCGTGCTGTGGATAACATTCCCGATGCAAATACACTTCAGAGCATGACCGATACTTTCAAGGCACTGAGCGATCCAAGCAGGCTTAAAATCGTTACTGCACTGTCTACCTGCGAACTCTGTGTTTGTGACCTGGCCGCTGTTTGCGGGTCCTCCGAATCCGCTGTTTCACATCAACTTCGGATTCTCAGAAACTTAAAAATCGTACGCTATCGAAGAGAAGGCAAAATCGTGTTTTATCGTCTGGACGATGATCATGTAAAATCTCTAATCAGCCAGAGCCTGCAACATGTTAAGGAATAAAAATGAGACCTTTGAAAAATGTTCATTTTTGTTCAAGTTCAAGGAAGGCGAAAATTTTAACCAGTTGAATACATTCAGTATTTCGAGGATAAAGCTAAAGCTTCACTTCGTGCACAATTTGAGACTGACCCCAGAGAAATAGGCTGCGCATTTCACGGGGCAGGCGCAGAAACTGGGCAAAAAGGGGCGTTTTGCAAAGGTCTCAAAAATACTGTTAGAAAGGTTTTAATGCATGATAACCGTGGCCATTGAAATCATACGTGCTTCATGGCAAGTTTTTTATGAATCAGCCGTTTACATGCTATTGGGCTTTTTCATCGCCGGCATTCTTTATGTTTTTATTAAACCCGAAACCATCGGCCGTTACCTCGGCGGCGGGAAAGTACGGTCCGTTTTCCTGGCCGCTCTTGCGGGGATTCCAATTCCGCTGTGTTCCTGCGGTGTTTTACCTGCGGCGGCAGGTCTGAAACGGCAGGGGGCCGACAACGGAGCGACCTTGTCATTTCTTATTTCAACACCCGAATCGGGTATCGATTCAATACCGCTGACCTTTGCGCTTATGGATCCGATTATTGCGTTGATTCGTCCTGTGGCGGCATTTATTACCGCCGTTGTAACCGGTCTATTCGAAAACTTCTCCACCCGAAGGAACAATTCATCAGAAAATTTTTCTCAACTTTCCTGTTCCGATTCGAGGGATTGCGGATGCAACAGTACGGTGGTGAATCCGGGCAAACCGATGGGGAAACCATTTGCAGCCAAAATTGTTTCAGGCTTGAAATATGCCTTTGTCGATCTTTTGGGTGATATCGGCAAATGGTTTATTGTCGGTATTCTGATGGCCGGTATGATAACCTACATGATTCCTGATGCGCTGTTCGAATCCTACCTGACCAACAACTTTATTGCCATGCTTGTTATGCTGATTGCAGGCATCCCCATGTATGTCTGTGCCACTGCCTCCACACCGATTGCAGCCGCTTTGATACTCAAAGGGTTGAATCCAGGTGCGGCCCTTGTCTTTTTACTGGCCGGTCCTGCAACCAATGTTGCCTCTATGAGCGTAGTTTCCGGCCTGCTTGGGAAAAGGTCCCTTATGATATATCTCGGTTCAATCGCTATATGTTCTGTTATGTTAGGGCTTTTTACGGACATGCTCTATTACAGTCTGGGCATTTCCGCAACGGCAGTCGCCGGACAGGCTGCTGGTATAATCCCTCATTTTATACAGATGGGTAGCGCCGTGATTCTGGGTGTCTTGCTGCTCTTTGGGCTTTGCCAAGGGTATTCCAGAGGCCGTACTTTCTTTCTCGGTATTCGGAGAAAATTAAACGAAATCTGACATTGATTTTAGCCCTGTGGACAGATATAAAAGACATTCAATTTACATCAAAACTCAGATATCCGTATCTGCAATTCGTTTAGGAGGCCTTTTTTGGAAACATGTATTAAGCATACGGTTATATTCCGAGATAAAAAGATCGACAGATCTTCAGAGCACATGCTTATTGGCGAAGAACCCCTGTCAATTCATATAGAAGGAAAACCGTATTCTGTTGTGATGCGTACACCGGGTGATGAATTGGTCCATGCTGCCGGTTTTTGCCTGGCCGAAGGGATTGTGGATACACCGGATGATTTAAACACGATATCTTGTTGTGATGCCATCAATCCCAATGTTGTCACCGTTACCATCAGCAGATCGAGACTCGATAAAATAACCGATCTTTTGGACAGGCGTGGTTTTATCAGCCAGACAAGTTGCGGTATTTGTGGCAAGGAGATTGTTAAAGATCTTTATCAGAAGATTCAACCCCTCAAAGACAATAGTCGGATTGATGTTGGTTTGGCTGGGCAAATTCTTAAAAATCTTTCCCAACACCAACCCTTGCGGGATAAAACCCGTGCATCTCACGCTGCTGCGCTGTATGCGGCTGATTTTAAGCTGTTATCCTCGGCTGAAGATGTCGGCCGACACAACGCCCTTGATAAGGCCATCGGAAAGCTTTTCTTGGATCGAAAACTTGATGGGGCCGTGATGCTGGTCCTTTCCTCCCGCATCAGTTATGAACTGGTGCAAAAGGCTTCACGGGCGCGGGTCCCCGTGTTACTTGCTTTTTCTCGCCCGACATCACTGGCCGTAGAACTGGCATCAGAACTAAATATGACATTGGCGTGTTTGGCTGAAGATTCCGGTTTATACATTTATTGTGGAAAAAATCGTTTAACTAATTGATTTTATATTAAAAAGAACGGAGCAGCGTCGATATGAAACAGGAACTTATTGAAATCATATGTAGAAAATCTTTTAAATACACCGAAGCACCGAGTTTTAAACTTGTTTCCGGCAGAATGAGTCGTTTTTACGTGAACTGCAAGCCGACGACATTAAGCCCGAGAGGTATGTTTCTGGTGGGCCACCTTGTATTCGATATCATAAAAGATTTAAAGCCAGACGGTATTGGCGGGCTTACTTTCGGCGCCGATCCAATGGCCATGGCTACGGCATTTGTTTCAGAACTAAAAGGAAGTCCGATAAATGCCTTTTCCATACGCAAGACCCGAAAAGATCATGGGATTGTCAAGTGGGTCGAAGGTGACATGCAACCGGGACAACGGGTTGTAATCATCGACGATGTCGCTACAACCGGTGGCTCCACAATCAAGGCTATCGAACGGGCCGGTTTCGAAGGGCTGGATGTGGTCAAAGCGGTTATCCTGGTTGACCGGCAGGAGGGTGGACTTGAAAATATCCGTCAAAACGTCAGAGATGTGGCTGCAATCATTTCAAGAGATGAACTGATGAAACAGTATGAAAAAATGGGGTGATAGAGACAAATTGTTAATTTGCAACGTATGTTGCACAGGCGTTCTCCGACTCCCAGGAAGTTACCCGGATAACCCTGACGTCAGAATTGTTGATCATGGATTGAAGGGCGTCTGCAATATACCGGGCAATGTTTTCCGAAGAGGGCGGGTTGTCCTCATGAAAGTAATCGAGTTCGTTTAAAAACTTATGATCCAGCCTTGCCACGATTTCAGAAACATACTGCTTTAATTCTCCAAAGTCGATCAATACCCCCGCATTATTGAGGTGTTCTCCGGCGACACAGACTTCGATCTTCCAGTTATGTCCGTGCAAGTTTTCACATTTTTCAGCCACCATTTTAAGCTGATGGGCTGCTGCAAAATCCGTAACAACTTTTAATTCATACATTACCGTTAAATCTCCTTTAGTGGGTGAAAAAACCGGATGGCTCAAATTTCTTTTAAAAACCCCAGGTCAGTTGGATGCTCTGTCCATGCCGCTTTTGAGAATGTTCTTTAATTTATTGGGTAGTTTGGTTGATTCAATTTTGGAGAATTCTTTGAGCAGCGTTTCCTGTTTTTTATTCAGATGGGTGGGTGTTTTAATTAAAATTTGAATGAATTGGTCTCCTCGTTTGGCGTATTTTAGGGAAGGGATCCCCTCACCGCGAAGACGAAAGAGGTGGCCAGGTTGGGTGCCTTTTGGAATTTTTAATGTCTTTTTACCGTTTAAGGTAGGAACCGTTATGGTATCGCCAAGGGCAGCCTGTACAAAGGAAATCTCCATCTGGCAGATTACATTTGTATCGTCACGCTCGAAGGAGTCGTGTGGCTCAACATGTATAAAAACGTAGAGATCACCCGGAGGCCCTCCGTATATGCCGGATTCACCCTCTCCGGTCAGGCGGAGCCTGGATCCGGTATCTACGCCTGCCGGGATTTTTACAGCCACTTTTTTACGAACCCTAATCTGTCCGGATCCCTTGCAGGCGGTGCATGGATGCGGTATGGTTTGGCCGTTACCATTACATTGGTAGCAGGTTGACCTCACCGTAAAAAATCCCTGATTCCGGGAAACCTGCCCGGTGCCATTACACTGCCAGCAGGTTTCAGGATGGGTGTCCGGTTCGCACCTGCTTCCCCCACAGGACGCGCACGTTTCCATCTTCTGTAAATCTATTTCGGTTTCTGTACCAAAAGCAGCGTCCATGAAGCTGAGCGTCAAGTCGTAACGGAGATCAGCGCCCTTTTGAACCTGACTCCTTGACCGGCTTCCGCTGCTGAATCCAAAAAATTCCTCAAAAATTCCGCCAAAGCTCGAAAAAATATCTTCAAACCCGCTAAATCCGGAAAACCCTGACCCTTCGAGACCTTGATGGCCAAACTGGTCATAAATGTTCCGTTTTTGAGGATCTCGAAGAACCTCATAAGCTTCGGAAGCTTCCTTGAACTTTTCCTCAGACTCTTTGTCGCTTGGATTTCGATCCGGATGGTATTTAAAGGCCAGTTTTCGGTAGCTGGCCTTTAGCTCACTCTCACTGGCATTGCGGCTTACATTTAATACTTCGTAGTAATCTCGTTTGTTCCTCATTTAGTTTCCTGGTAATCGCCCGGGCATCCCATGAAGTGTAGCCGCGAGCGGGATCCTTTCGGCTTTCTGCAAGGTTAACAAAGGAAAATTAAAATGCATAAGAATCCTTACCCCCGAAGATTCCCTGAAGCTTTTTCGGAGAAAAGTGGAGATCCTGTTTCAGCGAATGCAAAGGGAATTCCAATTGCACAATAAGGTAAGTCTAAAATTTTCTACTAAAGTAATACAAAAACCAGTGTTGTCAATGAAGATGAAGTAGAAAAACAGGATTGCGCGGACGCGCTGGCGGGATATATTTCAAGGATTTGAATTTACATGAATAGGAAGGGGTTGGGAGGTCAGAAAATGTTGCATGCGTCTTATCCCATAAATGATCGCCGAAGAATTGTGTCTTTTTGCCACCGCATGTCATCCCGATAGGGATATTCGATGTTGTGGTGGAGCCCTCGGCTTTCTTTCCGGTGTCCGGCACACTTGATAATAAGTTCTGCCACCATCGCGATGTTTCGAAGCTCAATAAGATCTGGAGAAACCCTAAAATCCCAATAATACTCCCGTATCTCTTTCTGTATTATTTCAATGCGTCGTTCAGCCCTTTCCAACCGTTTGTTTGATCGGACGATACCCACATAGTTCCACATGAATCGCCGGATTTCATCCCAATTCTGCGAAACCATAATAACTTCGTCGCTGTCTGTGGTGCCGACTTCGTCCCATGGTGGAGGATCAGGGGTAGAAGTGAAATCGAATGTATCGATATCCTTCACAGCCTGCTGGGCAGCCATATGGGAATATACCAGAGCTTCGATCAAAGAGTTGCTTGCAAGTCTGTTGGCGCCATGAAGTCCGGTACAGGCTGTTTCGCCGATGGCGTACAATCGGTGCAAATCTGTTCTTCCAAACATGTCGGTTGCGACACCTCCGCACATATAATGGGCGGCAGGAACAACCGGAAGCGGCTCCTTGGTCATATCAAAACCGAAGGTCAAGCACTTTTTGTATAAATTAGGGAAGCGTTCTTTTATGAAATCGGAATTTTTGTGGGATATATCAAGAAATACGGAATCAGCTCCGCTTTTCTTGAGTTCTGTATCTATGGCACGAGCAACCACGTCACGGCATGCAAGATCCTTTTGGGCGTCATATTTTTCCATGAAAGGGCTGCCGGAAGCATCAACCAGGACCGCGCCTTCACCCCTTAAGGCTTCTGAAATAAGGAAGTTTTTGGCATCCGGGTGGTACAGACACGTTGGATGAAACTGAACGAATTCTAGATTGGCGACGGTAGCCCCGGCACGGTACCCCATCGCAATGCCGTCCCCCGTGGCAACATCCGGATTGCTGGTGTAAAGGTAAACTTTGCCTGCACCGCCGGTGGCCAGAAGTGTTATCTTTGCGCAGAAGGTTTTAACATGATTTGTTTCTCTGTCAAGGACATATGCTCCACAGCAATAGTCTTCATGGGTCGTCGTGATGATGCCCCTTTTCATGCGGGTAGAAATGGTGATGAGATCAATGGCGATGTGGTTTTCAAACAGGGCAATTCGATCGTTATTTTTAACATGATCTACAAGGACCCTTTCGACTTCTCTCCCCGTCATGTCGTGGGCATGAACAATACGTTTTTGAGAATGACCGCCTTCACGCCCCAAATCCAATTCAGCATCGAAATCAGGGGATTCAGAATCTGATTGCTTCTTATCTCTGAGGTTGAAATGTACACCCAGATCGATCAATTCACGGATCCTGCCGGGTCCGTTTTTAACCACCATTTCCACCACATCCCGGTTGCAGAGACCATCTCCGGAAGCAAGCGTATCCTGGATGTGAAGGTCAAATGAATCGAGTTCGCCAAAGACAGAGGCAATTCCACCTTGGGCATGCGAGGTGTTGCTGTCCATGATCCCTTTTTTGGTGACCAACGCCACATTACCAAATTTGGCTAATTTGAGGGCAAACGTCAGGCCGGCGACACCGCTGCCGATGATCAGAAAGTCTGTGTTAATTTGTGTCATAAAATTTAACGTCTTGGAATCTCTATTATTATATTAAGAATAAAGGTGTTTTATAAGGCTTAATTGCAACCCCGAACTCGGCCCTGTGATTTAGATAAAAGTTCATTGAATGTCAACAGGGTTAAATCGAACCCTGTTAATGTGTTAATCCTGTCTAATGTATTGTTATTACAGTCAGTTATCAAGACTTCAAGCCGGGCATCGACGCTGTCGCGAGTTTGTCAGTTATGACTTTTTAAATGCTGAAAAATATGATATCATTAAGTAAATTTATAAGCAACGAAGATTAAAGGTTTTGGTTGAAAGATCCAAAGCGATCTTTTTACGTTTGTAGAAATATTATTAAATTTATGATAGAAAACCAAACAGTTTCAACTTAACAAAATTGTTCAACGAGCGGAATGATTATATGATTGCTTACGACCTGCAGTGCATCAACGGACATGCTTTTGAGGGTTGGTTTGAAGACGGAAAGGCATATGAAAAACAGGAAAAAAATGGCCTTATCGCATGCCCGGTCTGTAACAGTACTTCAATTTCTAGGATTCCTTCGACCTTTGCCATAAAATCGTCGACCTCTTTGAAGGAATTTTCTGATCAGCAAGCGGATCTTTTAAATATGGGTCAAAAGATCATAGATTTTGTAGAGAAAAATTTTGATGATGTCGGGACCGATTTCTCCAAAGAAGCCTTGAAGATACATTATGGCGTTTCAAAAGCAAGGAATATTAGAGGTGTCAGTACCAAAGAAGAAGAAAAGACATTAACAGAAGAGGGGGTTCAGTTTTTTAAGGTCCCCGTGCCGGTGGCTCCTGATACGGATGCTTAGGGCTCGCGAAAAAATAACTTCACATTTTTGCATCTCACCTTCAGCCCATCTTTGACCGATACCTCACTCGCAAAATCCTCGAAATAGCTCGCTATTCCTGTGGTTTTGCTCTCTCGGATCGGCCAAACCTGAACCAAATCTGAGCGCCAATTCTGCGAAGTTGTTTTTTCGCGAACCCTTAGCCCGAATTTTTCATGGATACATTCGGGTGAACCTTTACATCCCATGATTTAAGGTTTTCAACAATAAATTTAACGACTTTTTTATGTATGTCCTGCCCCTTGCCTTCCATAAACATGGGGTTTCCGAATTTAATGTAGAGTTCCTTTCCCGGATCGACAGGGCCCATATCCTTGATGATTCTCCCATTGCCCTGGAAATCGGTCTTTAATGCCAACGGCACAACGGGAACGCCGGCCCTTTGTGCCAACTTAACCCCCAAAGAATTAAACGTTGTCTGATTGAATGTAGCGCTTCGGGTGGCCTGTGGGAATATGATAATGGAGCAGCCGCCGGAAATTAAAGCCTGTCCTTTTACCATGACGGTTTTCAAGTCGTTCCTGGGATTTTTACGTGTAACTGAGATGGGATGAATCGCCCTTATAATGGTGCCGAGAACCGGATATCGGAGCAGTCCTTCCTTGACCACAAATGTGACGTTGCCGAATGCAAGCAGTATACAAGGGAGAACAAGCGTGTCGAGCAGGCTCATATGGTTGGCAACGTAAACAACCGGCCCCTTCAAATCCTCGAGAGCTTTCAATCCTGACACATGAAATTTTCCCCCTGCGGTTTCTGCAATTTTAAGGACGCGAAGCGAACCTTTTCCCCAGGTTTTGCCTTCATAAGAGTTCTTTCGTGCTGTCAGGCTTTCTGTCAGGATGGTATAAAAAAGCTGGATATAATAGATGAGTGTCGCCCATTTGTGAAATTTCTTTACCAAAAATCGCCGTTTTTGGGGGCTTTGATAGGAAAAATCGGTTTTGAGAAGATGCCAGAAGTGATCTATCTTCATGGTTCCTTTTCATGTTGATGACGATAAAAGCCGTTCTCGGTAAGTTTCAGACGACACGCTTCAACGTCGGATTGTCTGAACCTGATTCAATGTTAAAATCTAAAGGGATATTTTTTTTAAAACGGGTATAGAGGGTTGCCAGGCGACGTCTTTGCTGTTCCACGCAGCTTGAAAGAGACGCCAGGTTTTCCCCGGGATATGGGGGTTTTTGCGCAATTTCAAGGCAAAAATCCAGACCTTCTTCAAGATTCTTTTTGAAGTCGAGCAATGTTTTGATTTCTTTGGGTGTATAAGAAGAATTCGCTATCTGCTTTTCAAAATAGTCTACGTACATCACAATTTCTTTGGCAAACATATGGGGGCGTTTTGATGAAACCAGGGACGGACGTCTTCCATAAATATGGTCTACCATTTCCTTTAGGGTGTAAAATCTATTAAACCATTCGATGTTGGGTCCGGGGCATATGGACTGGGGAGCGTTTTGCTCTTCGGCTATTCCCAACGCAATAAGCGCTCCGTTCCCTAAATGATCGCAAAGACAGGTTTTTACCACAACCTTCTCAATTAATTTTGCCTTTTCATCTGATGAAATCTCCATATCCTCGATTGCTTTTAGTTTCGCAGCTTGATATTTTCGCGATGCTAAACAAATCGGTTTTTCGGTAAATTCGGTATTGGATACCAAAAAATGTTTTTGGCACGGAGAGCCGGGTCGTCTTTCCATCACCTTTTTACGGGTCCACAATTCCGACCCTGTTCCGCGAACATTGTTAAAAAAAATATTTAGAGGTGAAACGTCACTTAAATACAGGTCCTCTCCCCGGGCCCGCCGCAGCAGTTCACGTGTGGAATTATCCACGCATGTTGTCTCGGGAACCAGTAGAAAAGGACTGGCCCATCCTGTTAAATCCATGCCGAAATCTTCCGTGAGTCTGCGCACTTCACCGTGGATACCGATTCCGCCCTGAACGGTGATAAGCGGATGGTTTTTCATAGCCGATTCAGGATATTCCCACCCCATTTTTCTATAATACTTTTGTATGAGCGGTTTAAATTCCGCCGCCAGACGGCTACGTTTTTCCTTAAATTCTTTAAGAAGTGTCGGCAGTAAAATTCCATTGGAGGCAAACGTATGGCCGCCACAGTTTAGCCCGGATTCTATGCGGAACTCGTAAACCTCGAGACCTTTTTTGGCTAAAAATTTCCCCTGAACTAAAGCGGAACGGAAATCACTCACTTTGAGAACAATCCGTTTTTTTATCCGGCCCATTTTATCCCTGTAAAAGTCACGGAATTTGCTCATATAACTATACAACCGCTGATTAATACCTGCTGAAAATACAATTGAAGACTCCAGACAGCTGTTGGCATAGCCTCTAAGGCCTGCTTTGGCATCGGTGAATTCTTGGCCGAGGGGATTTCCGTTTTTATCAAAGTGGGTCCGATCCACGGTGACCATAATGTTAACATCGATTGAGCCGGATCTCATACTCCGTGTCAGATCTTTCTCCAGGGCATCTCTTTCCTTGCCGCACTCCATTTCGATCAATTGGTTGTATTTTTTTTTCAGAATAGCGCTTTCGGGCAACAGATCAAAGTATTTCCGCTTATTGTTGTTTTCGAAGAACGGCTGCTTTTTTATTTCTTCCATTTTTTTTTGGACAATTTCATGGACAATATCGAGGTAGGCTGAAATTCGTTTTGCCCGGCCGTCCGCTTCATCTTTTGATATCTTGACATAGGGAAGGCCGTACTCAGCAGCATAATATTTGCGGATTTTTTCGAGAAGATGGTCATCTACGAGTGAAATAACGGATGAAATGCCAAACGGCGCAATGCGGATGGGCGTATCCACCGAATAGCCGATACCCATAACCGGAATGTGAAATGTGTGTAAAGAATCGATCATATGCATAATAGTATTTTCATTAGAATTAACAATGGATTACCAGCGCATTAGGATAGAACCGTAGGTCA
>JAQYVT010000155.1 GCA_030145345.1 Desulfobacterales bacterium
ATTCTGAAGAAAAAAAGAAAAATCAAGAAAATGTTGTCCCCGAGTCAGGTAACATAAATAAGGAAATCATTTTTAAGGTTCAGGTTCTTTCCGCGGAAAACGCTCTTGGATCGAATTCTCCGCGGTTTAAGGGGCTAAAAAATGTATGGGAGTACAAAGACGGTGGTCTGTATAAATATACTATAGGAAACAAAAGAGACATACAATCAGCATCAGCATTGCAATCGGAATTACGCAAGAAAGGTTTTAGCGATGCTTTTGTGGTTGCTTTCAAAAATGGAAAAAGAATACCCGTCAGAGAAGCGCTGTGAGGTTAGACCGGATATTTTGAAAGAAACCGATGGACCGATGTTAATCCAGGGACTTCAAAGTCCTTACGGCTCTAAGATCATCGTCCCAAGACAGCCCGTTTTTCGAGCAGACCCTGAACTTCTCGAACGGCGATGGTAGTAGTATAATAGGGACTTTCTCCTTCAGCACGGCAAAGTGCGTTCAACCGAATAAGCCGGAAACATCTTGATTTTGTTATTTGTGATCCATGGGATTTTTCCATCGCCATTTCTATCGTAAAATCCCGTTCCCCAATACCACAATGTATTATAAATAACTGTATTTATTTGCTTATTGACGCTATCGAGGTTTTGATATATACTGTTTGATTATATCATTATTGGCAATTGGTCTTTGGTGTCGATCGGTTTTCCACTGATAAATCTGACAAGAAGCGAAAGGAGCCTTAAAATGAACAAAGCTATTTTCAAGAAGTTCTGGTTGCCGTCTATCCTCTGTATCGCCATGATATCACTCCTGTTACCTTTCCCAATGCCGTGCCATGGGCAGGTTGAGCCTTGTACAATTGGAGTCGAAGTCTCTCCGTATCAAGTCAATATTGATGCTGGGGGCGTCGACCATTACGTTCGCGTACTCACCTATGCGCGGTACAGCAATACGGATGCTGCGTTCGTTTATATTGATGAAAACGAGGATCCCATCGACTCCGAATACATTGAACTGAAGGAAGACAGTTTCGGGAATCTGGTGATATATATCGACCTGATAGCGATTCAGGATGCCGGCCTCGAAGTCGATACCTATCATGACCTCAAAATCGTCGTTGAGTTGATAGATCCTGCTGATGGTAAGTGTGAAGGGACAGGAGAAATATATATTATCGGCAAAAAAAGTGATACGAAGCGCTGAAAATTATGATTCTTGACCGTCTATGTTAATAACCGTGCAATCACACCTTTTATCTTTTTTAAAAAATTAAAGGCAGGGTCGGGAATGGCCCTGCCTTTTTAAATATCCAGCCTTTGGATGCCTTTTAGAAGCGTTGAGAGTCGCATCCCGGTTAAACAAAAACAAGCAGGTTTAACAGGATAAATCCCGGTTAAATACAAGCAACAACGTTTAACCCCAGTACGATAGTAAACTGTCTACAGGGTCCCGATAACGTAAGGGCAAATGGTGTCGTGTCTTGAATTATGAATAATATAAATATATTCACTATACAAGATTTGACACCCTATCTTATTTTTTCTCTTTTCTGATACCCGGTTGCAGTGAAGCACAGGGGATTGGGCCCTGCAGATGGGGAGGGTTTCCACGATGAAAACATTTTCGCAGACAGCCATACTCTTTTTTGCATTCCTTATTTTTTCTGCCGCCGATGGTACCTGTGCTGAGAAAAGCGCAGGAAACCAGGATATTCACCCGGCAGGACGGCCGAAAATCGGTCTGGTTCTGAGCGGCGGCGGGGCGCGCGGCGCCGCCCATATTGGGGTGCTCGAGGTTCTTGAAGAAATGCATGTCCCCATAGACTGCATCACCGGCACCAGCATGGGCTCCATCGTCGGAGGGTTGTATGCTTCCGGCATGAGCACCGCGGAGATTAAAGAGGCCCTGGCCACAATTGACTGGGAAGATGCATTCAACGACAATATTCCCCGCGAGGACCGTTCATTCCGCCGTAAACGCGACGATGACCTCTATCTTATCAAGCGTAAGCCCGGTATCGGCGATGACGGAAAGATCAAGCTGCCCACCGGGTTTCTGCAGGGCCAGAAAATCGATCTGATCTTAAAGGAGCTTGTTCTGCCGGTAAGCGACATCAGGGATTTTGATGCGCTCAGCATACCTTTTCGGGCCGTGGTAACCGATATTACCACCGGAGAAGCGGTGGTGCTCGGCTCCGGGGATCTTGCAAAATCCATGCGGGCCAGCATGTCCGTCCCGAGCATATTTGCACCGGTGGAGATGGGCGGCCGCCTCCTGGTCGACGGCGGCGTCAGCAACAACCTGCCGGTCGATGTGGCGCGGAACATGGGTGCTGATATTGTTATTGCCGTTGACATCAGCACCCCCCTCAAGAAGCGGGAAGAATTGACTTCGGCGGTGAGCATCACCGTGCAGCTCACTGGCATCCTCACCCGGCGCAATACGGAGGAGCAGATTGCGACACTTTCCGGCAAGGACATCCTCATTGTGCCGGACCTCGGGGATATCTCCTCAGCTGATTTTAAAGAATCGGGGCAAGCTGTTCCCAAGGGCAGGGCTGCCGCCGAGCAGCATCGCGAACAGCTTGCCGGACTTGCCATCCCAGAGGCCAATTATGCAGATCTGGTCCGCGCTCTGCCTGTAAGGAAGACAACGCCTCCGGTTATCGACTTTGTCAAGCTGGACAACCGGTCACGGGTATCGGATGCGGTCATCATGGCAAGGCTGAATGTGAAGACGGGTGAACCCCTGGATGTGCAAGCCCTTGATCATGACATCGGCATAATATACGGCCTCGAGTTGTTTGAGAATGTGGATTACGAGGTGGTTGAGGAAGACGGCAAAAACGGCCTCCTTCTCCATGCCAGGGAACGCTCCTGGGGACCGAACTACCTGCAGTTTGGCCTTGGGCTTAGCGATAATTTCAAGGGAGAGAGTGGGTATAATTTCGGTGCTGCTTACACGCGCACCGCGATCAACCGGTTGAACGGCGAATGGCGCACCGCGGCGCAGATTGGAGAAAATATCGGCATCGCGACGGAAATCTACCAACCCCTGGATGTTGAATCCCGATACTTCATTAACCCCCGCCTCTTTTATGGCGATGGAAACTATAATGTCTTTTCGCCTGACGGTGGTATTCTCTCTGAATACAGGGTCAGGCGTTACGGCATCGACTTTAGCGGAGGCAGGGAATTCGGGGCATGGGGAGAGGCACGCCTGGGCTACCGGCGCTACGCCGGTGATGTGGAAGTCCGCATTGGGGAACCGACACTGCCTGGGGATAGTTTCAACAGCGGTGAACTCTATGGTCGACTGACCGTTGACAAGCTGGATGATTTAAATTTTCCCCGTGCAGGGTATTTCGGGCGCCTGGAATACCTCTGGTCCGATACAGGTCTCGGCGCTGACACAGATTTTGACCAGATCCTGTTTAATGGAGGATTCGCATATTCCTGGGACCGCAATACCCTGCTGGCCGGCGCCACCTTTTATACCACGCCCGACAATGAGGCACCGATCCAGAACCTGTTCCGGCTGGGGGGACTGTTCAATCTCTCCGGCTACCAGATGGACGAATTAAGCGGCCGGCAGCTCGGCCTCCTGAACTTGATCTACATGAGGCGCATAGGGGACTTCAACTTACTGCCCATTTACCTGGGTGGTTCCCTGGAGGCGGGCAACACCTGGCAGGACACGGATGATATTGAATTCGGAAATCTGATTGCAGCCGGCAGCCTTTTTATCGGGCTCGACACCTTTATTGGTCCGCTCTATATCGCCTATGGCCTTGCCGAGAACAGCCGTGACAGTTTCTATCTCTATCTCGGAAAAATATTCTGAGCCGTCACCGAAGCATGCAACAGCAACTGGGCAGATAAAGAATTTACGCTATATTGAGCAGGCTGGGGTCGGACCGCGGTAACTCTATATAATGATTGGTAAAGAGGTTAAAAAATAGGCTTGAAACACGCTTAAACCGGACTTTTTGGGGTCAAAAAGAGCTGTTTAAGACGAAGTTGCTCCGCTTTCAAACTGTGAAAACGGTGTCAAATCTACTATTGACCCATTTCAGATAACATGCTGTATGTTTTAGCATGTCACGTCCTATTAGAATCGCATATCCCGGTGCATGGTATCATGTAATGAACCGAGGGGAGGCGCTCTGAATCCATTTCAAAAAAATGTAAGATCTTGCCATTTAATAATATAAAAGGAGGGTAATATGTTAAAAAAAACATTATTTGTATTGTTGAGTGTTCTGATTCTTTCAGGTGTCTGTTTCGCCCAAGAAGACCCTGCCAAAGAGCAAATGGAAGAAAAAACTCCAGCAGTAGCGCAGGAACAACCTGCCAAAGAGCAAATGGAAGAAAAAACTCCAGCTGTAACACAGGAACAGCCTGCACTGGTTTTGGAAGAGATACACATTTGTACCGCTGTTGAGGATCGGCAGCCCTCTGGTGTTGGAACCGTATTCCCTGAGGATTTGGACAAAATATACTGTTTTACCAAAATTGAGGGCGCTGAAGATATGACTTATGTTCATCATGTTTGGTATTTTGAAAATAATGAAATTGCGAGAGTTAAGCTGCCTGTAAAATCAATATCCTGGCGTACATGGAGTTCTAAAAAGCTTAATATGTTATTAGGGAATGGACATGTGGAGATCGTTTCTGAAAGCGGAGATATTTTGGGTAAAGCCGAGTTCGAGATACAGGCAGCCGAGAAAGCCGAAGCGGTTGGAGAAACTGAGGAGACCGGGGTATCCGAAGAAACATCAGAGGCCCCTAAAGAACAATAACTTTATGAAAGACATGGGGTCGCATCCCGGTTAAATAAAGGCAACAGCGTTTAATTCCGGTACGATAATAAACTACCTACAGGACCCCGATAACGGGATTTCCGCTACGCTTCAACAGGCGGGATAAATCTTAATTATTAATTAGTTCCCATCCATAAATGGCCCTTTTTGCCCGGATCCGCGTTCTCCGCGGGTTTCCGGCGGCGGCATACAGGAAGGGATTGGGGTCACATCTTGATTAGTGATTAGCTGTTGAAGTTCTGAATGTATCTAATTTTAAGAATGGTTCATAAATCTACAAAATACTACTGTGGTAGAGCAGAATATATATCCTCCAATAAAAGTAACTAGAAAGACCGGTTCGGAGCGGTTGCATAATAATGGCAAAAAAGCTTCCGTTCAGCTTGTTGATTTTTGGAGATGGTCTGCATCAGATCTTTTAAGTAATGCAACCCGTGGTGTTTTCGCAGAGTTCATTATCGCCAGTGCATTAGGATTGGCCGATGGGGTTCGTTCTGAATGGGATCCTTACGATTTAATAACTCAGAAGGGACAAAGAATTGAAGTAAAGTCTGCTGCATATCTTCAATCATGGTCCCAGAAACAACTTTCTAAAATTTCTTTCAGCATACGCCCTTCCAGAAAATGAAATTCAAATTCCGGGAAAATGGGGAATATATCCGAGCGCCAGGCAGATATTTATGTTTTTTGTTTATTGGATCATCAAGATCAGAAAACCGTTGACCCAATGAATCTCAGCCAATGGCGGTTCTTCGTCATTACCGTGGATGTGTTAAACCAGCACTGCCCCGGCCAGAAGAGCATCAGCCTGACGAAGCTACTCAGCCTGAATCCTTTTGAGGTTTCGTACGAGCAAATATCTGATTGTATCAACAGAATGGCATGAACGACATAGGGGACTTAACATACCCTCAAAAGCTTTTTCCCGCCTGCGGACTGATAAAAACCGTAAACGCTGGTCTGCCT
>JAQYVT010000156.1 GCA_030145345.1 Desulfobacterales bacterium
AGGGGATTCGCTTCGGGCCATTATAACGGTAATCCCCGGAATAGGGACTTGTCGTTTTACCCTGTTATAAGGCTCGCGGTAGACGACCCCGACCCCGTCATTGATGATTCGGTTCTGCGTGCCCCGTGAAATGCTTGCCCAATGAAATGTTTACCCCGTGGAATGTTTACCCCGTGGAATGCAAAGCCTATTCCTCTGGGGCGAAGCCTGTTCCTCTGGGATGAAGCCTGTTCCTCTGGGGCAACGCCTATTTCATCGGGGCGAAACCCATTTCACCAGGGAGCATCCTCGACGTTTCCTCAATTCGGGTTTAAAATGGAGTTGCGATGCAAGATAAAATCTCCAGCAATATTATTTTGTGGTTTTTTTTGGCTCTTTTTCTTGTTTCGGCGTTTCTGCTCGGCCGGCTGTTGTTCCCCTTTGTTAGTGTTATTATTCTGGGTGGGGTTGTAACCGGCATCTTCAAGCCTGTTTACATCTTTTTAAGACGGAAAATAAATCCCACCTTTGCCTCTTTGTTAACCTGCGCGTTGGTATTCTTTATCCTGTTCATCCCGACCCTCTTTTTTGTGGGCATTCTGTCCAAAGAAGCGTACGGTCTGTATCTTATGGGAAAGGGTGCGGTGATCAGCGACCAGGTTAAGAACATTCTGGAAACCAGCACGATTCTGGAAAAAATAAATCTTTTCCTTTCAAATTTCAATATGGAGATCACAGGCACGGAACTCAACAAAGGGATTTCAGAGCTGGGTAAAGTTGTGGGGCTGTTTTTATACCAGCAGGCCAGTTCCATCGCCTCCAATGTGCTCAACTTTTTTGTATACTTCTTTTTTATGCTCCTTGTTATCTACTACCTTTTGATCGACGGGGACAGGCTCGTTTCGTTTATCATCGACCTTTCTCCCCTGCCCCAGGAACAGGACGAAAAACTGATTCAAAAATTTAAAGATATGGCCGGCGCCATTCTTATCGGAAACGGACTGTGTGGGATGATCCAGGGCGTTGCAGGGGGGTTTGTTTTTTCTTTGTTCGGGTTAAAATCCCCCTTCTTGTGGGGCGTCATTATGGGATTGCTGGCGTTTCTTCCCATCATCGGCGTCGGGGCTGTTTTTATTCCTGCAGCTGTTTTTCTAATCTTTAAAGGCCGGATTGCCGCCGGAATATTTTTTATTGTTTTTTATGTGTTGCTTTCGGGCGGAGTCGAGTACCTGCTGAAACCCAAACTGGTGGGAAAACGCGTTAAAATGCATACGCTGCTTGTATTTCTTTCGATTATCGGCGGATTGAAGCTCTTCGGAATCCTCGGCATTATTTACGGCCCGCTGGTTACAACTGCTTTTTTAACATTAACCGATATCTATTACACCAGCTATCAGTTTATAATCGATCCTTGCCATCATCAAGAGACCGATAAAACCCTATGAAAAATTCAGGTGAAGACCCCGTATTGATACTCGCCTCCAAGTCCCCACGGCGCCGGTACCTGCTGGAAAAGGCGGGCCTTTCATTTTCCGTTATCCCCAGCGACATCGATGAAACCACCGTCCCCCTGTCACCCCCTGAAGTATATGTCAGGGTTCTGTCTGAAGCCAAAGCGGAGTTCATTGCCAAAAAGTATCCTGAAAAATGGGTGATCGGCGCCGACACCATTGTCCTTAAAGACGGCGTCGTGCTCGGAAAGCCCGGCTCTATAGATGAAGCGCGGTCCATGTTAAAACAACTCAGCGGCCAGACCCATCAGGTCTTCACCGGCTATAGTGTATTGTGCAAAGCAAAAAATCGAAAATTTTCCGAAACTGTTCAAACAGAAGTTCTTTTCAAAAATCTTACGGACGAAGAAATCGAGTGGTACATTCACACCAAAGAACCGTTCGACAAAGCAGGCGCATATGCCATTCAAGGGCTCGGCACCTTTCTGGTAAAGCGTATCAACGGTTCCTATACCAATGTTGTCGGACTTCCGGTTTGTGAAGTCATCGAATTTCTCATCAAGGAAGGTGTAGTGGGATTAACGGTACCCCCCAATTGATCCCAAACAAGAAACAGGAAATTCAAGTCTTTGATAAAACGAATTCAAAATATAAAAAAGCGCATTGAAGAAACAGCGGTCGGGTGCGGCAGGGACCCTTCAACCGTCCGTCTCGTTGCGGTGAGCAAAACCATCCCGGTCAACAGGGTCAAAGAAGCCATCGAAGCCGGCGTGACCGTTTTTGGGGAAAATTATGTTCAGGAAGCCCGGGAAAAATTCAGCCAATTGGCGACATACCCGGTATCATGGCATTTTATCGGACATCTTCAGTCCAACAAGGCCAAATATGCTGTGAGGCTCTTTGACATGATTCACTCGGTGGACACCCTCAAACTGGCACGAGAATTAAATAAGCAAGCCCAAAAAAATGCTAAAATTCAAAATATACTCATTCAGATCAATATCAGCAAAGAATCGTCAAAATCCGGCGCCGACGCCGAAAACGTTCTGGATCTGATCGACAAGGTGCGCCATCTTGAAAATCTATCGGTAAAAGGGCTCATGACCATGCCGCCATTTTTCAATGATCCTGAAAAGGCCCGGCCCTATTTTTCAGGGCTTCGAAATCTAAGGGATCGGATCCGGCAAGAAACATCGCCGGAGATCGCCCTGGATGAACTCTCCATGGGTATGACCGGCGACTTTGAAGCTGCCATCCAAGAAGGGGCGACCCTTGTACGTATCGGAACCGCAATTTTTGGAGAAAGAATATGAAGATCCTTCTTCACATCTGCTGCGCCCCGTGTGCCATATACCCGCTGAAAACCCTTCGCAATGAAGGACTTGACATCATGGGTTTCTTTTACAGAAACAACATCCACCCCTATACGGAGTGTATCCGAAGAGAGGAGACCCTGAAATCTTATAGCGCCTCCATGGATCTCAGAGTTATCTACCAGGAGGGATACGATCTGGAGGGTTTCATCCGAAACGTGGCGTTCAGAGAATCGAACCGATGCGATTACTGCTACCATGAACGCCTTAAATCCACGGCACTCATGGCAAAGCGCGGGAAGTTCGACTACTTCAGCACGACACTTTTATACAGTAAATTTCAGAAGCATGACGCGGTAAAATCCATCGGTGACGCCGTGGGAAAATCCGTGGGCGTGAAATTCTACTACGATGATTTCAGAAAGGGATGGAAGGAAGGCGTCGAAACCTCTAAAACCTTGAAACTGTACCGCCAGCAATACTGCGGCTGCATCTACAGTGAAAAAGAAAGATATTATCAGCAGAAAATGTCGAAAGCGACTAAAGAACCCAGGTCCCTAGGACCCGCCGTGGGTACCCCCTCTGAGGGATGAAGTCTACCCTATCTGTCGGCGGAAATGACGGCGTGTTGGAGTAGTGGGAGAAAAGCATGGAGTAATGGAGCGATGGAGTAATGGCCTGAAAAATCTGGCTTACCCATTACGGCAACACTCCATTATTCCAACATTCCAGTTTAACCGATAAAGCCGGCATGGCCGTTGTTTTTAACCTGACCTTCAGGATCATTTTTTTAAGGACTATATAAATATATTTATGTTTGGCAATTTCATATACTTCATTCTGGTACTTCTCATATACAGTACCTATCAGCCGTCTGAAGAGACGAATTTCACAGGATCTGAATCCCTTTTTCTCTTCGTAATTCTGATTGTCATTTTTACGCTGTTCACCTGGATACAGTTTCACAGAATTGAAAAACGGATTTTAAAAGAAAGGTCGTTTCATCTCGACAATAAATTCAGCGCCACATTAACCCGCCAATCCATATTGGCCATCGTTCTTTTTTCCATCGATATTTACGGACTGAATCTCACGTCTTTTTTGACCAACATCCCATTTTTGGCCGTCATCCCTACGTTTCAGGCATTGTTGTTCCTTTTGCTTTTTATCTTTTATTTGGCAATTGTTTGGGCATGTGCGTACGGCCCGCATCAAGCCCTGTACAGGACCGACATGTCAAGAAGATCGTATGTTCTCTCCCAAATTTCATTTTCAGCCCCCATACTTCTGCCCTGGCTCCTGCTTTCCGGCGTCGCAGATATCATCAATGCCCTGCCCTTTCAACTTCCCAAACGCGTGCTGTCCACCACCGAGGGCGAGGTCACCTATTTCCTTATTTTCCTTTTGGCAATTGCCATCCTAGGCCCGGCCATGATTCAGAAATTCTGGCGATGTAAGCCCCTTGAAGCAGGCCGCCACAGAAGCCGGATTGAAAACCTTTGCCGAAAAGCTGGAATGGGATATGCCAACATTCTTTACTGGCCCATATTCGGCGGAAGAATGATTACCGCCGGTGTCATGGGACTGGTCAAGAAATTCCGCTACATTCTGGTCACCAATGGCCTCTTGCAAATGTTGGAACCTGAAGAAATCGATGCGGTCATCGCCCACGAAATCGGACACATCAAAAAAAAACATCTTTTATTTTATCTGCTGTTTTTTGTGGGCTACATGATGATCTCCTACGCCACATTCAATCTGCTGGTATATTCTATTGTCTTTTCAGAAACCATTTACAGGCTCATCACCAGCACCGGCCTCAATCAGACCACCGTTACCACATCCATATTCAGTCTGGCCATTATCATTGTTTTTCTGATCTATTTTCGATTCATTTTCGGTTATTTTATGCGTAATTTCGAGCGGCAGGCCGACACTTACGTGTACGCGCTTTTCGATAGTGCCGGACCGCTGATCTCCACGTTTGAAAAAATCGCTGCAACCAGCGGACACCCGTCTGACAAACCCAACTGGCACCATTTCAGCATTAGAAAACGGATCAACTATCTGAAAAGGTGTGAAGCAGACAGGACTTGGATAACCCGCCATGACAACAAAATTAAAAAAAGTATCGCGGCATATCTGGTGGGGATCGTATTGATCTGCGGTGTCGGATATAATTTGAATTTTGGGGAAGCCGGCAAGAAATTAAACACGCATTTTTTTGAAAAGATCATACAACGGGAGCTTGAGAAGACCCCCGACAATCCCCTCCTTTACACCACACTGGGGGATCTTTATTTCAGCAATAAAAACTTCACGGAAACCATACAGGCATATGAACAGTCGCTACGGCTCGATCCTGACAATCCGTATGCCTTGAACAACCTTGCATGGCTGTATGCCACCTGTGAAGACGAAACCTTCCGCGATTCGAAAAAAGCACTGGTCCTTGCAACAAAAGCTGCGGGGCTAAAGGATGCCCCGCATATATTCGACACCCTGGCTGAAAGTTATTATGTGAACGGCCAGTTTGAAATGGCCGTCCTCATTGGAACCCGCGCCCTTGAAATGACAACGAAAAATCGGACCTATTATGAAAATCAGCTGAAGAAATTTAAAGACGCCACCAAAAGCGGCAACGCATTTTAGCGCGCATATATCCAGTGTCCCCACCTGAATCTTGCATGAGCCGGAGGCTTCTCATATGCAAGGCACTTAAGGGCGAAGCCATAGTCTGCTATTGCGAGTCCTTAATAACGCAGCAGATGAGAGTCTCCGCCTCGTACAAGGTTCAGGGACTATTTAATGCACACCCTCCTCACCTGCAACAGATCACAGTTTCCCCCAAAAGTCTTTTCGATGCCGTCTTGTTTTAAGGTTTTCATGCCGTCTCTCATGGCCTGATCCCGTATCACCTCCACCGGTGAACTGTTCTGGACCAGTTTTTTCATCGCTTCGGTTCCCATCAACAGT
>JAQYVT010000038.1 GCA_030145345.1 Desulfobacterales bacterium
ACCGGCAGATTAAAACGGCGGGAAAGAACGCCGACACCCTGGATATGGTCCGTATGCTCATGGGATACGAGAATGGCATCGAGATCCTTGGGGGAAAGTCCTCTGGACTTTAACCGGCGTTCAATTTCGATTCCTGAAAGGCCGGCATCGATCAGTATGGAGGTGGAACCGCTGGAAACAAAAATGGCGTTCCCCCTGCTTCCGCTGGCCAGAATGCATACGGCAAGGTTGTAATCCGGCGCTGTTTGGGAGGGTTCAGAAAATGGGGATCCTTTCATGTCAACGCCCGGTATGTCCGAACCCGCCGGCATTTCTGTCGGTTTCATCGAGGTGTTCCACAACTTTTAATTTCGCCTGATAAACCCTATTAACCACCATCTGGGCAATCCGGTCTCCCCGGTGAATCACATATTTTTTTTCTCCAAGGTTTATCACTGCAATCTTTATCTCCCCGCGATAGTCGGCATCGATGGTTCCGGGGGAATTAACGATCGATATTCCGTGATTTACCGCCAATCCGCTCCTGGGACGGATCTGAATTTCAAATCCTTCTGGAATGGCAACGGCAAAACCCGTGGGTATCAGGGCAACCGCCCCCTTTTCCAGAATAAAATCCGTTTCTATTGCAGCACATATGTCCATCCCCGCAGCTCTGGGCGTCATGTAGCAGGGCAGGGGCATATCTGCATCCGAATCAGGTCTTAAACGGAGGAATTTGATGGCAGGGGACGTGTTCATAGATCAGAGGCCAGCATATCATCGAATATATTTTTATCGGTTACGGGTCCCAACAGGGTCAGTGCAAATCGTTGGGTCGGGAAAAGCGTTTCAGCCAGATTGCGGATGTCATCTTCGGTCACCGCTTCGATTTTATTTACAACATCTTCCAGAGGGATATAACGTCCGTAGTGCGTCTCGTTCTGTGCCATTCGAACCATCTGATTGTCGTTACTTTCCGATGCAAGCATGAGGTTGCCCTTTGTGAATTCCTTTGCATAACGCAGCTCGTCCGGATCGATCCGCACTTTTTTAATCTTAAAGAGTTCATTCAGGATCAGTTCAACGGATTTATAAGCATTGTCAGGATTGACGCCTGCATAGACCCCGAACATACCGGTATCCACATAAGATGATATAAAAGAGTAGACCGTGTAAGCAAATCCCCTTTTCTCGCGGATTTCTTGGAACAGCCTGGAACTCATGTTACCGCCCAGGATCGTGTTCAAAAGGGAATATTCATATCTTCGCGGATCGGTTATGGACATCCCTTTTGTTCCCAAACAGATATGAACCTGTTCCAGATCTTTGTAGTGCACATCGACCTGGCAGCGTCCGTCAGATGTCATTCGATCGGGGAACCCGTTGCCTGGACGAATCGATTCAAAAACCGGTCCGGCAATATCGACCAAATGGTTGTGCTCCAGGTTTCCTGCGGCTGAAATGATAATACGTTCAGGCTGATAGAAGCGGTGGAAAAACCCTTTAAGGGCATCTGGATCGAAATTTTTTATGTTTTCACGATTACCGAGAACCGAGCGGCCCAAAGAATTTTTACCCCAGAAATTACTTCCTGAAAGGAAGTGAATATAGTCATCCGGGCTGTCTTCCATCATTCCGATTTCCTGAAGAATAACCGCCCGCTCATTTTCGACCTCTTTTTCATTGAACATAGAGTTTAAAAAGATATCTGAAAGGATGTCGACCATGATCTCCAGATGCGTGTCCATGACTTTTGCATGGTAGCACGTATTTTCAGCACTGGTAAAAGCGTTGGTCTGACCGCCGATGGAATCAAACTCTTTGGCAATCTGATAGGCCGTTCTTCGTTTGGTCCCTTTAAAAATCATATGTTCGATAAAATGGGAAAGACCGCTTTCTTCAGGCGATTCTTCACGGGCGCCGACATTCACCCATACGCCCATGGATACCGAATGAAAATGCGGCATCTTTTGGGTTAAAATTCTGATGCCGTTGTTGAGGGTGGTTTTATGAACTTCCCGACGCATTTTATTTGGCCTGTTTTTCTTCTTCCAGAGCGGCTTTGTAACTCAGGCGGATCTTCCCATCTCTGCTGATCTCAAGAACCTTGACTTTAATTTGGTCTCCTTCCTTAACAATATCCGTCACCTTGTTTACGCGGTGCGCGGCGAGTTGTGAGATATGTACAAGACCGTCGACGTTGGGGAGTATCTGGACAAAAGCGCCAAAGTCCATGATTTTTACAACGGTGCCTTCGTAAATCTTTCCAACTTCGGGTTCAACGATAATTTCATTGACCATCTTTAAAGCGGCGTCCCCTTCTTCTTGGGATAAAGCGGCAATTTTGACCAGGCCCAAATCATCTATTTCAATTTTTGTATTGGTTTCAGTTTGAATGGCTCTGATGATTTTGCCACCCGGTCCGATGATTTCGCGAATCTTATCGGGATTAACCTTGATGGTAATTATTTTAGGCGCATATTGAGAAATTTCCTCGCGAGGTACATCAATGGCGCCGATCATTTTTTCAAGGATAAAAAGCCGGCCGACACGGGCCTGTTCAAGGGCTTTTTCCATGATATCTCTGGTGAGTTCAAGGATTTTGATATCCATCTGGAGGGCAGTGATGCCTTCGCTGGTGCCGGCAACTTTAAAATCCATATCACCCGAGTGATCTTCATCTCCAAGAATATCAGACAGGATAACGATATCGTCCGCTTCCTTTACGAGTCCCATTGCAATGCCGGATACCGGCGCCTTGATGGGAACACCGCCGTCCATGAGCGCCATGATGCCCGAACATACGGTACCCATGGATGAAGAACCGTTGGATTCCAAAACCTCCGAGACAAGGCGGATGGTATAATCGAAATCTTCCTTGTCCGGCAGAACTTTTTCTATGGCTCGAGTGGACAGTCCGCCATGACCGATATCTCTTCGGCTCGGTCCCCCAATGCGCCTCACTTCTCCAACCGAAAACGGCGGAAAATTGTAATGGAGCATAAACGGCCTGAGTTCTTCTCCGATTAAGGTTTCCACCCGCTGCTCGTCTCGACCCGATCCAAGGGTCAGCACGCTGAGCACCTGGGTTTCTCCCCGCGTAAAGAGGGCGCTGCCGTGGGGCCTGTTTAATATGCCGACTTCACAATCAATGGGTCTTATTTCATCGAATTTTCTGTTATCGATGCGGCGTCTTTCTTTAAGAACAATGTCCCGGCTAAATTTTTTCAGGATGTCGTTGAATATGTCATTTATTTCGTCTCTCCGATCCGGGTACGCTTCTCCCAACGCTTCGAATATATCCGATTTTACGGCGCGAAGGGCAGCATTGCGGTTAATTTTGCCGGATGTTGTCAGGGCTTCATATATCCTTGAAGATGCTGTTTGCTCAACGGTTTGGAAAAGTTCTGCATCTCTTTCGGGCGGTATATAGGGTCGTTTCGGCACCCCATGGATCTCCTTGAGTTTCACCTGCATATCTATAATGGGCTGCATGGCCTGGTGGCCGAAAAAGATGGCTTCCAGCATGTCTGACTCACTCACAATATCACCACCGCCTTCGACCATTACGACACCGCTCTTTGAGCCGGCAACGATGATGTTGATGTCAGAATCTTCGTATTGGTCGACGGTGGGGTTGACGATCAGTTGACCGTCTATTCGACCGACCCGTACACATGCAATCGGTCCTGCAAACGGAATGTCTGATATCTCCAGTGCGGTAGACGCGCCGATCATTGCCAGAATGTCGGGATCGTTTTCCTTGTCCATGGACAGTACCGTTGCAATAATTTGAGTTTCACTGCAATACCCTTTGGGGAAGAGCGGCCGGATGGGCCGGTCGATGAGACGGGCGGTGAGGGTCTCTTTTTCACTGGGTCTGCCGATTTCACGCCTGAAATAATTTCCGGGAATACGGCCCGCCGCATACCCCTTTTCCTGATACTCAACGGTGAGGGGTAAAAAACTCACCGAACGTTCTTCATAAGAAGATACAGCAGCCACAAGTACCAGGGTATCTCCGTATTGAACCACCACCGAACCCGAAGCCTGTTTGGCAAGTTTGCCGGTCTCGATACTCAGAGTTTTGCCTCCGATTTCTGTTTTAAATAAAGTTTCCATATATGTCTCCTAAAAGCCAAACAGCTTCAAATCTGTGACCGTACAGAAACTTGAGCGTTCTTTTTCAACGGGAAAAGACTGCAAAAATTTAGCACGGATTTCTCATGAGTTTTATGTGTTCATTTCCAAAGCATCGTAAAATTCTTCACGAAAAATTTTCGTTCCTTCGATTGCCGATGGCAGGGTTAATAGAACTTGTTCCGTTATACGGGTAAAGTTCTTTGATGTTATCTTGTACTTGATTGAAAATACGGGCGATCTGCCAACCCGAACCGTTTATCAACTGGTGTTGAGATATACCGGTATATAATATGATTTATCTTCTTAGCCCCAGGTTCTCGATGATGGTACGGTATCGTTTTACATCTTTATTTTTTACGTAGTTTAAGAGTCTGCGCCTTCTGCCGACGAGAATTAAGAGCCCCCTTCTAGAGTGATGATCTTTTTTGTGAACCTTTAAGTGCTCTGTAAGATAAGAAATTCGATGTGTCAGCAGTCCGACCTGTACTTCGGGGGAACCGGTATCATCTTCGTGCAGTTTGAATTGCTCAATCAAATTCTTTTTCTCTTTTGATGTCAAAACCAATTTATTTTGCCTCCTTTTTTATGGTTATGGTTTTTCTTAACGTTGTTTTCGCTCATTTGGCGTTGAATACGCAGCAATACTTGTATCTATTCTTGTCTTTTGTATACGTTAGTACGGCAATAAGATCATGGTTTGTATCGAGGACCTTGATAAAACTTTCCGGAATATCTATGGTTTCTTGCCTTAAATCATTTTTTGTTAGGATGTTGCCGTGCATTATTTTTTTTTCTAAAACCGTGTCGGCAATATGTGCCGGCATGCCCTTCAGAGCGTTTGGCATCCGTATTATCCGGTCGAATAATTTCCCGGATACGGCCAGATCCTCGAGTTCTTGTAATGTTGCCGCCTCCGAAAGTGCAAATCCGCTGCTTTCGATGCGCTTTAATTCTTTAAGGTGGCCTCCGCACCCAAGGGATGCGCCGATGTCTGCACAGAGTGTTCTGATGTATGTTCCAGCCGAGCAGGCGACCTCGAAACGTATGAGCGGCACCTTAATTTCAAGTATTTTAATGTATAGTATAGAAACACGTCTTGCCGGTTTCTGTACAGGCCTGTTGCTTCGGGCAAGCTTGTAAAGCGGAATCCCTTTAAATTTTAGGGCCGAATAAACCGGCGGAAATTGCTCTATGGTTCCCTCAAACCGCTCAAATGCCGATCGCATTGCTTTTTGAGAAAAATTTATATCATCACACGTGGCCGTGATATTCCCGGTGGAATCCTGTGTATCTGTTTCAATGCCGAGGTGAAGAACCGCCTCGTATTTTTTTTTGCCGTGCAGGAAAAAACCGGAAAGCTTTGTGGCACGGTTGATACAACATACAAGTACACCGGTGGCAAAAGGGTCGAGTGTGCCGGTGTGTCCTGCTTTTCTTGCGCCGAGCAACTTCTTCACACGGGCCACAACCTTAGCGGAGGTCATATCTGAAGGTTTATCAACAACCAAAACCCCGCTTAATTCTCGTTGCATATCTCCAACCCAAGCCCGCAAGAAATACGGGCGAAAACCCGCGTGCATTTTAATTTAATGATATAAAAAATCCTTTTTTTGAATTCTGCTTTAAACGGAACGTCCTATCGCAACGTGAAGCAATTGTACAATTAAAAACCTTCCCAAGATCGTTTGCTCGGGTTTTAAATCATATTTCATCCGCCAAGCGTAAAATTTTTGATTTAATATCGGGAAGTGTCGACTCAATGTTAAACCCGGCAGCACTGGAATGGCCGCCCCCGCCGAACGAAGATGCGATAAGCGCAACATCGATGGTTCCATCGGAACGGAGGCTGACATGAAACCGGTTGGAATTTTCTGATTTCTCTATGCCGTTCTGGTTCTCCTGTATGAGTGCTGCGACTTTAACGTCCTTTATGCGTTTTGCATAATTGATAAGGCCGTCCACGTCTTCAGGCTGCGTATGGGTTTCGTCAAACATGTCCTGGGTCAGTGTCATGATGGACAGCTTCCCGTTTTTTGAAATTTCAATGGAGTCAAGGGCCAGATTCAAAAGCTTTATTCGACTCAGTGAATATGTACCGTATACATGCTGGGCGATGTCGTAGGGATCAACGCCCAATCCCACCATTTCTTGGCTGATTGCAAAAGCCGCTCTGTTTGTATTTGAAAACCGAAATGAACCTGTATCCGCAAGAATGCCGGTATATATTGAAGTGGCGATTGCGATATCAATGGGGATGTCCATCTGTTTTATCAGGTTGTATATGATTTCCGCCGTGGCACATGCAGATGTGTCGATGAGTTGAAGATGGCCGAAACCGGTGTTTGTGATATGGTGGTCGATGTTGGCAATGACCGGTATCCGACTGACCGCCGAAACAGCCGTTCCGATCCGTTGCAGGTTTCCGCAATCAAGAATAACCGCCAGATCGTAATCGGCGCTGTTTATGTGATGTTCGACACGATGAACTTCCGGAAGAAAACGGTACACGGCCGGTATGGGACTTTCACTGTATAAGGTTGTTTTTTTATTCAATGCGTTCAGGGAAAGCCCCATGGCGATGAGAGAGCCGATGGCATCGCCGTCAGGGTTCGTGTGAGTGGCAACTAAAATATGGCTACTCTTCTTCGAGTGACGTATGATTAAATCCATCATCCGCTTTAACATCCTTCAGAATTTTATCGATATGTGATCCGTAATCAAAGGATTCATCGTAAAAAAATCTAAGCTCCGGCATATAACGCAACCCCAGCTGACCGGCCAGCGTGCGTTTTACATATCCAATGGCGCTCTTAAATCCTTCAAGCGCTTCCTCGACATTTTTTTTATTGCCGGTGGTTGTAAAGTAGATCCGAGCAATCCTTAAATCTCGTGACATCTTTACGGTTGTAATGGTCGCGGATTCAAGACGAGGATCTTTAATCCTTTTCAGCAAGATATCAGACAGCACTTTTTGTATGTGACCGCAAACTCTGTCAGATCGTGCAAATGGTTTCATAGATTGATAATTTCCATTTCACTGTCGATGACCTCCGCCAGATTCAGCGTATCCACCAGATTGAAAATTTTGTCTATTTTCGAGTTGATGACCCCTCGATTATTTCCCACCATGGCAAACCCTATTACAGCCCTTTGGTGGATATCGTTTGATCCAACCTCGGCCACCGAAACATTAAAATGATTACGCAACTGACCGATAATCGATTTTACAACCTTTCGCTTGCCTTTTAAAGATCGGCAGTCATGCAGTCTAAATGTGATGATCCCCAAGCCTGCTACCATAATACGCTCACTGTCTTCGAAAACGCTTGGAGACCTTTGCAACCCCCCCCTTTTGCCCGATTTCTATGTCAGGCTCAGATTTTAATCCTCGAAATACTCAATGTATGTCTGTGGTTAAAATCTTCGCCTTCCTTGAACTCAAACAAAAATGTCTATTTTTCAAAGGTCTCACGTGACGCTTTTTCTGCGTTTTTCATCACGTCCAATCCGGGCCCACCGAAACCAAAAAACACAAAATTTATAAACAAGCTCCCCATAACGCCATCGATCCAAAATTAGCAGCGGAGCAGTTCCGTAGGGCCATGGGACGCTACTCGAGTTCAGGCTTAATCTCTTCCAAATAGTAGCATTCGATGATATCGCCAATTTTGATATCATTGTAATTTTTTATTCCGATTCCGCATTCATAGCCGCTTTGTACTTCTTTGGTGTCGTCTTTGAAATGCCGAAGGGAAGCAATCTTGCCTTCATAAGAAACTACCCAATCTCTCAGGATGCGCGCGAGCTGTCCCCGCTCTATTTTGCCATCGGTTACATAGCATCCTGCGATGGTTCCGACTTTGGGGATGTGGAATACTTCCCGCACTTCAGCTCTGCCCAGGGTCCTTTCTTCAAAGGTAGACGACATCATGCCGACGATGGCGCCCTTGATGTCTTTGATGACATTGTAAATGATGTTATAAAACCGTATGTCTACATTTTCTTCACTGGCCAGCGTCTGGATTTTTGAGCTCGGACGGACATTGAAACCGATAATGATGGCATCGGAAACCGCGGCAAGGGAAATATCCGATTCGTTCAAGGCGCCGGTGGCTGAGTGGATCACATTGATTCGGACTTCCTCGTTGGAAAGTTTTGTCAATGCATCGGAAATGGCCTCGATGGAACCGTGAACATCGGCCTTTATAATAAGGTTCAGGGCTTTGACTTCATTCTCCTGCATCTGCTCATAAAGTTTTTCCAGGCTTAATCTGCTGGTTTTGGCCAGTTCTTTGGATCGCTGTTTCTGAATTCGATGCGCACTCACCTGCTTTGCGTCTTTCTCGTCTGCCAGGACAATCAGTTCATCTCCGGCGTTGGGAACACCGGAAAGACCGATGATTTCCACCGGAATTGACGGACCGGCAGACGTTACCTGGTTCCCTCTATCGTTCAGCAAGGCACGGACTTTACCGTAGTGTATCCCACAGACCACAGAGTCGTGGAGCTTAAGGGTCCCTTGTTTCACCAGGACGGTGGCGACAGGGCCTCTTCCCGCATCCAGCTTGGATTCAACCACGTGGCCCTGGGCCAGCCGATCCGGGTTGGCTTTAAGTTCCAAGATTTCAGCCTGGAGGAGCACCATTTCAAGCAGATCGTCAATCCCCCGATTCTCCTTAGCAGAAACCTGAACAAAGATGGTATCGCCCCCCCAATCCTCAGGCACCAGTCCTACATCGGCAAGTTCACGCTGGACACGCTCGAGATTGGCGTCCGGTTTATCAATTTTATTGATGGCCACAATGATCGGAACTTCCGCGACTTTGGCGTGGTTAATCGCTTCCACGGTCTGGGGCATGACGCCGTCGTCGGCGGCGACAACAAGAATCACCAGATCCGTAATCTTGGCGCCCCGGGACCGCATTTGAGTAAACGCTTCATGCCCCGGCGTATCCAGAAAGACAATCTGTCCTTTATCGGTTACGACATGATAGGCTCCGATGTGTTGTGTAATACCTCCGGCTTCATGTTCGGTGACTTTGGTTTTTCGGATCACATCGAGCAGCGATGTCTTGCCATGATCCACATGCCCCATTATGGTCACCACCGGCGGTATGGATATGAGTTTGTCGGGGTCATCCTCTTCCACCTTTAACACCAGGTCTTCTTCAAAAGCGGCTTTTTCCAGTTCATAATCGAATTCTCCCGCCACAAGGACAGCGGTATCAAAGTCTATGACTTGATTCACCGTTGCCATAACCCCCAGATCCATCAGTTTTTTGATCATTTCACCGGCTTTTATCCCCATACGTTTTGCCAGATCAGACAGGGCGATGGTGTCATCAATTTTTACCCGGCGTTTAATAGCTTTGGGTATGGTTATCAACGGTTTTTGCTTGGCTACCGTGGCTTTTCCCTTGGCCATCTTCCGGCCTTTGCGCGTTCGATGCGCTCGGGTGTAAAGATCCGCCCCTTCGACAACCTCCTTTTTGCGGAAGGAGATTTTCTTTTTGAAAAACTTTCTATCCCTAGGGCCTTCTCCATCCTTTTGTTCCAGTTTTGGCTTCTTTTTTTGGTCTTTTCCAGGCACATCTATGACGGGTATTCTGGCTTCAGCCTTGTCTTTTAAGGGTTTAGATGTTTTTGTCACTTTCGCTTTAAGTTCAGAAACCCGACCTTTTTTAATCTCAGGCGCTTTTTTTTCAGGCGGCGGCTTTACAGGGAGTTTTATAATTTTTGCCGGCGTCTCTTTTGGGAATTTTTTAGGTCGTTTCTTCCGTTTTAACGGCTTGACAACATCTGGTTTTTCAAGTTTAGATTCAACCGGCTTTTCGGGGTTTTCTTCCTCTTTTGTAAGGGCGGTCGGTGTAATATCGTCTTCAGGGGCATCAACTTTTTCCAGGGGTTTTTCTTCTGAGACCGCTTTCATCTCTGGCGTCATTTCAGCGGCATCTTGTTTTTTCTCATCTTGGGGTTCTTTTTCGGCCGCGGGTTCTTTATCTTTAAGAATTTTTTCAGCGGGTTGATCCGCAATTTCTTTTTCTTCGGGCAGAGATTCCGGTTTTGCATCCGCTTTTACACGAACAGGCACTTCCTGGACGCGTTTTTTGCGTCTCCGGATAATTGTCGGCTTAATACGGGTTTCTTCTATCTCCTTGGCCGATATTCCAAGAACATCTTTTTTGATCTTAGCCACGTTATCGTCATCCAGAGAACTCATATGGCTTTTTACCTGAATGTCCATACTCCGCACCTTTTCGAGCAGCACTTTATTGGTCATGTTAAGATCCCTGGCAAGTTCATATACTCTGATCTTTGCCATCCATCCCCCCTATTGGTTAGAATTGACGGGAAATCCTCGAACAAGGTCTTTCCCCCCAATCGAATTCTTTTTATTTGCAGCTTTTGATCGCTTTAGCAAGAGCGTTATTCTCGCGGATCGATGGGATCTGATCCCGCGTTATCCGGCAGTAAAACTTGTTCGGATGTATTTTCGTCATCGAGCGATTTTTCTTCAGCATCTTTGGGCACATCCGAACCCTCTGAAGTCCCCGGGTCATCGTCTTCCCCGTTCGCTAAAGCCGCCTTGGATGTTTCATCGACGTCATCCATGCTCAACATATGGGCTCTCGCGGTTTCAATAAGTTGGATGGCGTCTTCTTCAGTAATATCTCTAATTTGGGTTAGATCTTCCACAGAAGCCTTGCTGAGTTCCTCTGCAGAAAAAAAGCCCTTTTCATACAGTGCGTCCGCCAAACTAATTCCAATATCCGGCAGCGATACAAGAGAGTCATATCCGTCTTGCATGGCATTGCTGTATCGTGTTTCACTGATGACATCAAGATGCCATTTCGTCAGTTTCGAAGCCAGCCGGACGTTTTGTCCTTTTTTCCCGATGGCGATTGAAAGGAATTCATCCGGGACAATGACCTCCATGGAATTATGTTCCTCATCGATAATCACTCTGGATATTTCGGCAGGCGAAAGTGCCTTGCACACAAATTTTGCAGGATCGATATGCCAGGGTATAATATCTATTTTTTCACCCCTGAGCTCCTGAACCACGTTCTGAACACGACTGCCTTTCATGCCGACACAGGCGCCGACCGGGTCTATATCAGAATCGTTTGAAGTCACCGAAAATTTTGCCCGGATTCCAGGTTCCCGGGCCGCACCCATAATGGTAACGATCCCCTCATTAATTTCAGGCACTTCTGTTTTAAACAGCGAAACCAGAAATTCAGGATGCGTTCTCGAAAGAATGATCTGCGGGCCCCGGGTGTCATGAAGTACGTCCATGATGAGCGCCCGGATTCGATCTCCCCGTCTATAGGATTCCTTGGGGATTTGTTCCCGACTCGGAAGAATGCCTTCTGTTTGGCCCAGATTAACAATAATATTCCCCCGGTCGAAACGCTGGACAATTCCGTTTATAATTTCACCCTTTCGGTCGATAAAACCGGCGTAGACCGCATCCCGTTCCGCATCTTTCATTTTCTGTATGATGACCTGCTTGGCAGACTGTGCGGCAATACGACCAAAGGTGGCGGTGTCCATTTTTGTTCCGAGACTGTCGCCGATTTCACATTCCGGATCCAACTTGCGCCCCTCTTCAAGGCTGATTTGGATGTCGGGTTCTGTCACAACCTCAGCAACATCTTTGAACTGAAAGACCTCGATTTCACCGGTCGATTCATTGTATTGAACTTCAACATCGACCTTGTTTCCGAATTTTTTTCTTGCGGCAGATCCAAGTGCCTCTTCAAGGGCCTTGATGAGTATGTCACGATCAATACCCTTGTCTCGACTCACCTGTTCGACGACACGTTTGATATCCGAGATAAACATTCATTTTCTCCAATATTATTTATTCCACCCACACATAACAGTTTGATGAACCGTCTGTTTTGCGCGCCATGCACATTTTGGGGCTCGATATCCCTGGCAAAAGACGTTTAACGGGTTCATTGTCGGCGGCGTATAAATTTATGGTATCCTTTTGTCGATTAGCCGGGCCATTATAATTTCCTCATGGGGAATCGTTACGGTTTGATCTTGGATCGATAAATTTACCAGATCTTCCGAAATGCCCAACAATACACCTTTGAATTTGTTTTTACCGTCAATGGGCCGACGGGTTCGGACCTGCACGCGATACCCTTTGAATTTCTCAAAATCAGTTTTTTTCGCCAGCGGTCGATTCGGCCCGGGCGATGAAACTTCCAAACGGTACGGCCCTGTATTTTCTAAATATACATCCAACAGATCGTTCGACTGACGGCTTATATATGCGCAATCATCAAGGGTTACCCCGCCGGGCCTGTCGATGTAAAGACGGAGTGTCCTGCCCCCCGCTTCACGCTGATACTCAACGCAAATCAACTCCATCCCCTCGGCTGAGAACAACGGTTCGAGCAAATCTTTTACCCGGGCGACAATTTTCTTCTCATTGGCCAGAGACCGATGGTTATGCCCCTGGCGTTTTCCCTTGATTTTCTGTCTCGTTTTTCTTTTTCCTTTGACCGTTCAATGGCCTTTTAACTTGCGCTCCCAAAAAAAACAAAAACGGGCTGTCGCCCGTTTCTTCTCATACAGGTAGATCTTATGGTGGATAGAAAAACTTTACCTGTTCATTTAATTACCCATGAGAAAAAAATTAAATCCAAACCACACCTACATTGCCAAAATCTACCCGCAGCAACCGAGGCCTTTGAAAAACGCTCCCTTTTGTTCAATCCCTGTGTCAGTCTCAAACTTTAATCCTTAAGATATCCCATGCTCTCCTGCGGTTAAAATTTTCGCGTCGACTCGGGGCGTCCATGCTTCTCGCCCTTTCGGGAAGCTTGACAGCTTTCCAATTCTGCGATCCTGCAGAATTGCCCGTGGTATTGAACACGTTTCAAGGGCCTCTAACCTTATATAACAAAAAGGCGACCTTTAGTGGAGCGGGCAACGAGATTTGAACTCGCGACTCCAAGCTTGGGAAGCTTGTACTCTACCACTGAGTTATGCCCGCTAACTAACGGAATAGAAATTATTACAAAAAATATGCATTGTCAATATTTTTCAATAATAAATTTTTGCGTTTTTCTAACAAATCAAAATTGATAGAGATTAAGTTAAAAGATCTCGGATTTTTTGGAGTTCCAGGCGGATTTCCTCGAGGGTATTGGCGGATGGTTTTACCTTTTTCTCAGCGGGTGTTGTTTTCAAGTGTTGTTTTGCGCCTTGAATCGTAAATTTTTTTTCATACAGGAGATGTTTGATCTTCAAAATCAGCTCAACATCTCTTTTCCGGTACAATCTCTGTCCCGAAGGCGTTCGCTTGGGTTTAATCTTTTGGAACTCAGACTCCCAAAACCTTAAAACATAGGCAGGAACACCCACGATAACACTGACTTCTCCAACTTTGAAGTACAGTTTGTCTGGCAATTCTTTTTGATAGGATGTGTTGTTCTGCATCTTGAAGTTGCCGGTTTTGCAAACGGTCAGAAAACGAATCAGTCTGCGTGCGTTTCGGGTTAAATGCCTTAACGAAAATTATTCGGCCGGCAAGATGGCATCAAACTTTTCCACCAAGTGCTGGGTAATGCTTGTGTGAATATGATTTATCCGGGTATCTTCCAAAGTTTCATCTAAGGACCTGTAAGTTATTTTCAATGAAACACTTTTTCTTTTTTCAGGAATCGGGTCTCCTTCAAAAACATCAAAGAGGTGTATGGTTTCCACCAATTCTTCATCAAGCATTTCAACATATTGAATGATCTTGTACGCCTCAACGTCCTTATTAATAATAAGGGTGATATCCCTCGAGGTTGCCGGATATCTTGGAATGGGATGCGCGGATTTCTCATCAGATATTAATTGAATGAGCCGGTCGAGGTCAAGTTCAAAAATAAACGCTGTTTGCTTCAAGTCGTAATTGGCAAGAACTTTAGGGTGTAATTCTCCCACAAGTCCCATGGGCTCATTTTTAACGAGAATCTGAGCCGTAGCGCCGGGTTTTGTATAAAAACAAGATGCCGGCGGCATTCGTGTGAAGACGGTATTCACAATCCCCAGTTTCCTTAACAGGTTTTCAACCACGCCTTTCAGATCATAAAAATCACAATCGACCGCCTTGGAAAACCAGGCTGAATTGATGGCTGTTCCGGTCCAGAGTCCTGCAATCATTTCAAATTCATTCGGCTGCGCATCTTCCTGGCCCGTGTCGATAAAGACCTTGCCAATCTCAAACAGCTTCAGATTTTTGTTTTGCACCGACAAATTGTACTTCATGGTTTCAAGGAGACCGGGGACAAGAGATGTTCGCATCACCGATTGATCTTCGGACAGCGGATTTAATATCCCCAACACCTGTCTTTTGGGATCATCCGGTGGGAGTTCGAGGAGATCGCAAGATCGTTCGCTGACAAAACTGTAATTTATGGCTTCGTTGAATCCCATCCCCGTCATCAGAAATTTGATTCGATCTCTGGATTCGATTTCTTTTGACAGATGCGTTGCTTCGGCCGGTATCAGCGGAAATGTTGTTTCAATGTTGTTATAACCGTATAGCCGTGCAATCTCTTCGGCAATATCTTCAAATCTGGAGATATCGACCCTGCAGGATGGGGGGATCACCCGAAGACGGTCAGCGTCTATTTTTTCAACTTTAAATTCAATGGATTTCAAGTAGTTTCCGATATCATTTACATGGAGCCGGGTGCCCAGGTGGCGATTTAAATCCTGGCCGTTGAATTCGATGATTTTTTCAGAAAAAGGATTTGGGTATTCGTCGATGATCCCTTTTACGAGTCTGCCGCCGCCGATTTCGGCAATGAGTTGTGTCGCTCGCTTTAATGCGGTGATGGTGCCGCCGTGATCGACACCCCGCTCGAAACGGTAAGATGCATCGGTATTCAATCCTGTTTTTTTGGATGTTTTTCGAATGCAAACCGGGTCAAAATACGCGCTTTCAAGGAGAATCCTTGTGGTGGTGTCTTCGACTTCCGAATTCAGTCCGCCCATTACACCGGCAAGGGCAACCGGCTTTTCACCGTCGCAAATCATCAGCATTTCCGGGTCCAGGCGGCGTTCTTTCCCGTCCAGGGTGATGAAGGTTTCACCCTCACCGGCGGTTCGAACCACAATACGGTTTTCGGCAAGGCGGTCAAAGTCAAAGGCATGAAGCGGCTGGCCGGTCTCCATCATAACGAGGTTGGTGATGTCAACGATATTGCTGATGGGTTTCAACCCCACTGAAATAAGCCGATTCTGAAGCCAGAAAGGAGACGGCCCAACGGTGATATTAAAAATAAGACTGGCAGCATATCTTGGACAAAGGTCGGGGGCCATGAGTGTTACAGAGGTATGATTTGAAATGTCATCAAAGGATTCAGGCAATAAAATTTCAGGATATGACACCTTTTTGTTCTGAAATGCCGCAATTTCGCGAGCCGTTCCAATGATACTGAGGCAATCGGGTCTGTTGGGCGTCAGATCTATTTCGAACACAGGGTCTGACAGATCAAGGGCCTTATTGAGCGTATCCCCCACCGAAAGATTATTGCCAAGTTCCATGATGCCGTCACTGTTGATGCCGAGCCCCAATTCGACTTCGCTGCAGAGCATCCCTTCGGAAATCTCTCCCCGGATGATACTCTTTTTAAGGACGGGTCCTTTTGGAAAACACGTGCCGGGCAAAGCACACGGGGCAAGCATATCCTTTTTGGCATTGGGCGCGCCGCAAACAACCGTGATGACGCGCTCACCGACGTCTACACTGCAGAGCTTCAGCGTGTCAGCATTCGGGTGGGGTTCAACGGTGGTTATCCGGCCGATGACAACACGGTTCAAATAATCGTAACGGTCTGAAACAGCTTCAACTTCAAGTCCGGCCATGGTGAGTGCATCCGCCAGATCATTTGGATTCATGTCAACGCTAACGTATTCTTTTAACCAGTTTAAACTGACCTTCATGTTAAAACTGCCTTAAAAATCTTAGATCATTTTGAAAGTATTTTCGAATATCATCGATCCCGTATTTCAGCATGGCAATCCGTTCCACACCCATTCCGAAAGCAAAACCGGAATAGCGGGTTGTATCGTATCCGACATTTTCAAACACTGCAGGGTGAACCATGCCGGAACCGAGAACTTCAAGCCAGCCGGTTTTTGAACATACTCTGCATCCATCGCCTTTGCAAATAACGCACCGAATATCGACCTCAGCACTCGGTTCGGTAAAGGGGAAAAAGCTGGGCCGGAATCTGAGACTGGTCTCCGGATCGAACATCTGGTGGACAAATGTGGTTAAAATCCCTTTAAGGTCGCCGAAGGATACATTTTCATCGACCAGAAGCCCTTCAACCTGATGAAACATGGGCGTGTGCGTTAAATCGGAATCACAACGGTAGACCTTGCCGGGTGAAATTATTCTTACCGGAGGTTTCTGTTTCTCCATGATTCGGGGCTGCGTCGGAGAGGTATGGGTTCGAAGAACGATGTTCTTTGATATATAAAAGGTGTCCTGCATATCCCTTGCAGGGTGATTTTTAGGGATATTCAGCGCTTCGAAATTGTAATAATCGGTTTCAACCTCAGGCCCTTCAGCAACGTCAAATCCCAGCCGGATAAAAATGTTGGATATCTGATGGGTAATCTGGGTAATCGGATGCAGAGATCCTTGGGGGACAAGTCTTCCGGGGAGCGAAACATCCAACCGGCGGTCTGCTTCATCCGCGGCGGCTTCCAGTTGTTTCAGGGTTTTTTTGAATAATGTTTCAAGGGTTTTTTTGGTCTCATTGGCCTTCTTTCCGGCCTTCGGCCGGATTTCTTTCGGCAGATTCGAAACATTTCTTAAATACCGAGTGACCGCTCCCTTTCGGCCCAGATACCGGACAGAAATGGCCTTGATACTTTCAGGATCAGATGCGTATTCAAGCTCCTTGATCGCTTCTTCTTTAATCTGTTCTATGGTTTTTTCCAATTTTGGACTCTATCTATAAAGCATTTCCGGACGAATTTAAGATCAACAGCATAAAACCTTTTGATTTCTGCATGTTGGTGATCCGGATTGGGGTCATAGCTGTTCGGATGCCAGTTTGGCAATCTGAGTAAAACCCGATGGATCGGATATTGCCAATTCAGCCAGAACTTTTCGGTCCAGCTCAACACCGGCAACCTTCAATCCGTGAACGAATTTGCTGTAAGATAGATTGTTCATCCGTGCAGCCGCATTGATCCTGGCAATCCAGAGTCTTCGGAAATCACGCTTGCGAACCCTGCGATCCCGGTAAGCATACATCAACGCCTTGTCTACGGCATCAGCTGCTGTACGAAATAATTTGCTGCGGCCTCCACGATATCCTTTGGCTAATTTTAGAACCTTTTTTCTGCGTTTTCTTGCTTTAAAACCTCTTTTAACTCGCATAAATTTTCTCCTAAACGTTATTACAAATCAGTTACCCATTGGGGAGTAACAGTTTGAGCTCCTTCATATTGTCTTTGGCAACGATTCGGCTTTTCCTTAAACCACGTTTACGCTTTGTCGTTTTTTTGGTTAAAATATGACTTGCATGTGATTTCGAAAAAACGAATTTTCCGGTTCCTGTTTTTTTAAAACGCTTTGCGGCGGCGCGATTTGTTTTTATTTTTGGCATTTTTTATCCTTTCCGATGGTTCAAACATAGATGGCGTGAACCATAGACAGATTCCAGCCCACGCCATCTACATAAACAGTATATATTAAACATTGATGATGAATTCGCAACCGGTTGAATTCATCAATGGTTAAGTGACGTCCCTATGATAAACAGGTTTTTATTATTTGCGATAACGGGTTGTCAAGACACAATTAATTTTATGCGGGTTTCGGTGCCAGGACCATCACCATTGTGCGGCCTTCAAATTTGGGATGCTGTTCAACCGATGCAATCTCTTCTGTTTCCTGAACAATCTTTTCGAGCAGTTTCCGGCCCTGCTGGGTGAGTGTAATTTCTCGGCCCCTGAAAATGACGGTTACCTTGACTTTGTCTTTTCTATCGATGAACTTTTTGATATGGCTGATTTTTGTATTAAGGTCGTGGTCACCCGTCTTTGGACGCACCTTTATCTCTTTGAGCTGAAATGTGGTTTGTTTCTTTTTGGCCTCCTGTTTTTTCTTGGTCAGCTCATATTTGTACCGGCCGTAATCCATGATTTTGCAAACAGGAGGATCAGCGTTCGGTGAAATTTCCACCAGATCAAGGCCGAAGTCATTGGCAACAGCAATTGCTTTGTAAGTCGGTATAATGCCGATCTGGTTGCCGTCAGGATCTATGACCCGGACCTCTTTTGCCCGTATATTTCTGTTGATGTTGATTCGATTTGATCTGTTTGTCCGATTTGTACGTCTCGAAATAGCTATACCCACACCTCCTAAGCCATAAATTGTTGCCGTTCTCACTCACACGAAATCGCAGGAGAACCCTCTATTTTTTAAAGATATCCCATGTAAAGCATTACAAACATAAATTGAAGTCTGAAATATATAAAAACACTAATAAATGCAAGAAAAAAATGCAAGAAAATAAAACCCAGCGTCTCTGTCATTCGGTTCTTTCAATCAGACGACATAAATAAATCGCCGTCAAACGGCGTGTGATTTTCCGCTTCAGGCCGATAAGATTTCCGGGACGTCACGGTTGCCTGAGGGTGTAGTCTGCTAAAAGGCTTCCTTGCCAGTAAGAGTTTTCAGCATTATTAAAAAACGTCTGGAAAAGTTCCAGGCTCTCTTTTCGTAAGATGTTCGGAACCACCGAGATTCGACTGTTTTTGTAAAGCGGCATCAAATTTTTCAAATCGCAGCTCAAGCCGCCGCCCATGACGTCTTCGTAAGCATAAACAATTTCGCTGATACCGCTTAAAATCAGCGCGCCCAGGCACATGAGGCAGGGCTCCAGTGTGGTGAAAAGGGCGATTCTCTGGTTATCCCTATGGATCTCCAAGTCGGCCAGACGCTTCAACGCAATCATTTCTGCATGGTCGATCTCATTGGGGATATTTCCGGCGGTACCCTTTCTGGCACCGGTTGTCAGAATCCGGTCTTTATGGACCACCACACATCCCACCGGGAATTCTCCGGCGGATAAGGCGTTTCTTGCCTGGTTTAAAGCCTTTTTCATGAAATATTCATAGTCCATATGTCTGGTTTTCCATCAAAATTAAATTAAATTTCATCGGGTTATAATCTGCAGATGGTGTCGTCACACGGACAGCTCCCATCGACTTCAAAGGCATAAAGGATTCTCGATTCCATTTCAGCCTGTTTTGCCGATATTTGATCAAAGCCTGTTTTTTCAACCCGTTGGACAAGTTCGGCTTTGGCGGGTATCGATTCGAGACCGGATGAAATGATGTTGCCTGTGGCGCCCTCAATAATGTCCGCATCCTTGCCGTTTGTAACCACCGCAACCGGAACCTGATACGGTGCCACGAGTCTTGATGCCGCCAATGCGGATCGGTGCCGGGTAACCAGAGAGCCGGGGCCGTATTTTATGATCATGCAGATCCTTTCGGAAAGGGTAACAACAACGTCGATCTTCAAAATCGCTTGTTTATTTTGAGCCGCTACACGGACTTCGAAACGGGGCTGGATCTGGTTTTTGAGGTATCCTTTATGGGCCACCAGCATGCGAGCCAGTTGCTGCCGGTATCTTTCATCATGGGTGTCCGGAATTTTTTCACCGGTAACAAAATCGATCAGTTCACCGAGAACGAGGTGATGCCCTTGGGTCTCTTTCAACGCGTTATTGAACCTTTCCACCCCGGATCGATGGGGGGTCAATAGGTAGTGGAATTATATAAAACCTAAATTGAGCGTTTCAAATTGCGCCAGTTTATTATAAATATAATCTCATTAGGAGGTTATATTGTTATAACGCATTAAACACCATCATCAACTCGGCAGATAGGAATCCAAATAAGATTGTCACAATTTGAAACCCTTCGGGCTTGCCGAGTTTGCCGAAGATGCAAGGCATGAGACATACAGCCGTAGTATGCTACTGCAAATGTCTCATAACGCAGCATATTCGGCAAACTCAACAATCGCTCAACTTAGGTAAAAGTGTTATACCCACCGCAGAGAATAGAAAATCTGTAAATGTTCAGGGGGTGCGCTCCCCCGCTTCACTCCGGTGTCTACGTGTCTGGTCATTTCAATGAGTTAGCAGCGGGGGCATTCCTGCCCCCTCCGCGTTCTCCCGCAAAAAGCATGCGGGAGCCGCGGTCTCCCCCACAGCTAAGTCATTGAAATAACGAAGCCACTCCGCCAACCCGCCTGCCATGCGAGGCACGAGCGGGCAGGTATCGTTACTCGGGGAAGCGCACCCCCTGAACGCGCAGGAAAATCTTTTGTGTTTAACAGACTCCCTATTTCACGGGGCAGGGGGCCGGAAAACAGAAGATTGTCGTCTGCAAAGCGAACGGGTAATAAAACATCACATTTTGCATAAAATGCAAAAAAAATACAATTGATCCGGAAAGCATAAAATAAGATCTTCAGGATGTAAAGTGTCAAATATTTCTTTACAATTTAATTTTCCTATGAATAATTGTCCTGTTATGAGTATCCGCGAAGATTTTGAAAAACGTGAAAAAGGCTTTCTTTCTCCTTTTGGATGTGTGAGCGCCGAATCCCGGGGCCGTATGACCAAAGAAGACCCCTGTCCCATCCGAACCGTTTTTCAGGTGGACAGGGATCGAATTGTATATTCCAATGCTTTCAGACGGTTAAAATATAAGACCCAGGTTTTCCTATCCCCTTTGGGTGACGAGTATCGGACCCGCCTGACCCATACCCTTGAAGTGGCTGAAATTGCGAGAACCATCGCCCGCGCCATGCGTCTCAACGAGGATCTGGCCGAAGCCATCGCATTGGGCCACGACCTGGGGCATACGCCCTTTGGTCATGGCGGCGAAATGGTTCTCAAAGAAATATTTTCCTCCGATTTTTCACACAAAGAACAGAGCCTGCGTGTGGTGGATGTTCTGGAGAAAAACGGTCGGGGACTGAATCTGACCTATGAGGTGCGCGACGGAATTTTAAAACATTCCAAGGGGTATGGAAAGATTATGCCGGATGATCCCGCCGAGGAGGCCTGCACCACCGAAGGAAATATCGTTCGGATCGCCGATATTATGGCATATCTTAATCATGATCTGGATGATGCCGTAAGAAGCGGCGTGGTCACTTCCCAACAGATTCCGGATTCGTGTATAAAGGTTCTTGGGCGCACCCATTCGGCACGTGCCAACACCATGATAAAAGATCTGGTATTTTCCACCTGTGTTCGCGATGGCAAACTGTGTCTGGAGATGAGCGATCGAGTATATTCCAGCATGACCGTATTGAGAGAGTTTCTTTATGAAAAGGTCTATCGTTCACCGCGAGTGCACAAAGAATTTGAAAAAGCCAAAAAGATTTTGTCCGAACTTTACGGCTTTTTCTTGGAAAATGAAAAGATGCTTCAGAAAAGTCTTGAAAATATGCAGATGGCCGGTTGTTATCACAACCGACTCCCCATCGAAAGGGTCGTTTGTGATTTCATTGCCAGCATGACCGATCGAGATGCGTTGAACCTTTACAAGAAAATCTTTTTCCCCTCGCCGCAGTTTTAACCCGGTGAAGGTCAATATATGAACCCACGCCACCCTATCCATGATCTGTTGGCCGGATTCGGTCATAACACCTATGCCCCTTTTTTGGACCGATTAAAAATAATCTATGCAGCCATGGATGGAAAATACCAGGCGGCGGCGGATGGTTATGGCTTCAACTGTACCGGGTGCGAGGACAGTTGCTGCTTCACCCGTTTCTATCATTATACCCTTTTGGAATACCTGTATATTCTTGAAGGCCTCAATACCCTTGATGGTGAAAAACGGGCTGAGATGAAGCGCAGGGCCTTGGATGTTTGCCGGGAAACCGATCGTGCCGATGCACAAGGCGTTCCGGTGCGATTGATGTGCCCGCTGTGTGTCGACGGCGTCTGTCTCCTGTATGCTTACCGGCCCATGATATGCAGATTGCACGGCATTCCCCACGAACTTCAGAGGCCCGGCGAGGGATTGCTGCAGGCCTCGGGTTGCGATGCTTTCACGAGACAATTCCGTGGGAAACAGTATGTTAAGTTTGACCGAACACCGTTTTATCTAAAAATGGCGGGGCTGGAAAAGGAACTCAGGCAGGCTCTGGGGATGCCAAGAAAGATCAAGATGACGGTTGCTCAGATGATAAAAACATACGGTTATGGGTGAGGGTCAAAGGGGTGTCGGGGGACAGGTTTCAGGTGTCAGGGTTCAGTGTACAGGGGGTAGCCTAACAAAAGTTACCGGGGGTTCTGGGAAAACACATCGATGGTTCAAGGATTAAATATAATGGATCATGATTCGTTGGGTGAAGTATGAAACATATAGATATCGACGATCTCGACAAAATACCCGGCAGAAGGCTTGAAGCCGAAGACAGTTTTTATTTTCATTGTTACCCGGGGATTGATTGTTTTAATCGATGCTGCCGAAATCTCAATCTTTTTTTGTATCCCTATGACGTTATCCGACTGAAACGGCGGCTGGGTATGGACTCGGATCAGTTTCTGGAAAAATATGTCGACATTGTCTTTCGGCCGTCCAATTTTTTCCCCGATGTACTTTTGCGGATGTCTGAAAATGAAGAAAAAACCTGCCCGTTTCTAGATGCGTCCGGCTGTTCGGTGTATCCGGATCGTCCCGATACCTGTCGTACCTTTCCGGTGGAACAGGGGGTTTTTTATGATGCCGGGCGCAATCGAACAGCGTTTATTCATTTTTTTAGACCGCCGGACTTCTGTATGGGACAGCACGAAAAAAAAGTGTGGACCCCCAAAACATGGGCCAAGGATCAAGATGCCGTTTTATATAATAAAATGACCGCTCGATGGGCGGAATTGAAGCGTCTGTTCCAAAGGGATCCCTGGGGCTCCCAGGGGGCGGAAGGCCCCAAGGCCAAGATGGCGTTCATGGCCACTTACAATATCGATCCATTCCGTGACTTTTTGTTTAAGAGCAGCTTTTTAAAGCGCTATAAAGTAAAATCCAAAATCTTAAAGCAAATCCGGTCCGATGATGTGGAATTGATGAAGTTCGGGTTTGAGTGGGTGAATTTTTATGTTTGGGGGATTAAAACAAAATACTTTAGACTCAGGTAGTTGAGGCGTCGAAAAGTTTTTGATTTTTCGCGCAACGGTTCTCAAAAAAGAGAGTTCTTGTTCCCCCATGGTCCCTTGCCGGCCCGCTCTGCTTCCGAACCGTACGCTTTCTCGCTCGGCGACGGCGGATAATTGCTGACCCATCCCGTAGAAATTTCCGGAGGAAGCTTGCTATAGACTGATCACCGCACTTTCACAGGCCATGGAGATCAATTGATCCCCGGTGGCCATTCTGGCGCCTTCTATCAAATCTTCATCCGAAATACCTCTGGATATGGCGCACGGGGTACACACCAGGAGCGGCACACCGAATTCCTGTAAATATGCCATATGGTCGTCAGCCTTATCACCGGTGGCTGCCTGCACATTTTCTATGATTCCCTTCTTGGCAATATATACGGCTTCATCCAGAAGAAACACTGCTGTGTCCTTTCCCTCCTTTTGGGCAACCATGGCAAAAAACAACGCTCGCGTGGCTCGATTCGGATTATCGGTACCACAGGACAGAACGATCAATACCTTGTCAGTCATAGCTCACTCCTTTTGGTTGAAATTCTTCATGAAAAATCCGGGCAAAAATCATTATAGCACCCCTTTGGGCATTGGCGCGACCTTTTCGCCACCCAGAACATAACCGCCGTCAAGCCTTAGAACACTCCCCGTCATAAAGGGCGCATCTTTTATAATAAAAAGAACGGCCTTCACCACATCCCCTATGGTGCCGGAACGCGAGAGCAGGGTATGGTCAATCATCGCTGCTTTCTGTGCATCGCTGAGCAAGCCCCAGCCCCTGGTTTTTTCCCCATGCCGGGTTTCAACAAAACCGAGCATGATTTCATTGACGCGCACCTCCGGCGCGCCCATGCGAGCCCAGGTTTCGGTCAACAGTGAAACGCCGCGGTTGGCCGATGCATAGCCTTCGTTGAATATGTAACTGGCAGGACCCGACCGGCCCACGATGGCAGCAATGGACGAAAGGTTTATGACCACGCCTTCTCCCGATTTTTTAAGATATGGGAGGGCGGATTCAAACGTCCATGTTTTTGCACGCAAGGTGGTTGCCAGTTCAAGGTCCCATTGTTCCTGGACATACGGTCCATGAACCACCGGCCATCCGCCCCGTTCGATGTTGTTGATTAGAATGTCGAGCCGGCCGAAATGATCCACGACTTTTTTGACAAGTCCTGGAATTTTCTCGCTCTCGAGCAAATCTGTCTTAATGAGCAGATGATCCTGGCCGGTTTTGACAACATCTTGTTTTAATTCAACAAGGCTTTCTTCCCAGTCAAAATAGTTAAAGGCGACCTTGGCCCCTTCCTTTGCAAGGGCCAGCCCGATGCCTTTGCCGATTCCTTTTATCGCGCCGAGAACCAGAGCGACTTTGTCTTTGATTTCCATGAGTCTCACCCTATTTATTTTGTCCTGAAAAACCTGGTCCTTTGGACCAGGTCAGAGTTCTTCGGCTCTGCCTGAAGAATCGCTACAAGAGTTTGAAGTGAACTAAAGTTTAAAGTGAGCTAAAGCCCGCCCTGGTGCGCATTGCTCATATTTTGATATGACCTATGCACCATTACAAACATGCCTTTTGAGTATAGAGTGTTGGTGACCGGTCTGGGCCAGGGTTAAGGAATTCTATCAATTATATAAAAACATTGGAGCGAGCCGATTTCGCCATAGTAGCCTTTGGCTACGACGGCTGAAAGCGACACCATAACTTTAGGCATTTTAGATCATTTTAGGCACTTTTAACTTGTACGGCTCAAGGTTTTCCAAACAGGGTCTCTTTGACCCATTCAAAACCGAGTTTCAACAGCTCGACATCCTCATGTTTTAGGGCATCCAACGTCTCTGGGTCCAGATTCCAGCCATCCAGAAGATCTTTATCAAAGATATGGGATCTGAACGTGTCAAGATCATAACATGCCAAGTGAAACATGAGACTCGATTTTATATCCAGGGGACCGGGCAAACGGCGATTTTTGAGGCCGATGACCTCCATGAACATGTCGTTCATCTGATTGTAAATGTCAACTTCTTGATTTTCTATCCATTCCGGCACCGTCCAGCTTTGTCCCTGTTCACATCCCAAACAGTGCGCTTCTTTTAACAGCATGTACTGTTCGGTGACCGTGCCGGTTTCTCTGGACCGGGATGCAACCCGTATCAGCGGATACGTACGGCACGAGGCCGGACGATCTTCGTATACCCTGCATCCTGACGCAGTCACAAACGGGCACTTAAATGCGTGAGCGTAGTCTGTTTTTAGTGTGATTATCGGAAGCCCGGTTTCAGGCCCGGTGTGCTGGGTGGTATACCGCTCAAGAAAAATACGCGATGTCAAGCCGAGTCGGTTTTTCAGGCGCAGGATGTCGTAGGGGGTGAGAAACTGGTTCAGATCACGACAGCATTCATTGAAACAGGCGACGGTTTTGGTGCATGAAAACCTGAAGGTATCGTTCGACGAAAGGGGGGATATGTTGTTTTCCATGGATCTATATCCTTTCTTAAAATAACATTCCGTTTCAGCCCCAGGACAATTCCGTTTTTATCGGCAAGAACTCGCAAATAAAACCGCGTAAAAGCGAACAGATCTAACGTATTAAGATTGCACGGCGGGAAAATGATAATTATCCATAATTTTGACAACCTCTTTGCTGTTCGCTTTAACGCGCTCTAATTTGCTCAAACAGCTTCCCGATCAAAACGGAACTATCCTGCAGCTTGCCGAAATTGTGACCGTAAGCAATTCAATCGGAAAATATTTTTTGGGAACTGCTTTATTCCTTGTTCCGAGTTCGTGTCCTGTAAATTTACCGGGTTGGTACGATTACCGTCCGATTGGCAGCGAAATTCTGTATGGAATTCATTAGCTGAATGAAACACACAACCTGAATTCTATTAAGCGCAACATATAGTATGTATTGAAATATTGTCAACTATATATAGGATCTGACAAACAGATAACTCTAGGTCTTGAAAATTAATAATTTAGTTTATCCAAAAGTCCTTGACAAGAATAATGTTAATTGTTATTTAAATTTTTTGACTTTTAGGTTCATTGCTATCCTGTTGATTTTATAGATAATTATTTACCTTGTCAACCTGAACTTTTTATTACTTTGGCTTTGAAAGGTGATTTAGCAGATTAGAGTAGGGATTTTTATTACTAAGAAAAGACGGCCTTTTGGGTCAAGATTATGAAGGGAGGTGCAAATAGCTTAAAAATTGTACCAGAGACTATCTAAAACCGGTTGAAATGCTGAATTATTTTTAAATCAAAATTAGGAGGTAACTAAATGCCAAGTTTCGTAATTACCGAAAAATGCGATGGCTGCAAAGGCGGGGACAAGACCGCATGCATGTACATCTGCCCCAACGACCTGATGGTTTTGGAACCCAATGAAATGAAGGCTTACAATCAGGAGCCGGATCAGTGCTGGGAATGTTTTTCATGCGTCAAGATCTGCCCCACCCAGGCAATCGAGGTCAGAGGTTATGCCGATTTTGTACCGCTGGGAAGCAGTATTATGCCGATGCTTGGAACCGAGGACGTCATGTGGACCTGTAAGTTCAGGAACGGAACCATAAAGCGCTTCAAGTTCCCCATCCGAACCACACCGGAAGGCGCTGCCAATGCTTACTTGGATTTAGCAGGCAAAGACCTTGACAGTGAACTGCTCTCCACCGAAGAGGCGGACGGATTTGAACTTCCGAGACCTCTGGAGACGGTCTAATCAGACAATGGTTTGCGAAATCGAGTAAAACGATCAAACACGATTACATTATATTAAGGAGGATGTAATATGGCATTACCAAATAAACCTTTGGGTGAAATCAAGGCTGTCAAGGATCCTGAAGTCGAAGAGCGTGAAGTTGACATCCTGATTGTGGGCGGTGGAATGGCTGCCTGCGGAACTGCTTTTGAAATAAAAAAATGGGCCGGCGACAAGAAAATCCTACTGTGTGACAAAGCTGCTATGGAGCGCAGTGGGGCTGTTGCCCAGGGGCTCTCAGCAATCAACACCTACATCGGCGAGAATACGCCCGATGACTATGTTCGCATGGTCCGCAACGATCTCATGGGCATTGTCCGTGAAGACCTTATTTTTGACCTGGGCTGTCACGTAGATGATTCCGTATTTCTGTTCGAGGAATGGGGCCTTCCCATGTGGAAAATGTCGGATGACGGAAAGAAGCTCGACGGGAAAAAAGGCCTGAAGCAAGGTACTCTGAAAGGCGGCGCCAAACCGGTCCGTACCGGCAAATGGCAGATCATGATCAACGGCGAATCCTACAAAAGAATCGTTGCCGAAGCCGCAAAATTGGCTCTGGGCGATGAAAATATCCTGGAGCGTGTTTTTATCGTTAAACTGCTTCTCGATGCCAACGAGGAAAACCGGATCGCCGGCGCGGTCGGTTTTTCCGTTCGTGAAAACAAAGTCTACATCATTAAATGCAATACCATGATGGTGGCCTGCGGCGGCGCGGTCAACATTTATCAGCCCAGAAGCGTGGGTGAAGGTAAAGGCCGTGCCTGGTATCCTGTCTGGAACGCCGGCTCTACCTACACCATGTGCATGGAAGTGGGCGCAGAGCTTACCATGATGGAAAACCGTTTCACCCCGTCGCGGTATAAAGACGGTTACGGCCCGGTTGGTGCCTGGTTCCTGCTGTTCAAGGCCAAAACCATCAACGGTCTGGGTGAAGGCTACGTGGGCAGTGATGCCGCAAACGCCGAACTTGCGAAATATGCGCCCTACGGCACGGCTGCCATTACGCCGACCTGTCTCCGAAACCACCTGATGCTCTTTGAGATGAAAGAAGGCCGTGGCCCGGTCATGATGGATACGGTCACAGCCCTTAAAGAAATGGGTGCAAAGCTGGACAAGAAAGAAATGAAAGCCCTGGAATCAGAAGCCTGGGAAAACTTTCTGGATATGACCTGCGGACAGGCCAACCTGTGGTGCGGCACGAACACCGAGCCGGACAAGAAAACCTCAGAGATTATGCCCACCGAGCCGTATCTGCTGGGATCCCATTCCGGCTGCTGCGGA
>JAQYVT010000039.1 GCA_030145345.1 Desulfobacterales bacterium
TCGAATGTCGGGTAGCCTTTGTCATTGAGGGTCTTCGATATTTGCCACTCATCCCGACCTTTTTTGTCCATTTCAAGGATCAAATCATGAATCGGTTTTTGTTCAAGTTCTCTTTCCTGTTGTTTTTCCACAGGCACTTCAAGTGATATATCCTTCAACCCAACGATGGCACGATTGACGATGGACACCAAAGATTCACCGGTACATTTTTGTTCCTGTTCCAATATTTCATTGGCCGCAGGCGAAAGCATGACCTGTATGAGCCTGCCGCCTTCCGTCCGCTTTTTTTCCCTGTAACGATTTGATCTTTTTCTATCAGTTTTTCGTCTTTCCTGTAATGTTGCCAATAGGATGTCCTTTTCATCCGCAATGTTACATGTAACATTGCATATAACAGACTTTTTTGATGCTGTCAAGTCATTATAATTTCACGCAAAAAGACCTTGTTTTTTTATTAACGGTGGCGGGATGCATTCATATATTTTTCTAAGTTGTTGAAAACGGCTATTTTTCGTTTTTTCCCGGAGTTTGTTGAGGATAGGGGCCTGCTAGTTGTTTGGGGGAAATTAGGGGGTTTTGGAAAAGAAAACTAAAAGGGAATTAAAGAAATGCCTTTGGGGTGCTTACATTCGGTATTTTTGAAATATCCGGGATAGGGGGATAGCTATATCCCCCGTCTTTTTTCTATATTCAGTGGCTTTTTGCCTAAATAAAAAACTTCGAGCGTGACTTTGTTTTGTTCCGGCTCTTTTTCACTCCGGATAATTCCCGTTTCGGTTTTCCTGTCCACTGCGAGGGGCCTTTACGATTCGGCGCTGTTGAACCGTAGTCAAAGGCAGATAAGGTGCGCTGCTCGATCTCAGAACCGATGATTCGATTGATGGCGCGCACCATATCCTTGTCTTCTCCGGTAATAAGGGTAAAAGCTTCGCCGCTGCGAGTTGCCCGTCCGGTCCGTCCGATGCGGTGAATATATGCCTCGGGAGTGGAAGGGATATCATAGTTGATGACATGAGAAATCCGGGTAACATCAATACCGCGAGCGGCGATATCGGTGGCCACCAGAATCTGAAATGTCCCGTCGCGAAAGCCGTCCAGTGCGGCTTGGCGGCGTGTCTGGGAAAGGTTTCCCTGCAGTGAAGCCGATCGGTATCCTGCGGCAACAAGCTTTTTCCCCAAGCTCTTGGCGCGATGTTTGGTTCGGGTAAAGACCAGCACCGACTTGGTATTGGTGTTTCCCAGCAGCTTTAACAGCAGCGCCGTTTTCAAATGCTGGGCTACCGGGTAGAGTGCGTGACTGACAGTATCAGCAGGTGCGGTGATTCCCACCTGGACGGTGGCCGGATCTCGCAGGATATCCCCGGCCAAGCGACGGATTTCGCGGGGCATGGTCGCTGAGAAGAGTAGCGTCTGGCGCTTCCTTGGAAGATGTTTTAAAATTCGCCGGATATCAGGCATAAATCCCATGTCGAACATCTGGTCGGCTTCATCTATAACCAGCACTTCCAGTTGGGAAAGATCGATGCTATGACGTCCGATATGGTCAAGAAGCCGGCCAGGGCAGGCGATAACAATATCGGAATGCTTCAGTTTCTGAATCTGCGGGTTAATTCCCACGCCACCGTAAACAGAAACGCTTCTTATGCGCGTCTTACGACCCAGGGTTTCGATAGCCTGATGAATCTGTTCGGCCAATTCACGGGTGGGAGCGATTATCAGGGCGCGAACGCATCCGTGTTTACGCCCCATCAGTCGATTGAGTATCGGCAGTACGAAGGCCGCCGTCTTACCGGTGCCGGTTTGGGCCAGTCCCATCACATCACGGCCATTAAGTACCTGGGGGATTGCCCGAGCCTGAATCGGGGTCGGGATTTCATAACCCGCCGCTGCAACACCTGCGGCAACGGAAGGATGAAAATTAAATGTTTCAAAGTTCAATAAATACCTTCTTTCTGTGTTCCAATAAAAAAAGCCCCGGAATTATTCCGGGGCTTATGTGATTTTTAGTTACAACCAGGAACACTTTAATTTTTAGCAATCGTACAGGTAGTTGGAATTGCTGTCAAGTTAATTGTCTAATATTTTTAATAAAAATAAAATATCCGTATTTAAGCGTACGATAACAAACCGTTAGGCAAATAATGGCAGAACTAAGGAAGGTTAAAACATAAAATCTTGAACGTCTGTCGTTCCTTCCATTTTTCGCTAAGTCAAAAGCCGGAACATCAACGGCAACGTTATGCCGCTTCAAGAGTGCTCAAGATCATAAAAAGCGGTGTCAAATATAATACTGCTTTAATCAGCTATTTCAATTCAAATCAAAACCGAAATATTCTCTATTCCAAATTTGATTGAACAATGCTCTGTAAAAATATTACGAGAAATTTACTAAGTTGCAGACTCAGCGTAATGGATGTTACTATTTTACCCGTCTGTCAACACGTTTGCCTTTTTCGTACCTAACGTAAATGAGAGCACCATGTTGATACTGAACTTGCCCCCTGATGTTGCCTTTTCGGTCATAAACGGTACGCCAGCCATTTTCCTTCCCGTTTTCGTCATAACAAGCATCCACATGCAATTGACCCCCCTTGCTATAGTATATCTTGTGTGGTCCTGCCTTTTTGGTCGCGCCCTTTACTCTTCCATCGGGCACGACATAGTAATGTTCCGGTGAAATACCATCAACCCAGGTCGACCATTTTTCTTTTGCACCTTGAGGGATTGGACAAGTGTGTTCAGATAATTCTTGGTCTTGCGGTTCTGTCGAAGTGAATTCAATCCTGTTGTAGCAAAGGTCTGGCGTATCCATGTACATGCCCGATACTTCCACAACGATTTTTTTGTCGCCTTCGACCTTACTGTCGATAACCAGGCTGGCCTTGGCAGCGATATCATCATATTTTTTCTCGGCCGCTAATTTGCCATTGGTGTAGACTCTGACGGTGGGGTCGAGCAGGCTTTCCTCTGGGTTGAGGTTGGTGACAACATACTTCAGATGGTCACCTTTATCCCTTTTCTGGAGATGAATGGTTGTCTGGCTTGCTCGGAACATCGTCATAACCGCTCGAATCGCTCGAACCATGCTGTAATATTTGTCACGGTGGTAGGTTTTAACACCCTTCGAGGTTTCCATTGCACAATCTTTGGTGAATTGCTTGATACGGCCCTTTGCAAACTTGCGATAATCAGCTCCGGCCGGAACCAATTCATTTACCCATCCAGGGTCGAACTTCGAATTCTTCCTAATCTGGTCCCAGGCTTTCTTCAGTTGTTCATCGGCAATTTCACTCTGAAAAGAGAATTCCCACCATCCGTGACTGCTGGTTGCAGTCAACGGTTCCTGAGGAACAATCGCATCCTTTCCCACACCATTCCAATACCACGCATCAAACCAGTCGACATCGGAACCCTTGGTGTTAAGCCTGACAAAATTCTGGATAGCTCCCATAAAATTATTGTCTCGCCCGAAGTTATAAGGGGGCGATCCTCCATAGAGGAATAAGGGGCCGGTTATTTCAGGTTTGATTCTATTTTTTCCCTGGCGGTAGCCATCAAAAGCCCATTTTGAAGGCATGCCAAAAACATGAAAGGGAACATGCATATCCGCCAGAAAATGAGCGGCATATGCAGCGGCTTTTGCAGCCTTGTCCGAATTAGGATCAGCGGTCAGCAAAATATGAAAATTCTTGGCAACCGCATCCGGTGCTCCGCCCATATCCAAATATGGATTGTAGTAATGTTCCGAATATTTGGAATTCGTACCGACATCAGGGCCGGTTCCGGTTAGTTTGTAATTGTCGATTTTGACATAATCAAAGTTCAGGATGCGATTTACATTCGGCAGCGGTTTGACTCTCCGTGCATTGTCTTTGGGCATAACAAATAAGGCAAATGAGGTTATTTCATTGTGCGTATTGTATGGTTCAATCGAACTCCACCCAAATGCCATTGTCGGTATGAGTGCAATTGCACAAATTGTTATGAATTTTTTCATGATTGTCCCTTTCTGTCCTAACGAGTCGAGTAACTGGTTCTGGGTTTAATTTTATTTAGCAAGTCTGATGGAACGTCCGAAATCAGAAAATGAGAAAATGTCTTTTTATGGATATCAGATTAAGTTGTCAAAAAGTTTTCTAAAATTTTTCGATAGCTATCATGGAAAATAATTAAAAGTCTCTGTGATTGAATGAGTCTCAATCGTTGAGTCGCCGAATATGATAAATTCGCTCCGGCCAATCTCGCTGCCCGGATTTTCCCAGTCATAGGAATAGCCAAGTCTGGTCCATGGATAACAACCGCCGCTTGATACATTGTATCTTTCTTTGGGTGAAACCAACGGGTGTATGTGCAGGACTTTTGAGGCGGTTGGGTTTACATCGCCTTTGGAAGCTTTTGCTTGGAACATTTGTGGGATTTAGGCAGCTGCCAAAAGTATCTTTCCCGGGCAAATTAAAGATCTGGCTTTCAGCTTGTTCACGTGAATTATAAAGGGGCACTGATATTGCTATGTCTATCGCCGGACCTGGCCGTACGATAGTGCTTCTTTTCGGTTTTCTTGGAAACTTTTACAAGTCTCGGGGATTCAGCATAATAGTGCTTCTTCGCGGTTTTCCCGGGAACATCTACACGTCTGGAGGATTGGGCTTTTCGGGGTCTTTCTTCGGCCGTCTTTTTCTGTAAACCATCCAGGTTATTTTCATTGTGATTCATTTTTAACGTCGTGGGTTTTTCCAATAGGGCAATCCTGTCTTCAAAACTTTTTAGCTGGTTTTTAAAGCCGATGACGGTTCCCATTGTCGCGCCCAAAATCAGAATCAACAGGATTATGGGAAACAAAACCAATAGGGACCAGGACGGTCTTTTGTACGTTGGTTTTTCCCCGGTTGTTTTCTGAATTGGGTTTTCCTCAACTGTTTTGTACATTGGTTTTTCCTAAATTAGAGATTGTTGGAATTCGGTCGTTAAAAATGATGTTAAAAATTTTGGGATGATCATTTAAATTGTATATGCGTTTCCTTAGCTGGGCTATCCGGAAACCTAATGTCTTCTATCCTTTTCTGTTGGCCTGTATTAAGCTCGATGTGCATCGTGTTTTGTTATCGTTATACAGAAGACCCAATAATAAGATGCACGGGCACTCAAGAATCCGAATTGGTTATGCTTAAAGCAAAAATCGTGCAAGGCCTATCAACCTACCTTGATAGAAATGGAATATTATATAAATATCAACATATTAAGCCATTTTGACGAGTGGGTCACCAAAAGTGTCTGACAATAAATGGCAATAAACTTGCTAATTTTTGACATTTTTTTTAAACTATCTTAGGTGATTTTAGGGGAAAATCCGATGGGTTCCAAAGGTCAAAAAGATAAAAATATGACCCCGACGCCTAAACCGTGGAGGAAAAAACTTGGCCGGACGAATTTAATCATTATGTGCCGTCCGATTCCAGTCTTCGAGGGTCGGGATTCCGGGTCGTCCCCCCAATTTGAGGCTGACCATGGCACCGGCCCATGCTGCAAAATCGAAGCATTTGTCAATATTCCACTTTTCGAGCAATCCATAGATAAACCCTGCGTGAAATACATCGCCACAGCCCGTGGTGTCCACCGCCGCCACCGGATATGCCGGCTGCCGGATCCTCCGGCCCCTGTCCAGGGCTACATAACCTTTTGGCCCTAAGGTTACACCCACAACCCGGGGACCGAACTCTGCCAGCTTAATACAGGCGTCCATGGGTTTGCCCTCCCCAACAATGGCTTCTGCAAATGTTTCAGAGGCCAGAAAATAGTCGCTCAACCGGGCCAGCTCAAGCATACCTTCTCTGAGAGAACCTGCATCCACGACAACCTGGACACCGGCTTCCTTGGCAGCTTTGCATGCCGCAAGGGATGCCTCGATAAAGATCCCATCGGTATGGAACACCCTGGCGTTGCGTATAATACGGTAATTTATCTCGTCGGGGCCCAGCGCGGGTCCTGTGGGTTTTCGCCAAAAAATCGTTCGGCTTCCGGCACCGGGTTCAGCCACAATAAAGGCAAATTGAGAGTCAAAGCCATTCCGTACAAGGATACCGCCGGTATCTATCCCTTCGTCATCCAGTGATGACTTTATCATGGCGCCAAACTGATCATCACCAAGCACGCCGGAAACAGCACAGGAAACACCCCATCTTGAGAGGGCGACCAGGGCCGTCGCCACCGGACCACCCCCTTGAATGACCATGTCAGAAAATTCACACTTTGTATCCGGCGGCGGATAGGACGCTATTTTTCCGATATAGTCCAGGCAGCACTGCCCCAGACCCAATACTTTAAAAATGCGTTTTTCCATGATGATGTCTAAAACAGTTTCAACTGGTCCGAATTTTTATCTTGGCTTGAATAAAAGATTTGCTCTGTTATCCGGTCTATGTTTTTAAGTTTCAATTCCTTTGACCAATCTTTACAGAACTCTTTTTGAGGTCTTTCACGGTATGTTACCTGGAGTGTATCGTTTCCCGAGTCTTTTAGGTCCATGAGGTCATTTAAAATCAGTTCTCTTTCTTGAGACGTCATTACTGGAAAACCGTAATAATTGTTTTTGTACGTTAAAGGCCCCTTTTCTCTAATCCGCTGAATCACGAATTGAATATGCCGCAACAATCTTTTTTGGATATATCTGTTTGAAAACGGCACGATTTCATTCTTGAATTCACCAATGGTGTCTCGGAATGCAGCATCTATTTCGTATCCGATACTGTTTCTCCCTGATGCCATAGCAGCATGGGTGGTTGTTCCTGTACCCAAGAAGGGGTCGAGAACCACATCTCCTTTAGCGGAGTACATGTTTATCAGTCGATAGGCCATTTCAAACGGGTAGGCCGCACTCCTTGAACGCGCACCCGTCTTGTCGACCGCTTGTTTCGTCCCTTTGATGTCGAACCATATATCTGAATAAAAAACATTTCTTTCCTCCCAGAAGATGGCGCTTTCTCGTCGGTTTTTTTTGTCTTTTTCTTTTTTGAACGGACGCTTCGGCCCTTTTCGGACGATCAATACATATTCATGCTCCAACGTCACATAGGCGCCTGCCGGGAGCATTCCGGAACCCATGAATTTATTGGGAGCGTTTGTCTGTTTCCGCCATAAGATGTCAGGCAGGGCAGTGAATCCAAGGTTCAGAAGCTGTTTGAGTATTCTCATGTGATTTGGATACAGTACGAAGTTGCCTCGGATGGTTCTTGTTGCATCCCCTATATTGATACAGGCGAATCCGCCAAATTTTAAAACACGATAAACTTCAGCCCAAATAGGGTCTAAAATTGAATGCATCGATTCAAAGGCATCCGGCCCATTTTCTTTTTCCAGAGCCTCCCTGACATGAGCGTTTTGCCGGGCGAACAATTCATCCCACATTTGAATCATCGGATAGGGGGGGGACGTGACCATAAGGTCTACGCTTTCTGAGGGAACGGCGTCCATTCTTTTGGAATCAGAATATATAACGCTATGATTCGTTATCAAAGTATATTTCCTTTTCAACCATCAAATGGGACCTATTCATCGGTTCCCGTTGTTCTCTATACCGTGAAAATTTCCTGACAGCAAAGAAAACTTATGGTATAGTCGCTGCCATGAATACACCTTCAAGATGCAACATCGCATTTGACGACTCAGGCCGGGGAAAACTCAAGGACCACCGGCAAGTTCTTGCCGAAGTCAATTACTTCCTATATTATGATAAAGTCCTTGAGAGCGATCCTGTTACGGCGCAAGAGTTTGAGGGCATTCCTGATGTTTATGGCCAATTTGAAACCGTCGATGGAATCCCCACCATCAGACAACAAGGCCACTACACCCTTTGCCTGCAGAGCAGACTCGAGCTTGAAATCGAGGTTGACTTTGTGTTCCCGCCCGGCATAAACACCGTGTCTTGTGATTTTACCGTTGTGGAGGACAGTGTGAAAAAATTCTATAATTTATTGTCGTGAACGTCTTTATTGTTTTCCCGCGCCGTTGGCCACAAACCTCATGGCGCATTCTCAAAAAAATCATAGATTCTAACGAGTTGTAGGCAAAGATAATTCTATTTTGTTACGGCGTGGGGGTTGAAAAGGGGCGGTCTCGACCACCATAAAAAGGCATTATTTATTCACCTGAGTACATTTTCAATGCTAAAATGTCAAGAATATTAAAGAAATTACACTTTGATCCGGATTATTTATTGACAAACAGAATTCATGCTGGCAATTGGATTGAAATAAAAACAATTACAACCCATCAATCAGATAAGGAACATCCCCATGACATTGACAAAAGCCCAGATTATCGAAGAAATTCGGCAACGAAACGGATTTTCAAGAAAAAAATCCATCGAAACCGTCGAAGCAATGCTTGAAATCATGAAAGAATCACTTGCATCCGGTGAAAATGTTCTCATCAGCGGGTTTGGCAAGTTCTGTGTTAAAGAGAAGCGGGAACGCAAGGGAAGAAATCCTGCTACGGGTGATGCGATGATGCTGGCACCCAGAAGAGTCATTACATTCAATTGTTCAGGGAAATTGAGAAAAAAAATTAATGGGTAATTTAAGTGCCCTGACCCCTTCTGGATTCGGCAAAAACAGAACCATCACAACCCATTCTCGACCACGTCTTTGATTTCCTCAGGCTGGACCACAGTACCCGGCGTCCGGCGCTGTGTGCTGTGGATCCAGCATTCCATAAGCCGCAGAAAGTGAACCTCAACCGTCACACCCGCACCTCTGTTCTGCGGCATACCCGATAAAATTTCTTTCTTTTCAGCGATGACGTCATAAAATTCCATACTCGGGTTCGCACTCTTTTGTTCAAGGAAAGCCTTGTCTGATGTCGCTATTGAAGATTTTCTTAGGTGAATTTCGAGAAAATGGCCCATATCCATATATTTTCTTCAAGGCGATGGTAACCTTGACATCCCCCATTCAATATTTATTTTAATGCCACATTGTAGTATATGTGGGGCCGCGTAAAATCATGCTTCATTCAGCTGTTTAAAGATACGCTTTCACCCATTTTTCCGATCTTTCTCAAATCCATCGGATATCCAATTTGTCACAACAGCACGTATAAAAGTCGTGGGGATTCTATATCTAAATTTTACCTCAAACAGGAAATATGACGGCAGAACGATTGTGAAAAAACAAAACCTCATATTATTTTTGAGGGGTGCTTCAAGACTTTAAGTTGAATAGATGCGACGCCAATAATTGAATAACAAGCGTATAGCGATACAAAAAATATGGAGAAAAATTATGAGAAATATAAAATTAAATCCAGCTACAAACTCGAACATTTTGCTCGATAAAGACAATATTAAAGATTTCAAGGCTATAACAAGGGGTGAAGTCATGCTTCCTGGCGATCATGGGTATGAAAGTGCGCGCAAGGTCTGGAATGCGATGATCGACCGCAAACCCGGTCTCATTGTCCGATGCATAGGGACACATGACGTGATCCAGGCCGTCAATTTCGCCAGAGACAACAACCTTCTGGTCGCTGTGAAGGGGGGTGGCCATAACGTTGCCGGGAATGCGGTCTGCGACGGCGGCATTATGATCGACCTTTCCCTCATGAGGTCGGTCCGTGTGAACACGACGAACAAAACGGTTCGCGTGAGCGGTGGCTGTCTGTTGGGAGACGTAGATTACGAGACCCAGCTTCACGGGTTGGCAGTATCTGCAGGGATCGTATCTCACACAGGTGTGGCCGGCCTCACCCTGGGCGGCGGCTTCGGCTGGATCAGTCGCAAATACGGGCTCACCGTCGACAACCTGATCTCAGCCGATGTGGTGACGGCCGAAGGCAAAGTGCTCACCGCCAGCAGGGAAGAGAACACAGACCTCTTCTGGGGTATCCGGGGGGGCGGTGGAAACTTCGGTATCATAACCTCTTTCAAGTTCAAGTGTGCGGAGATCGGAACCGAAGTGTTCTCCGGAATGATGATCCAACCCTTCGAGGACGCAAAAAAGTATATACAGTTTCACCGAGAGTACGTCCGGAAGCTTCCCGACGAGATGACGGTGTGGATGGTCGTGCGGCATGCACCGCCGCTCCCGTTCCTTCCAGAGCGTCTCCATGGCCGGATGGTGGTGGCGATACCCTTCGTCTATCTGGGAGATCGAACCACAGGCGAGGAACTCATCCGGCCGATCAGAGAATTCGGTCACCCTCACGGCGAGGCCATGGGAATGAACCCCTGGCTGGAATGGCAGGCGGGCTTTGACGGGCTCGGATCGCATGGCGCTCGGAACTATTGGAAATCACATCACCTCGAGGATCTGTCAGACGAGGTTATCGACAAAATCCTCGAGTTCGCAGGCAAGTTCCCGAGTCCTGACTGCGAGATATTCATTCCGCACATGCAAGGCGCGCCGAGCAGGGTTGCCGAGAACGAGACGGCCTACACATTTCGCTCGACACCGTATGTACTGAATATCCATACGCGCTGGAACGATGCCGCGGAAGATGAAAAATGCATCGCTTGGGCCCGGGACTTCTTTGAAAACACCAAACCGTTCGCAAACGGTGTATATGTTAATTTTATCAGCGAGGAAGGGGAGGCGCGTGTCAAAGAAGCCTACACCCATGAGACTTGGGGGCGGCTGACTCAGTTGAAGAACAGATACGATCCGACCAACCTGTTCAGAATGAATCAGAACATAAAGCCCTCGGGGTAAGACCGAGTTATGGCGTCTAAAAATAAATGGACTGTGGTTCATTGTAAAAGAAATGAAAAACCGAAGGCCGAAAAAATTTCAATTTCATGGAATTTTGTAAATCTTACGTGTTGAACATCCGGTCTGTTTTTGATATCTAAATGATAGTCTTTACCCGTTGCCGTGGGGATTCATATTTTGCGGCTGGGTTGAAAATGGCACACCATTCAATCTTCTCTGTCCATCTAACTTTTAGCATTCGTTTTATTGGTATTGCCAAAACAAAAAGATGCAAGTCTTGTGTTGATTATATATTGGACGCGTATTTATGGGGAATGATCTGAACCACTACAAAATTCCAAAAAGCAAATATTGCGGTTTCATTTTAAACGGGAATTACAGTGATGAACTAAAAACCCGTGTGGCAGACTGTATTCACCGATTTCATGCCTTTGATCAAAGCGGGAGTCCGGCGATTCCGTATATTTCGGCATGGCATGAAAATGAAAAAATCGTCTGGTATGAGTTCGCCAGTAAACGCTTTGTAGCGCTGTTGGGATGTGATGTCTCAGAATTGCCCGAATCTTTCCGAAAGAGCATCATCGACCGACGCGAATACAAGGATTTAGATCAGGGCATCCAGCAAGAAGTCATCAGCAAAAAGAGATTAATAGACCTTAGAACAGATTTGAGAGATGAGATTAAAAAAAAGGGCGTGGTGGAGGCTGTGTACAAAATTGTCTCCGAAAAAGAAAAAACATTTTGGCTGAAAGATCAAGCAACGATCGAATCCTACGAAGGGGATGGCATCAATATCTCTTTGGGATGCCTTACCATTGTTACGAAGGAGATGGAGGCTGAAGAGCATCTCAAACGAACCGAGGAAGCCTTAAAAAAAAGCGAGGAAAAGTTTCGGCGGCAGGCCATACACGACAATTTAACCGGCCTATACAATACCCGATACCTTTACAAGGCGCTGTCTGAATTGATATCGGAATGCTCTGACACGGGTCTGCCTTTTTCACTGATTTTCATGGATATCGATGACTTTAAGAACGTTGTCGACACTTATGGGCACTTGAGCGCCAGCCAAGCCCTTCAGGAGTTGGCTGGGACAATCCGGTCGACCCTTCATGACCCGGCCTACGGCGTGGCCTACGGCGGTGATGAGTTCGTGGTGGTACTTCCGGGTTTTAGTAAACCCCAGGCCTTTGACATGGCAGAACGCATCCGATCACGGATGAAGGAAACCGTCTACTTGTCAAAGATCGGCGCACAGGTAAAACTTCAAGCAAGCTTTGGTATTTCTAGTTTTCCAGACGACGCCACCGGCCTGTCAGAACTGCTATCATTGGCAGACGAAGCCATGTTCAGTGTCAAGGAAAGAGGCAAGGACTCTGTGAGTTCCATCGGCAGGGATTCCACCGATAGTATCGCTTGAGCGGACAACATGTGCATTTACCATGTGAAATTTCCAAATGCGTTTGCCCGGGCTTAGTGACAATTTTTATCAGCGACATTTCCCATTAACGCAAAAACCACCCTCGCCACACTCTGAATCATCCACACAGTCTTTTTTCTCTGTGGTTTTTTCTTTATCCGGTGTTTCAACCGAGAGCATGGCTTCCATTCCATTCTGAATTTGTTTGGCCTTTCTGTTGTTTACCTTAACCACAGAATAGGACGCTGTTGTCTGCTGAATCCTTCCACAAGTAATTTCTTCACCTGTAGACGAGTAGATGCATACGGTCGCCCCCATTACGAATCCGGCATCTTTGCCACCATCAATATGAACGAGCCCTTTATTTTTATTGATTCGGGTAACCTGTTCTGCCAAAGCAATGCATTTTAACGACGGTACGGATATCATTATAATTGCCAGTACACCGAGAAATACTATGATTTTTTTCATGAAGTCCCCCCTCTTGGTTAGAAGTCGTTTCAAAACCTACCCATCGTGGGCTTGAGCCTTTTGTAAAGCGCTAAGGTCCCTGGGCTAAATTTGTAGAACTCGGACTATCATCCTAAAACAACTATAAAAATTACGCGTTGCATCGCTAAGCGCTTTTCGGCAAAAGACTCAAAAAACACTCGCCGGAAGGTTTTGAAATGCCTTCTATGCATATTAAGGGAAAATGTCACGTTGAAATTTTCCACCCATATCAAACAAGATAAAAATACGAATAGCCTTCCTGCTGCAACCGGGCAAGAGAAGGCTATTTCTTTTAAGGGCATCGCTATTCAGCCTTTTGGGTCTGAAGCAGCTATCTTGGGGTGTGTATGTCTTTCAGTGACGTTGGGACCCGTTTTTTACACAGGGACGACCATCACGGGACAGGGTGCATGGCCGATGACTTTTTGAGCCACACTACCCATTAAAACCCGCTTAAGCCCGGTCATTCCGCGCGTTCCCATTACGATGAGATCGACATTTCTCTCCTTTGCCTCTTGAACAATGGGTTCATGGGGCTGTGCATCTATACGAACAACGGTCTCACATTCGATATTTTCTTTTTCAATTCTACGCCTAACGGTTTCAAGGAGTTTTCTCGTGGTTTTAGACAGTTCTTCCTCTAACTGAGCTGCAAACGATACATACTCCGAAAAAAACGGAATAACACTGATCGCAACGATAACACTGTTGCAAATCCTTCCCATACTGATTGCCTGATCCACAATGATATCCGTATACTCTGATCCATCAACAGCGACAAGTATCTTCTCACCTTTTGTTATGGGGCATGCGAAGTCCTCTTGTTCCATTACAGCTTCCTCCTTTTCAGATTCTCAAACAGTTCGACGAATAATAATCGTGCCGTCCGTTGATTGTCAAACACTTTCTAAGGTACTATGAATATCTTACCCTTTGGTGGTATAGGTTGACAAACTGCCTGGATTTACATACCATAACCACCGAACATACACCGATTTGGGAGCGTGTGACATGCCGAAAAAAAAGAAAATAAAACTGATTTCTTGGAATGTGAACGGCATTCGAGCGGCCATTAAAAAGGATTTTTTTAAATCATACCAACAGATGGATGCCGATATATTTGCCATCCAGGAAACAAAGCTTCAGGCGCCGCAAATTACGGATGAGATGAAGGATATTGAAGGGTATCAAGCATTCTGGTCTCATGCCACGGTGAAAAAAGGATACAGTGGGGTCTGCACCTATACCCGGATCAAGCCCAAAAGAATTAATTACGGTATGGGTGAGCCGAAATTCGACAACGAGGGACGCATCATCGAGATGGATTTTGACGATTTCGTATTTTTCAACGTTTATTTCCCCAACGGCCAAATGAGCGAAGAACGGCTTCGGTACAAACTCGAATTTTATGAAGAATTTTTTAAATATGCCGATGCGTATAAAAACCAGGGGCGAAGCCTTATCATTGCGGGAGATTACAATACAGCCCATAATGAAATCGATTTGAAGAATCCGAAAGCCAATGAAAAAAAATCCGGATTTTTGAGAATCGAGCGCGATTGGCTCGATGGGATTATTGAAAACGGCTACACAGACGCCTACAGGTATTTTAATCCGGATACTGTAAAATATTCATGGTGGACCTACCGATTCAAAGCAAGGGACCGGAACATCGGGTGGCGTATCGATTATTTTTTTGTCACAAAAGATATTATCGATAAAGGTTGGGTTAAAAAGGCTTTTATCGACAATGATATTTTTGGATCAGACCATTGTCCCGTCGGTCTGGTTATCGAAATCTGAGCCCGTTTTCGTTTGGATAATGGGGATGGCATAAAGGAGCAAAATGGAACGTCCGAAAATTGTAGCGATCTACGGTAGCCCGCGTCGGAATGGAAATACGGCAACACTTTTGAGACACGCCGTCCAGGGGGCACGGGATTCCGATGCTCAAGTCGAAGAAATCGTCCTGAGGGATTTAAAAATATCGCCGTGTCTTGAAATATACGCGTGCAAAAAAGACGGGCGATGCGCCATTAAAGATGATTTTCATCACGTTGTGGACCACATCCTATCCGCCAAAGGATTAATGCTTGCAAGTCCCATCTTTTTTTATACGGTCAGTGCTCACACGAAAATTTTAATGGATCGCTGTCAGTCGCTGTGGGTGAAAAAATATTGGATTGACAAGGTCCCTTTCGGTCAATGGGAGCCCAAACGAAAGGGCTTTTTTATTTCAGTCGGTGCCACCAAAGGTAAAAAGCTTTTTGATGGAACCCTTTTGACGGTCAAATATTTTTTCGATGTGTTGGATATGGAGTTTTTCCGATCACTTTTGTATCGCGGACTCGATTTTGAAGGGGACGTTTTAAAGCACCCGGAATATCTTGAAGAAGCCTATCTGGCAGGGAAAACCTTTGCTGAAGCGCTTTAAATAACACCCCGTGAAGTGCGATGGCATATAGAAATCACCGGGATATGTTGCGGGTATTACGCAGCTGTTAAAAGTAAGTCTTCGCGCCTGCGTACTTTTTATTAAAATATCGGTTGTTAAGAGACGTCCTTTTTACTTCCTTTCCCCTTCCGGGCGCATGAATAAATTGTCCGTTTCCATCATAGATGCCTACGTGGGAAATTTTCCCGATGCCGGCGGTATGGAAGAACACAAGATCCCCTTTTTTCAGCCGGCTTCGCCTTACGGACACGCCTGCTTTCCACTGCCCTTGAGACGATCTGGGAAGTTCCAATCCGTTCAACTGGTATACCGTCATGGTGAGCCCGCTGCAGTCAAACCCTTTCTCGGCGGACGCTCCGCCCCACCGGTAGGGCATTCCGATGAAGTTGTCGGCGGTTCGTAGGATTTTATTTCTCAAATCAGCCGTTGAATAATTCTCGAAAGCGACCACATAGAAATCGTTGATAATCCTTTGGGAAAGAAGTTTTTTTGCCCGGTTATTTGCATCGGTCCTGGATGCGAAATTTCCGAAGCGAATCTTATAAAGACCCGAAGCATCGATAAAATGATACGCGTCTAATCCTTGGCGCCGTAATTTATCGGTAAACCCTAGTGCGTTTTCCATATCTGAAAATGCACCTGCCTGAATTGTGTAATGGATCGATGCCAAAGGGGTCTGGAAAGCAGGCTCCAAAGATGATTTCATGGGAGTACGGGCACATCCTGCAAGAAAAAAAAGCGTCAAGACAAGAACGAACGAAACCGTTAGTTTCTCGAAATCGGCGCGTGTGTTTTCGGATGAACCAGAACAATCCATATAAGATTTAACAATGTATGTCACTGGAAGTTGCGGTAATTATATAACCCACTGAAAAATTTTATGATAATTCTATAGCGGGGTCTGCATTTTACCCGCTACGGTTTATCAACATTCTTTTTTTTACCCAAAAAAATAAACGGCAGGGCAAATGGACCGAATAATATCCCCATGATCAACCAAAACTGCTTATTGCAGCCTCTCCTGGCAGCCAGATAATAAAGCAGGACACCGAAAAGTGCCGAAATAAAAATTGCAGCGGCTAAACCCATTCGCTTGACATAATTTTATTGTTTTGCAGCCACGGGCCGTTAAACCAAACGTACGTGTTCAGGGGGTTCGCTCCCCCGTTTCACTACGTTGTCTACGTGTCTGGTCATTTCAATGACTTAGCAGCGGTGGCATTCCTGCCCCCTCCGCGTTCTCCCGCGAAAAGCATGCGGGAGCCGCGGTCTTCCCCACTGCTAAGTCATTGAAATGACGAAGCCACTCCGCCAACCCGCCTGCCATGCGAGGCACGAGCGGGCAGGTATCGTTACACGGGGAAGTGAACCCCCTGAATACGTACAACCAAACCACCCATTGGATGTGCGTTCGATCATTCCTGAACATCAGGTTCCGTTTTGATCTCAGGGGAATAGATGACCAACCGGTCACCGGGGTGGATATATTTCTTCTGCCCCAGCCGATTCCATATCACCAAAACCGGCAGCGGGACATTAAAGCGTTCGGCAATGGTCGTCAGATTATCGCCCTCCTTAACCACATATATCCGCTCCTTTCTTTCAGCCAGCCATTGGTCGACCAGCGCTTTAAAGCGGGTATGAAAACCCTGGGCCGAACCTTCAGGGATCAGAATGGAGTGGGTTCCGACGGCCAGAAAATGACCTCTGATTTCCGGGTTTAAATCTTTTATCCTTTTGAAATGGGTATCGGCGGCCTGAGCAATAATGAGAATGGGGGTTTCTTGAAAACATTCGATGGTTATTCGTTCGAAGGTTAAGGGCGGATAAAGATCTTCTTGTTTAAACTGAAAACCGTATTTTTCCGGATTTGTCAGGATGATTTTGGCTGAAACGACCCGGAAAACATATCGTTGCGTTTCCAAGGGGAGATAAGTGCGATAGTAATTGTTTGTTTTTTGCGCAAGCATTTCCGCCTGTAAGCCTTCTTCACCCATGTTGTAAGCGGCGGCTGCAAGTGTCCAAGATCCGAACAGGTCATAAAGATCTTTGAGATACATAATGGCCGCTTGGGTGGATTTGAAAATATTGCGGCGCTCATCTTTTTCCGAGTCGATCTTCAAACCATATTTGCGGCCGGTTGCCGCCATAAACTGCCAGAACCCGATGGCCTTTTTGGGTGAGCCGACATGCGGTCGCAAGGCGCTTTCAGCAATGGCCATATACTTGAGATCATCCGGCATGTGCTGTTCTTTGAGCAGTGCTTCAATCAGCGGCAGATACCGGGCAGACCGCTTGATCCAGAGAATCACCTGGGGTCGATCCCACAACGTAAGCAGCAGCTCTTTTTCCAGACGCTCCCGGATTTCCTGTTCCTCCAGGACAACGGGTTCTCCACAGAAGTCCAATGAACCGTTGGCTCGGATGCTGGTCATCAGGGAAGGGAATTGGGAAGGTTCTATCTCGTGATCCGGCTGGCCCCAGGAGTCTGCTGCCGTCAAAACCATGATAATTAGGCATGTCAGTACAATGTTCCGAATGATCGATTCTACCATAGCACAAGGTTTCATATGGGGTTCAAAGTCAATAGATCGTCAATGGGGTTCGATATGTTTGTTCTTATACGCTGGATTATTACTTTTGCCTGAAGCTAGACTCGAAAACCAAATTAATTATTAACAGGTTTCGACACAAAATCAAAGGGCAAAAAGAGATTGATTAACAAAGGAACCTGCTATAAATCTAGACAATCATCTGAGATGCCACTCAAAAAACATTGGAGATTATAAGGAGGCACCAATGAAAAGCGCATTTATTTTATTACTGACGGCGATTTTACTCCTCATGGCCCATTCTTCCCTTGCCCAATGTCCGTCTGGTTCGGATCGAAATTTAATCCTTACCGAAGGTATGGCCGAGGTGACGGGTCAAAACGATTCGGCCAAGATTTCTTTAGCCGTTGTAACCGAAGGACGAAATTTGGAACAGGTCAGCTCAGAAAATGCCGGAAAAACCAACGCCGTTCTAACGGGTATAAAGGGCTTGAATATTAAAAATCTTAAACTTAAGACCGCCAATTATCGCGTTGCGCCCCAAAAGGATTATAAAGCCCGACCGCCCAAAATTAAAGGTTATGAAGTGTCCAATACCATTGCAGTTACCCTGGAAGGATTTGAGCCCGAGCCTTTATCCAAGAATGTTTCCAAAATTATCGGAAAAGCGCTGGAAAGCGGATCCAACAATATCAATTACATTCAATTTTACATCAACAACAAACAACCGCTGGAAAAGGACGCCTTGAAACACGCGACACGGGAAGCCATGGATCGGGCGAGAACTTTAGCCGAGGCAGCGGGGGTAAAACTGAAACGCGTCGTTTCACTGAGCACGCAGCCGATTCACATACCGCCCCGGCCGCAGATGCTACGCGCAGCTGAAATGAAGATCGAAGCCGCCGCCGTCCCGCCCATGGAGATCGGGGAAAGCCAAATTCGGGTTACGGTGAGCATCGCATATGAAATAGAACCCTAAACCTTCGGTCAATTAGGGTTAAAGTAAAACAGAGATCATCCGTTTACAGCCCCTGTGTCCGCTCGAATTCCAATGAAGACTTCGGAATGTAAACATGCGACAAGAATACCTGAATGATAAAGCCGATGAGGGTCATGACTGCCGCGGCCACGAAGGCCATTTGGTAGGAAAATACTTCCGATGCACCGTAAACCATGAGTATATCTGTAATGGGCCCGACGATGAAGGTTCCGGCAATTCCCCAGCTGAGAAAATATGTGGCATTGAATATACCGAAAAGTTTGGCCCGTCTTTCCGGAGGGATCAGCACGGATGCAAATGCATACGAAGACGCAAGAACGATGACTTCGGAACATCCTCTCAAAAAGTTGCTGATGTAGATGAGCACCAAGTTGCCGGTGACGGCGAGCAGAATCAGCGACCCTATGGCCATGGCCGTTCCGAATAGCAGGGAGTTCCCATTTCCGATTTTCCTTCCGATCCAACCTGCAATGAGTCCGCTAAGAATCATTGCCGCCGATTGTGTGTTGACGATATAGCTCAATCCCTTGCTCGACACCGCAAAGCCGGAATCGAGAACCAGGTACTGTGACTGAATCACCGCAATGGAATTCCTGCCGAAATTGATAAAAACCATTGCAACAATAAAAAACATGAAAATTCTTCCAGAAGATGCTGAAATGGCGATTGATTGTACAGACGCGTTTTCCATTTCATGTTTAATACCGCCCTCGGGCACCAAGAGCATGGGAACAATAGAGATAAACATTGCGCCGGCGGCAACAAAAAACAGCGCGCCTTCATAAAAGCCCCATCCCTCGTATTTAAGGCTTAATCCATCATACAGAAGACCGCCGATCCACACCCCGGCCATACGGCCGATTCCACCGACACTTGCCAGGCGTCCTTGGATCGTATTTCGGTCCTCCTGAGGATAGATATCCGATATCAATGCGCTCCAGCCGACATTGGACATGGACCAGAAAATCTCGGTCGCCGATAGACCCATGATAATCACATATCCTGCCAGGATGAGATTTGCAGTCAAGGTGTGGGAATACCATACCAAAACGGTGCCGAATCCCGCCAATATTTCACCGCATACGATCAATGTCCGCCTGAGTTGGTATTTATCTGAGAACGCGCCCCATACAAACGTCTGAAAAATAATATTTATGACCATCGGAAAGGTTGCGAATAACGTTGTTTCTGTGACGCTCAATCCCAGGAAGTGCCTTAAATAGATGGAGAGATAACTGTAAAACAATCCCCGCCGGAACATGGCGAGCATTTGAAACGAGGATATTCCGAAAAAAATGCTGGATGATTGGATGCGGTTGGACATCATTGGAATTACTATTTGGCCATCAGGTGATTGACCGCTCCCTCCAGGCCATCCAGCGATAGTTCGAACATGGGAAAAATCTGACGAATGGTGGCAATGGTCGGTGTGTGGTGCCATATTCGAGAAGATACGGGATTCATCCATACACAATGGGGAAAGGTTTGGGCCAAAAACTTGAGCTGCTCGATGCTCGGCTTTCCGCTTCTTTCCTCCACATGTATGGATCCGTCTGCGGCCATCAGTTCATAGGGCGCCATGCTGGCGTCTCCCACCAAGATCAGGCGGGTTTCCGGGTCAAAGGAGATAAAATCTTCAACTCTCAAGGGTTTTTTTCTCCGAGAGGGATCTTCCCAGAGGAAATCATAGACCGTGTTGTGAAAAAAGCAGGTTTTAAGATCCTTGAACTGATCCCGGGAATAGTCAAAAAGGGTCTGAACCACCGGTATGTAGGTATCCATGGACCATCCGCCGTTATCGATGGCAAGGATGACCTTAAGGCGGTCTTTTAGACGCCGTGAAAAGACGATTTCTATTTCGCCCCCGTTTTTCATGGTCTGATAAATGGTTTCATCGATGTTGACATTATCTTTGGGGCCAACCGGTATCATATTGCGAAGCCTTTTCAGCGCTTCACCCATCATATCCTGGGTCAGTAGGCCGCGGCGTGAATAGTCCTTATATCTTCTCTCCATGGCGACTTTGACAGCAGACTTGTTTCGGGATACACCGCCCACACGCATTCCCTTCGGATGGTATCCAGAATGACCGACAGGAGAAGTCCCGCCGGTCCCGATCCACGTTCTTCCGCCCTCATGTCTGCCTTTTTGATCTTCAAGCCGTTTTTTGAAATATTCGATAAGTTCTTCAGGGGTCAGATCGATCAGGTCCGATTCATCCATCTCGAGTGCGGCGGCAAGTGACGCAGGATCTTCCAGCCATCCCTCCAGCAACGCCCGGGTGACCTCATCGAGCACGAGAGCTCCAAGTTCGGGCATCTCAGCGTCCTGAAACCGGTGGGCGAACAACTGATCATAAACATCGAAGTATCGCTCACTTTTAATCAGAATCGCCCGGGCGGAGGTGTAGAACCTATCTATGGAGTTGATCAACCCCATATTCAGTGCTTTCTGAAGTGTCAGAAACGACGTCGGGCTGACCGGAATTCCGGCATTTTTTAATTGATAGAAGAAATCGATAAACATATGCGTTGTTAAAACAGGCTGCGGCGGCTTGTAAAATCGGCAGCTTTTTTATAATCCTGGCTTTTTTTAAACAGAACACCCAGAAATGGGATATCTCTTTTAGCCAGTATTTTGGGATTAAAGTCAGGATCGGTTTTAAGCGCCCTTATCCAATTGATCAGCTCCCGTGTGGCCGGCTTTTTTTCAATGGCATCAATTTTACGCAGCTTATAGAATGTCGACCCGGCACTTTCCATGAGATTCGAGTCGATATCCGGAAAATGAACCTTAACAATCTTTTGCATCATCTCGATATCCGGAAACGCAATATGATGAAAATTGCATCTTCCCAGAAACGGATCCGACAGATCCTTCTTGGCGTTGGAGGTGATAACGATCACAGGGCGGTATTTGCTCTTGATGGTTCTGTCGATTTCGATGATATCGAATTCCATCTGATCCAGTACGTCGAGCATGTCATCCTGAAAATCGGTATCCGCCTTGTCGATTTCATCGATCAAAAGGACGGTCCTTATCTCGGAGGTAAAGGACTGCCCGATCTTGCCCATCTTGATATAATCTTCGATTTTACTCACATCCCGCTTGGAATCGCCGAAACGGCTGTCGTTAAGACGTGTGAGCGTATCATACTGATAAAGAGCGTCCACGAGCTTCATACTCGATTTGACATTCAGTACAATAAGGGGCATTTTCAAGCTTTCCGCAATGGCATGGGCCAGCATGGTTTTTCCGGTGCCGGGCTCCCCTTTAAGCAGAAGCGGCATCTCAAGGGCAATGGATATGTTAACGATACTGGCCAGTTCATCATCCAGTACGTATTGGCTGGCCCCCGAAAATTTATTGTTCAAGGTTTTATTTTCCATCGAATAACCTCTTAAAAAGTTGATCTCGAATTGGTTTTTTGTTTGGCGTCTTCCTTATTTCGTCGGTCCCGTAGGCAGAACCTGTCATACTGGGGTGTTTTTGTGATTATCAAAACAATTTTGCCATAAAAAGCATTAAATTTGTTTATACCCCAAATGAGCGTTAAAATAATAATATCGCTATAAGCGGAATTTTTCAAGCTTGTTATATTAAGTCTTATGGACAACCACCTCAAACAATAGGATTTATCCCAATCATCACGGCGTTATATTCTAAAGTATTTAGGAGATGATGTCGCCAATAGTATTGGATATGGATCTTCAAAGATCTTGTAAGCGGTCATCCATATTAAGTTTTGTATTTGCAAAAACAGATACCTGTGGTATTAAAAAATAATTCAATGCTATAGAAACTTCCTTTTTTTAGGGCGGCGGAGCCAACCGCCCGCCTCCAGATCAAGAGCGCTACGGGCAGGCGTTATATAGAATCGTGAAGCGATGGTACATCGTTCAGATTTCGGCTAAGGGTTGGAAATAAACAGGGATCGTATTGGAGAAATCCTGAAATTAGCCAATTAACCCATAAAGGAGGTGCACAGCATGAAATTTTATAAAGTATGCGTAGCAGTTGCATTGGCGTTTCTTATGGTTACCGCCGGTATGGCCTTTGCAGGAACACTTCAGGATGTCAAAACCAAGGGGTTTGTTCAGGTCGGTGTCAACGGCGGCGTATTTGGATTCAGCATGCCGGATGAGAAAGGTGTATGGAAAGGGCTGGATGTGGATACGGGCCGAGCCATTGCCGCTGCAATTTTCGGTGATGCAAACAAGGTGAAATATATTCCCCTTACCGCCGTACAGCGTCTCCCCGCCCTTCAGTCCAAAGAGATTGACGTTCTTTGCCGCAATACCACCCAGACCCTGACCCGCGAAACCACCAACGGTCTTAATTTTACCCATGTCAACTATTATGACGGCCAGGGATTTCTGGTACCCAAAAAATTGGGTCTCAAGAGCGCAAAAGAACTGGAAGGCGCCACGGTATGTGTTTTGCCGGGAACCACCACCGAAATGAATGCTGCGGACTTTTTCCGCAAAAATGCGATGAAGTGGAAACCGGTGGTAATAGAGAATACCTCTGAACTTGCCAAGGCCTTTTTTGCCGACCGTTGTGATTGCCTGACCTCTGACGCCTCTCAGCTGGCTGCCCACCGATCCGTTGCCCCCAATCCCAAGGACTATGTCTTGCTGCCGGAAATCATTTCCAAGGAACCTCTGGCACCGGTTGTTCGCCATGGTGACGACCAGTGGTATGATATTGTCAACTGGACAGTCATGGCCCTGATCCAGGCCGAAGAATTCGGGATCAATTCTAAAAACGTTGATAAAATGCTCAAGAGCACGGATCCTCAAATCCAACGTTTTCTCGGCGTAACCCCAGGCATGGGCAAAGCGCTTGGGCTGGACGATAAGTGGACCTACAACATCATAAAACAAGTGGGAAACTATGGAGAGATCTTTGAGGCTAACGTGGGAGTTAACACCAAACTCGGCCTCATGCGAGGTCTGAATGCCCTGTGGTTGGAAGGTGGTTTGATGTATCCAGCACCTTTTAGATAACCGGTAAAAAGGTGCCCTACATGATAGGGCACCTTTTTTATTTCCGGGAATTACCAGCCCTGCTTGCCTGCCGATAAAACTAGTCGTTTCAATTTCACATGGGAGTTAATGGTTTCATTGCCTTCAGAAAATATTATGGGAAATAATATATCTGAAAAAACACCATTCTGGCTGGACCCAAAGAAGAGATCGATCTTTTTTCAGCTCTTAACGCTCTGCATGGTCGGTTTGCTGGGATACTATCTGGTCTCCAACACCCTGCAAAATCTTGAAAGACAATCCATTGCAACGGGATTCGGTTTTCTCCAAAAGGAATCTTCTTTTGAGATCGGTGAATCCCTTGTCGATTATTCTGCGGCCAGTTCTTATGGCCGCGCCCTGATCGTCGGGGCTTTGAATACCTTATACGTCTCATCTGTCGGGATTATCATCACAGTTATATTGGGCACATTTATCGGTGTGTCCCGGCTGTCCAGCAACTGGCTGGTATCCAAACTGGCGTCGATCTATATCGAAGTCATGCAGGACATACCGGTGCTTCTCCAATTGTTTTTCTGGTATGCCATTTTTTACGAGACATTTCCATCTCCCAGACAGGCCCTCAACCCTGTTCCCGGTCTGTTTGTGTGTAACCGCGGGGTCGCCTTTACGATCCCCGAGGCGCATTCGGCGCACGCCTATATGGCATTGGCCTTTTTCGCCGCCGGTATTATCGTATATCTGTTGCGCCGATGGTCAAGAAAACGTCAGGAACGGACAGGACAACTTTTCCCGGTATTTCGGGTTTCCGTGGGGCTACTGTTAGGGCTTCCATTGTTAACCTGGTGGATGGCGGGCGCCCCGACTGAGTTGAATATGCCGAAGCTTGTGGGGTTTAATTTTATCGGCGGTCTGACCCTGTCTCCAGAATTTATTGCGCTTTTGCTGGGTTTAGTACTTTATACCGCCGCATTTGTCGCCGAAGTTGTCCGTGCCGGTATTCAGTCGGTCAGTAAAGGTCAGACAGAGGCTGCCATGTCGCTGGGTCTTAGACCTCCCATGGTATTAAACCTGGTCATTCTACCCCAGGCCCTGAGGGTGATCATTCCGCCGCTGACCAGCCAGATGCTGAATCTGACCAAGAACAGCTCTTTGGCCGTGGCCATCGGGTTCCCCGATTTTGTATCCGTTGCCAACACAACCATCAATCAGACCGGACAGGCCATTGAAGGCGTTGCGCTGATCATGCTGGTGTATCTAATTTTCAGCCTGCTGACGTCGGCGTTTATGAACTGGTACAATAAAAGAGCAGCGCTGGTGGAAAGATAGACAAATCCATGGAAGAGACGATTCAGAAAACACAGACAGAGAAGATAAAGCCGCCGGTGGTCAGTATCGGTATTATCGGATGGGTAAAGGCCAACCTTTTTAACGGCTGGTTTAATTCCGCCTTGACGATTGTTACCTTATATCTTCTCTGGAAAACCATTCCGCCATTATTTCGATGGGCTTTCATTGACAGTGTTTGGCGCACCACAGGAGCGGCATGCCGGGATACGGGGGGTGCCTGCTGGTCTATTGTTACAGAAAATCTGAGGTTTATTCTGTTCGGCTTTTTTCCTTACGAACTGCAGTGGAGGCCCCTGCTGGCCATTTTGATTCTGTTTGCGCTCCTTTTTTTCAGCAGGGACCGAAAATATTGGAAGAAACTGTTGGGCTATGCATGGATCGCAGGTCTTTTTATCATGGGCCTGCTCATGAAAGGGGGTCTTTTTGGGTTGACTCCGGTGGAAAGCACCCAGTGGGGTGGCCTGCCGCTGACACTTCTGCTCTCTGTTTTCGGACTGACGGCGGCATACCCACTCGGCGTTGTCCTGGCACTGGGGCGCCAGTCTAAAATGCGTGCCATAAAATTGATCTGCATTGTGTATATTGAATTGATCCGGGGGGTTCCCCTAATCAGCCTCCTTTTTATGGCCTCGATTATTTTTCCGTTGTTCCTGCCGGAAGGGCTTACCATCAATAAGATCCTCCGGGCCCAAGTGGCCATCATTCTGTTTACTGCAGCCTACATCGCAGAGGTGGTTCGGGGGGGACTGCAGGGGATGTCCCTCGGGCAGTATGAGGCTGCTGAATCCTTGGGATTGAATTATTACCTGACCATGCGTCTGGTTATATTGCCCCAGGCGTTAAAAATCGTAATTCCGCCCACCGTCAGCATCCTCATTTCCGCCTTCAAAGACACGTCGCTGGTGGTCATCATCGCCCTGTACGATTTGCTCAAGACCACGCAGACGGTCCTCTCCAATCCGGAATGGATGGGGTTCAGTAGAGAGGTCTATCTGTTTGTTGCCATTCTTTATTTTTTAGGGTGTTTTTCCATGTCGAATTTCAGCCGCAAGCTGGAAAAAGAATTGTCACGAGGAGATTAACCGTTGTTATGAACAAAACATCATCAGTAAACTCTGAGAGTCAATCGTCTGATAAAGCCATGATAGAAATCATCGATGTGCACAAATGGTTTGGTGATTTCCATGTGCTTCAGGGAATAAATCTAACGGTGCACAAAGGGGAACGTTTTGTTATCTGCGGCCCTTCGGGATCCGGAAAGTCGACCCTCATACGTTGCATCAATCGTTTGGAGGAACATCAACGGGGCCGCATTATTGTGGATGGTATCGAACTGACCAACAACATTAAAAATATCGAGAAAGTCCGAATGGAAGTCGGTATGGTTTTCCAGCACTTTAACCTTTTTCCCCATCTGACCATCATCGAAAATCTGACGTTGGGGCCCATATGGGTGAGAAAAGTCCCCAAGGCTGAAGCCGAAGAAAACGCTATGTATTATCTGGAGAAGGTGCACATTGCGGAGCAGGCCCAAAAATATCCCGGGCAGCTGTCCGGGGGCCAGCAACAGCGTGTGGCCATTGCCCGGAGTCTCTGCATGAACCCGAAAGTCATGCTCTTTGATGAACCCACTTCCGCCCTTGATCCTGAAATGATCAAGGAAGTATTGGACGTCATGATTGAACTGGCTCAAGAAGGGATGACCATGATCGTGGTTTCTCACGAAATGGGGTTTGCTAAAAGCGTCGCCCACCGTGTACTTTTTATGGATTACGGCAAAATTGTCGAGGGCAACAGCCCCGAGGAATTTTTCGAAAATCCGCAAAACGAACGCACCAAACTATTCCTGAGCCAGATTCTACATTAATTTAATGGAAAAGTCATTCAGTTCCGCGTCCTCTGCCTTTCATACAAAACGGGTTGGTAACCTTATATATAATATGCTTTTATAATATTTCTCCCAGTTTGTTTGCGATCAATTCGGGTTAAATGGTGCATGCCTTGAAATACGTCTAAAATTATAATGATTTCAACAATCTTTCATGGATATTGTCAAAGCCGCCGTTGGACATAACCAGGACAATATCATTGGGTCTGGTTTCAGCCACTAAAAAATCGATGATCGAATCTGTGTCCGGGAAATGGTATGCTTCCCTTCCGCGATGTTTGAGGTCGGCCACCAGTTTTTGAGAAGAAAACCGCTCTTCGGCCGGGATTTTATCCAAACGCGAAGGGTGGCGGATGCATATGATGTCTGCCCCGTCGAATGAAAGGGGATAAATGTTCTGAAACACACTGCGCATGCTGGAATTGGTTCGGGGTTCAAAAACAGCAACCAGGCGTCCATCCGGATAGAAAGGTTTTACCGCCTGGATGGTCTCACGAACCGCCGTGGGATGATGGGCAAAATCGTCCATGACCGTAACACCGCTTTTTTGGCCCCGCACCTCTTGACGCCGCTTAATACCTTCAAAGGTTTCAAATGCCCTTGAAATTGCCGTTGCCGGTATCTTCAGACGGTCGGCAACGGCAATGGCAGACAGTGAATTCAAAAGGTTGTGCTCTCCGACCAGTCGTGTTTTGAAACTTCCAAAAAGCCCGTGGTGCTTTAACACTTCAAAAAAGGTCCACGGCGGTTTAAGGGTGACGTTTCCAAGACGCCATAAGGCGGTGGTATTCCGGCCGTATGTTTCAACCCGACACGGTTTGCCGTTGATTAAATCGGAAATGTTTTGATCACCGTCGAATGCGATGAGGGTGCTATTGGACGAAATGTTGCCGATAAATGTATTAAACGCTTGTTTCACATGATCCATGTCCCTAAAAATATCGGCATGATCGAATTCAATACTGGTCAGTATCGCCATCAATGGATCATAATGTAGAAATTTCGGGCCTTTATCAAAATAGGCGGTGTCGTATTCATCCCCTTCGATGACCACATGTTCGCCGTTTCCAAGACGGTAATTGCTCCCGAAATTTTTCAAAATACCACCGATCATAAAACTCGGATCAAGCCCGGCTTCATGTAGAATCCAAGCCAATATCGAGGCGGTGGTGGTCTTGCCATGGGTCCCGGTTATCACCAGCGGCTTTTTACCGGCAGCCAAAAATCGGTTAACCGCCTGGGGCATGGAGCAGAATTCAATGGCCATTTGATGC
>JAQYVT010000040.1 GCA_030145345.1 Desulfobacterales bacterium
ATATAGAGAAACCTCTACAGACTGAGCCCGATACAGAGGAACCTTTGCATGCTGAGCCCGATAAGGTTGTATTGACCGAGCCTGTGAAAACCGTTCAGATGATTCAGACGAAAGGAATACCCATAGACGGGAATTACAATGTTCAGATATATTTATTGGGCCTATTAAATGTTCTCACACTTATTATTGTTGCATTGCTGAGTTTAAATTTATTGCGGAGAAGACCCACGATGGATTCAGAGCGTCTTAGAGAGGTTTCGGGATCTTTGAAGACCACGGATGAACGTATTGCCGCTATAGATGCTTTGATTAAAAAAGAGTTGGAAAAACTTCATCAACCTTGACCGCTGGGGACACAATGAGTGAAGACACCCAAACAGAACTCGTTATCGGCCTTTCAGACGAAGAAAAAGATGACCTGGAGAAAATGATAAAGACATTCAGAGAGGATCCATCTGCAGGGCCGTCTATTTCAAGTATCGAAGCCGTTGAGAAACAGATTGGATCCATGGGTGAAAACATTGCCCAGCTTGGTGACATGTTGCTGAAAATCGATGAGAGAATGAAATCATTTTATGAAATAATACAACTGTATTTTAGAAAAGACGCGATACTTAACCAGCGCATAGACGACATCGTAAAAATCATGAAAGGTCAAAGAAACCCTTAATTGGGAGGTGAATAATGAACCACCGGATTGACAAACGGGACCGCATGGTTAACCGCATAATAGACGGTTCTGTTACGATTGATTCCGTCACGAAATTTGAAGACCTGCTCAAGGTTTTTCAAAACGATCCGGAACTTCATAGAGTCTATGCCGACTTTTTGAAGAAAAAAAAGTCGCTAAACGCCGCCGACGCATATGAGAGCGCCGCCAAACTTTTTATTGCGTCAGGTATGACGTTGCAGGCGATTGTATCCAAAATCCATGAATGGCAAATCTTTAAACCGTCCCAACAAGAGGGGCAGGCCTTCTATACCGCCCTTCATGAAGGGCGGCACAACGACAGGGCGGTCCAGCGTTTTTTCGCCGGGATGACATATCCTGAAACGATCGCTTTTATTAACAAGTTGATGCCCAGAAATTTTCCTGCCGGTGTCATGGTGAAAAAATTTGGTGATGAAGAAAACACCCTCTATTTTGTGGTGTCCGGCGCTTTGGAAGAAACGGACTACCATCGTTCGGAGACGGGGGGAAGGATTCAAAAGAAATCAACGAAAGACTTGGTTGAAAACGATTTTTTTGGTGAAATTTATCCGTTTGAGGAGGAAAACGTATCCCAATCAGATATCAAAACAATCACGCGTGTTGAATTGGCGAAAATTTCCAAATCAAGCCTGATGAATGTTTGCAGAAAAAATCCCGATTTAAAACTGCTTGTTGGGAACCTGTATGAGCGCCGTTTGGGATTTGTTGAAAAAGAATATACACGGACGGTTCGCAAAACAGCAAGGCACCAGCTTCCGACACAGGTGAACCTTAAAATTTTTCAAGATGAAACCGGCAAAGTCCCTTTGGATGCGGCCGGGTTTACAGAAGATTTGTCTTTAGGCGGGGCCCGTGTTGTTTTGGGTGCAAAATATGAAACCGGTCATGTCGATAACCTGATCGGGAAAAATGTCAAGATCAAGATTGGTTTGCCGATAGCATCGGATAAGCTTTCTATTTTGGGTACTATCGTTTGGAGCAAGGAAGTTTATATTGAAGGGAAAACAACCTCGGTCGTGGGCATCCAATTCAAAGAAATGACCGATACAGACCGCAGGGTGTTGAAAGATTATCATTATGGATCCGAGGGTGAGCAAAATCTGATCTGGAGCTTATGGGGCTCACTCATGGAAAAATAGCGCTTAATTTTTCAAAAAGGGATCAAATGAGAAAAGAGCAGGACACTGAAATGGAATCAGCCCCAATAATATGGGCTGTAGGCGGAGGGAAGGGTGGGGTCGGAAAGAGTGTCGTAAGTACGATACTGGCCTTTTGGCTGGCACGGATGGGAAAACGGACTGTACTTGTTGACGTCGATTTGGGGGGTGCCAATCTTCATACCCTTTTGGGGATCAAAAGTCCGTCTCGGACTATAAACGATTTTATTACCAGAAAATATGGGTCATTAGAAGAAATTTGTATCGATACTGAAGCGAAAAACCTTCGCCTCATCAGTGGTTCCAGTGAAGTTCTTTCCTTGGCAAATCCTCATTTTAGCCAAAAGGTAAAACTCATCAATCACCTTTCCAGATTGGATGCCGACTGTGTGGTGATTGATCTTGGGGCTGGGACGTCTTTTAATGTTCTGGATTTCTTTCTTGCTGCCGATGAAAAAATTATGGTCCTCACTCCGGAGCCCACATCGATTCAGAATGCCTATATCTTTGTTCGTAATGTGGTTTACCGAAGGTTGAGCCGGCTTTCCAGTAAAAATCCATCCCTCCAAACCCTTGTAAAAATTGCCATGGATCCCAAAAATGAGCTCAAAGTCCGAACCATCAAAGAACTTTTACAGTTCATTCAGGAATCGGGTGGGAAAGATGTCGCAGCGCCTATTGAAAAAGAGATCGGAGAAATACGGCCGGCAGTGATTACCAATATGGTCAGGGATGACAAAGAAAAAAATGCAGGTCGTATTGTTCAGATTGTTGCTGAAAAGTATTTAATGATTCAATCCACAAATTTGGGCAGCGTGTCTCATGATCGGCAGATTTCTTCAATGGTTTCCGACATGGTCTCTTTGATAAAGCTGGACCAGTCAAGCCTTGCTTTTGCCGACGTTTATGAAATTGCAACAAAATTTTTGGGAGATTGAGGGCGCACGCTTCTTATTCCATATTTATCGGGGGCAATCTTCCTGATAAGGAGAAGGAAAGACATGTCGATAGACGAGAAAAAAAAACATCCGAGAGTCAAAACAGAAAACCTCGTATCTTACGTTTGTATAGACGATAGGGGCAATGAAAGAGGGGCAAGGATAGGAAGAACTATAGATGTAAGTCTGGGGGGTATCCTCATAGAAACGAATAAACCCATAGAAACGAAAGATATTTTGCTAACGACAATCAGCATTGATGATGAAATAATGAATATGAAAGGTAAGGTCGTTTATTACAGGGTGGAAGACTCCGGAATGTTTCGAACCGGCATCCAGTTCTTCGAACCCAAAAAAAACATTCAATTATTTGTTTCAAGCATGATAAAGCTTTACAGCAAACAAAGAACCCGGCAACCTTGATGACGACCTCAATTGGCACACCAGACCTCGATTCATAAGTTCCTTGGGGACGCCACTTTTTTTCATTGCTGGGCGTTTAAACTCGATTTGGGTTTAATCGCCCTTTTTTATTTTACGATATCCCGGCCGCCGGCTTGCCCGGCAGTGGTCGGTGAGCATCAAGGCGCGTTTGGGTCGACACGCCTTCCGAACCGCAAGCCGAACACCAGTTTCAGCACAAAGAAAAAAAGATCGCACACCAAGGCCGAAATCATGCCCAGACCCAAGCCGCAGATGATGGCGTCTGTGTTCAACGGCACTGTCGCTGAATATTCCGATACGGTTTCTTTTACGACGGAACGGTCAGATTTGAACGCAACATGAAATATTTTTCCGAAGAGGTTTGTGTTCAGGGATTTCAACTCCGATGCGAATGCCAGTATCCTGGAATGGATTTCCTTTATGGGTGCGGCTTCTGATTGAAATACAGCATCGTTACTGCTTTCGTGTCGTTCGATCAACGCGTTAACGTCACCCCCGTGAAACTTATCTGCAGTGGCCTGGAAGCCGCTAAAATTTTCTGCTGCTTCAAGATAGTGTGCGCTTATTTTCTGAGTGTACTGATCGATAAAATTGGGGACTTGAACCCCAAAAAGGATACCCGCGGTAAACACCAATCGAATTGTGTATTCTTTCAGAAGTCTCATACGATGCCTCATTTAAGAATTTTCCCTAAATGAGCATGAACCAAACGGAAAGAAGGAATCCTGGGTATTGGCTCAATCAGGGGTGTAGATTTCTTCTGTCAATCCATCACTCTTTAAACTTTAATTTTAAAAATCCGTTCTCGACCTTGATGTCTTCAACCCCTTCTGAAAAAGTCTTCCAGAAACCGGTGCGATCACCAAATTCTTCAACCAGATCGATATTCTTTATTCCGCCCAGCCAGGCATTGGGTATGGGCAGGCCCATAATGGTAATGCCTTTCAGGATGACCACGGGCTTGCCCTTATCGTATGAAAAAACCACGCCGGCTTTGACACGGAGGGTTTTGCCGCCAAGTATGGGAAAATCGTCATCAAGGGGCAGCAGAAGCTTTGCACTGACCAGATCGTCCGACAAATCGATGGCGAGTTTTCTTGCAAGATCCGTATTCTTTGCCAGCAGTGCATTGAGTTCCTTCTCCATGAAAACAACCTCCCTTTTTAGGCCTTTTTCACTGTAAGGTTCCGGTTCAAGGGTGGCATTCGGCGCAGATCGGTCGGTTTTGGATGACGTATTGGGGCTATGGTTTTTCGGTGAAGTAACAGCAGCCCCTATTGAATCGAGGTTTTCTAATTTGGCCGTCAAGACTTTCTCTTCGTTAGGGCTCAGGGTCACGGGCTTGAACTCGGACGGGAAAAGGTAGGTTTTAAGCACCAGGACGGTCACAGCAACGGTAATAAGGACGCCGATAATCAATAATCCAAAAACCTGCAAACACCCAAATCGCTTTTTGGTTATTTTTTCAGCAAAGGTATGGTTATTTTCCTCCATGGTTTCCTTTCCTATGACTTGAATATACGTGCGCGTCTTGCGCGGTAATAGAAATTTCGAATGCGATTGCGCCAATTGAATCAATCAATACACCAATTTTTGCTTTAATACAACACAATCCAATTATTTTTAGAAAGATTAAATAGTTATCGCGAATATCCGCAAAATTCCAATGCCTTCAGCTCCGTCAAAAATGCCGGTTTTCATACACAATGGCATTGGGTATCTATGATATAAGTTACAGGGGTAATACGGGGTTTTAGAAAGAATGCTCGGAAAGATTGAAAAAAAAGAAGGAAGGCCGGTTCTATGGGATCCCGCCCGGACCATGATAGATTTTTTTTCAAAATAAAAAGGGCATTCCAGAATAACTCCATGGAATGCCCTTGTTTAACTTAAAAACAATTTAGACCTCGGTAACATTTACTGCAGCAGGACCTTTTGGTCCCTGCTCAATGTCAAAGGTAACCCGATCGCCTTCATTAAGGGTTTTGAACCCGGCTGCATTGATTCCTGAATGATGAACAAATACATCCGGCCCATCTTCCTGCTCGATGAAGCCGTAGCCTTTACTGCTGTTAAACCATTTTACAATTCCATTAGCCATAATGACATCCTCCTTTCAAAAATTTCTCATAGTTCCAAACTGCAGGTTGCCAATTTGACAAATGGATCTTTCCTTCAGAACGAAACTGGCCGCCAATTAAGGACGGTCCTTTATTGATTGTACAAAGAATAACATCTTTTTGAAAAAAATCAAGAGGATTTTATAAATTCCGGCCATATCGTAAAGCTCCCCTCGACGCTCTACTAAAGGACGGCCTCGAGAGACCCATGCCGATCCAAAATAGAATCTTGTATTGATAAATTGCCGTTATTGATATATCATATAAAAATCAAATAATTAAAGAATATTGTCACCGCCGTTCTTGTTGCTGAAAATTAAGGCTCAACCACCGTCATGGAACTAAAGGAAATGAAAATGGTCAAAAAAGTTCGGTTTTTTTCTGAAAATTATGAAATAGAAGGGCTCCTCAACAAAAAGGATGAAAAAAAGGGCGTGGTCGTTACCCATCCACATCCCCTTTACGGCGGAGATATGTATAATCTGGTGGTTGAAACCATCGTGCATGTCTATAATTTAAAGGGATATTCAACATTAAAGTTCAATTTCAGAGGGGTTGGAAGAAGTCAGGGAAAATATGACGATGGCGACGGTGAACAAAAGGACGTACGGGGCGCCCTCTCATTCCTTGGGGATATGGGAATGGAACAAATAGATCTGGCCGGCTATTCGTTCGGCGCCTGGGTGAATGCACATGCCGTTCAGGACGATATTTCGGTGAAAAATATGGTCATGGTTTCACCGCCGGTGGGATTTATGGATTTTTCCACCATAGGCCCCATGGAGCGCCTCAAGTTTGTCGTCACCGGAAGCCGGGATGATATCGCACCTGCGAATGTCGTAAAACAAATGTGTTCCGTATGGAATCCCAACGCCCGTTTGGTAGTTATCGACGGTGCGGATCATTTTTATGGCGGCTACCTGAATCAGCTGGAAGCGGTTTTGGTTTCTATTTAATTTCCATCCATAAATGGCCCTTTTTGCCTGGATCTGCGTTCTCCGGGGGTTTTCGGCTGCGGGTTCAGGTCTTGGAGTCCCCATTATTTTAGGTCGGATCTTGACAACGATCCAATAAGTACCACTTTGTGCCCATGAAGCCGGGTGAATTCGACGCTGTCGGCACTGGTTTCCATTATGATTTCCAATACCCCGCCGCTTGCGGGGGGCGCTTCATTGAAGGCGGCGATTCTATGACTGAACATACCATAACATTACCTGTCACCGGAATGACCTGTGTAAATTGTGCAATGAACATCGAACGGGGTGTAAAGAAGCTGGAGGGTGTTTACAATGTCAACGTCAATTTTGCTGCGGAACGGACGGTGGTCGATTTTGATCCCAAAAAGCTCCGTGTGAGAGATGTTGTCGAAAATATTCACAGCTCGGGTTTCAAAGTTCCCACCACACAGACAGAACTTCCCGTCACCGGAATGACCTGCGCCAACTGCGCCGCGAACATCGAGAGAGCTTTAAACAAACGCGTAGCAGGTATTGTCAATGCCGCCGTGAACTTTGCCACAGAGCGGGTTTTCGTTGAATACATTCCCGCAGTTTCCAGCCTTGATGACATTGTATCGGCCATTGAGAAGGCCGGCTATGGTGCAATACTTCCGGACGAAGCACTGGAAGCGGAAGATGCGGAGCAGGCTGCACGTCATGCCGAGATTAAAGACCAGACCCGAAAGTTTGCAATGGGTGTGATTTTTGCACTCCCGCTGTTCGTATTGAGCATGATGCGTGATTTCAATATGGTCGGTCTTTGGAGTCATGCGCCTTGGGTGAACTGGTTTTTCCTTGTTCTCGCCACCCCGGTCCAGTTTTACACCGGATGGGACTATTATGTGGGCGGGTACAAGAGCCTGAAAAATAAAAGTGCGAACATGGATGTCCTCGTGGCCATGGGATCGTCCATTGCGTATTTTTATTCAATCGCTGTTTTGCTTTTTCCTTCTCTGGGCGAACATGTATATTTTGAAACTTCGGCGGTCATTATTACCTTGATCAAGCTGGGGAAAATGCTCGAAGCGCGCACCAAAGGGAAAACCGGCGGCGCCATTCGAAAGCTGATCGGGCTTCAACCCAAAACCGCAACGATCCTGGAAAACGGCACGGAAAGCGAGATATCGTTAACCCGGGTGAGGGCAGGGGATACGGTTGTCGTTCGGCCGGGGGAGCGGATTCCTGTGGACGGTATCGTTGTCGAAGGGGAATCGGCGGTGGACGAATCGATGCTCAGCGGCGAACCGCTGCCGGTTGACAAGTTCCCGGATGACCGTGTGGTGGGGGGAACCATCAACGGCGAAGGCCTATTGAAATTTACAGCCACCCGTGTGGGCAAGGAGACCGCTCTGGCCCAGATCATCAAACTGGTTCAGGAAGCCCAGGGGAGCAAGGCTCCCATACAGGCCATTGCAGATCGAGTGGCGGCCATCTTTGTCCCGGTGGTCATGGTCATTGCGCTTATTTCTTTTGGGTTGTGGTGGGGAATCACCGGGGAGTTTGTACCGGCCATGATACGACTGGTGGCGGTGCTCGTTATTGCATGTCCGTGTGCCTTGGGACTGGCGACGCCCACGGCCATCATGGCCGGCACCGGAAAAGGGGCTGAAAAAGGGATTTTGTTTAAGAAAAGCGAGTCCCTGGAGATGGCGACGAAACTCGACACGGTGGTACTCGATAAAACCGGAACCATCACAATGGGTAAACCTGCCGTAGTCGACATTATCCCTTTAGATTCCGGTTTTGCCGGCGAAGATCAGCTGTTGAAACTCGCGGCTTCGGTGGAAAAAGGTTCGGAACACCCCCTGGGGAAAGCGATTGTCAATGAAGCGCAAACCAGAGGGATCGATCTCTGGGAGCCTGAAAATTTCAAGGCATCCGGCGGTTTGGGTGTCGAAGCCAGGATAGAAGGGAAATTTGTAAAAATGGGGAAACCAAAATGGTTTATCGACACCGGGACCGATATGGAAAAAGCAAACCATGAAATCCATCGGCTCCAGTCCCAAGGAAAGACGGTTATGGCGCTGGTGAAAGAGAATATGCTGTGCGGCCTTGTGGCGGTATCGGACACCTTGAAGCCTGAATCGAAAACTGCCATCGAACAGCTCCATGACCAGAATCTTAAGGTGGTCATGCTGACCGGGGACAACTTCCAGACCGCTCAAGCCATTGCTTCAAAAGTCAGCATCGATGAGGTTTTTGCAGAAGTTCGTCCTGAAGAAAAATCATCTAAGATCAAAGAACTTCAGAAAAACGGAGAGAAAATCGGAATGGTGGGGGATGGGATCAATGACGCCCCGGCCCTGGCTCAGGCGGACGTCGGTCTGGCCATTGGAACCGGGACGGATGTGGCCATTGAAGCAGCGGACGTTATCCTGTCCAGCGGAAGCTTAAACGGCGTGTCCAGAGCCATCAAAATCAGCCGGGCCACCATGACCACCATCAAGCAGAATCTCTTTTTCGCCTTTATTTATAACATCGTGCTCATTCCCGTTGCCGCGGGAATTTTGGCGCCGTTGGATGTTGCACCGCTCTTTTTAAAACAGCTTCATCCAATATTGGCGGCCCTGGCAATGTCGTTCAGCAGCATTTCCGTGGTTTCAAATAGTCTTCGTCTGTATACGGCCAACATCGAATAGCCCAAATCATTGGGGAAGAATCCATCCGAACCGTCGAATTCCGTTGGGGCGCTACTGCAGAAAGTATCAATAAAATTGTGTGAATGCTTGTTTGTCTTGTTGTGTCAAAAAGCTAAAATGATACGAATACGCCGGGAATACTTCTGTTTGCCGTCTTAGGATTGTTCAATGATAATCTCTGCAATAAAAAAGGACCGGGAATCCATCCCGGTCCTTATGAACGATTATTTATGCTTAACGACAGCAAGGATCGACATCGCATCCGCAGAGATCGACATCGCATCCGCAGGGATCAACAGCATAGCAACCACAAGGATCAACGATATAGCAACATGAATCAGAGACGTTTCGATCCGTACCGCCGGTATTTTCTGATTTTTTATTATCACTCATACAATCACCTCCTTTTATTCCGGAAAATCGTGCGGCATCCCCCGAAATATCCTATCCACCGTCTGTTCGATGACGGTCAAGCCGGATTAAGGACCGTTAATAAAAACGCGGTCCTTTTTAAGCGGTCAAAGTTATTTTAAATCCATGGAACGTGTCTTTCTGGATAAAGGTTATCCCAGGGTGATCCAAAAGAACTTATTCCGTTAATGTCAAAGATTAAGGCTTATTTTCAGAATTGCAACCTCGATTTATGGGTCGATTAACGGTGGGGTCTTTTAGTAGCGATGGCTCCATCTCCGCCAACCATGGCGGAATATCCCCTTTTTGACCGATTTTCTTGTTGATCCGCTCCAGGACTTCCCAAAGTTCACTGAACTCCGGCGCGAGGCTCCATTCCTCGGGCCGGGTGGCGAAGTCTTTACCGTCACGGACAAAACGGTAGCAGTGGATGGCGCATCCCCGGTACTCCTGGTCCGGTTTTTTCCAGCGCACGAAGTTCCCCGGGAAAATCCCTGCCACCTTCCAGCCGTCCTTGATGCACCACTTCTGGGTGATGTCGTGCCAGGTCTCCAGGAAGGTGGTAAAGTACTCGGCTCCTGAGGCCAGGGCGGTCTTCCAGGTGACGGCCCTCAATTGCTGCATGATTTTTTTGAGCCGGTAATTGGGGCGTGTGGCCGCAAAAGTAAACTCGATCTGAAGGTTTTTTTCGATTTTCGTGAGCATGGTTGCCGCGACCACCTTTTCGGTTTCGAGTTCCACCACCACGGGCATGCAGTACACCTTTGACCGGCTATCTTCCTCCCAGTTTTCGTCGAGGGCGATGCGTCCCGGATATTTTTCCGGCATGAGCACGAACTCGTGGGGGGAGCCGTAGACTTCCGGGTAGGCCTTCCGGAAAACCGATGCCGCAGAATCGCTGAACCTTCCGGAAAATACCTTCGCCTGGAACTTCCCCTTTTCAAAGGGTTCCGATTCGAAACGCTTCCAGATGATCTTCTTTTCCGCCATGGGTCTCGTGTTGCAGGTGGTGGCCATTTCTCTGTACGGGTCGCCGAGTTCAATCATCGTTCTCTCCTTGAAGGTTAACTTTGTTCGGGTCTGCCACTGGTTAATTTGACACGATCTCTGTTGTAATATTTTTCTGGGCTTCATCGATCTCTATTTTAATGTAACCATTTTTCTGGTCCGGCATGCAATACCCCGCAATAAACTCTTCAATCGTCAATGTCTGGTCTGGAAATCGGGGAAACAAACTCTGTTCCAATGCACATTGAACTCCGTGGGGCATTCCGTCTGATCCAAAGATTAAATCTTCTCCTGGAACAAAGCCTACTTCGTCAATAAGCATCCGGAATGGATTGTTGTATTTACAATATTTTGCCGAGAGTCTATCCGCATATTGAATCGAGTCATTGTTGAAATTGGGTTGCATCGACAATACGATTCCAAGGGATTTGGCCGTTTCTGCACGTTCTTTTGAAATGAATTGGAAATGCTCGATGCGTATCTGTGGAATACAGTTTTCTGAACTTTGAATATCGCTTAGGATTTTGATGATTTGATCCGTGGCAAGATCTCCGACGGCATGTATGGCAATAGGTTTGTTATGTGTGCTCAACTGGGTCAGGGTATCGAATAGCTTTTCATCTGAATATATTAATATGCCCCTTTCGCCCGTAAGAAAAGGTTCCTTTATTGCTGCAGTTTTAGCCCCAATTGCCCCATCGATGAATATTTTTATGCCATGAACATATTTTTTCGCTTCCGAGTCCAGAGAATCGAAGGTTTCGATATCTGCCCAAAATCTTGTCCTATCCAAATATCCTATTCGCTGAAAAATATTAACGAACTTCCTATCGGCCAAAAGCATGTCCTCGGCATACCATATCCCATTTTTTAAGAGGTATTCGTCAAAGAATGATCTGACAAGATCATCGTTGCATGGCTTGATATTGCCAACGAATTTCAGAATCGCATATAAATTTCTTTCTACCCAGTTGCCATCGCCAATATGGGATATAATGTCTTTGTGTGAATCGAATAATCTTTCTCGCGCAGGTTTATTAATCATAAAATCATGAAATGATATATTGCAAATAACGACCGGCGGTAGACCATCTAGTTCTTCATCCTCAAAATAGAAAAAACTACTGTTCCATCCAAGAATTACGGTGATTTCATCGGTACTCTTTTTCATCAATGACAGCGCTTTTTTTTTATCCCGAACGGCGCTTAAATCGATGCAGTTACTTAAAGAAGCATAAATGGAGGTATGCGTGTGATGATCTTTTAACAGCGGAATTTCGTATTTTATTCCCATATTGTGTGCCTGATTTGTCTTTATAATAACTAAAAGATATTTGGAACATCCGTCTTATAGGGTGTCCCCAATATTTTTTCAATCTATTATCCTTATATCCTTTCATATCTACATTTCCAAGAATGAGTTTTGTCGGTTGAATTTGATGATCTTCATAAAATTGCCGGTCATTGGCATATGCCGTCAAATAGGGTATAATGCTTTTAACCCGATTACCTGGGTTGGTTGCATAAAAATATAATGCTCAAAAAAACAATTGATGAGGGATAGTCTTTTGAAAATAATCCTGACCAACACGCTCCGTCTATCCGATATTCCTCCGGAAATATGGACCCAATTGACGGACACGCTGACATTTTTGAACCCCAAATGGCTGGAGAATGAGCGCATGGGCCGCTGGAACCGGGGCACCCCCAGAATGCTGAAGTATTATGATAAAATCCGGGGCGGCGGCCTGTGGATACCCAGAGGCTATATGCGGCAGTTGCTGCTGCTGTGCAGGCGTTGGGGCGTAACGTATGAGATTGATGACCAGAGACGCAGCAAGACGCCGGTTAATTTCAAATTTGCCGGGCAATTAAAGCCGTTCCAGGAGAAAGCGGTTCGGACGATGATTTTGCGGGATTTCGGCACCTTGAACGCACCCACCGGAAGCGGGAAAACGGTTATGGCGCTGTACATAATCGCCCGTCGAAAGCAGCCGGCCTTGATTGTGGTGCATACCAAGGATTTGGCTTATCAATGGATCGATCGGATCGGGCAGTTCTTGGGAATCCCCGAGGATGATGTCGGTTTTATCGGCGGCGGCAAAGTAAAAATGGGCGAAAAGATGACGGTGGCTTTGGTTCAGACGCTGTATAAGTGTGCCGAGAACGTGTCGAAACACATCGGATTTCTGGTTGTCGATGAGTGTCATCGGTGTCCGAGCAGAACCTTTACCGAAGCGGTGACCGAATTTGATTCCAGGTATATGCTGGGGCTGTCGGCAACGCCCTTCCGCCGGGACAATCTGTCAAGATTGATATTCTGGCACTTGGGTGACGTGCATCATAAGATCGATCAAAGCCGCCTGGTCGAAAGCGGCGATATTTTGGCTGCGGAGGTCATTGTCCGGGAGACGGACTTTAAACCCTATTATGATCCGGTGAACGAATACAGCAAGATGGTGTCGGAACTTGTCTCGGACGACCGAAGAAATCGACTGATCGCATCGGATATTGAAAAAGAAGTGCACAATAACGACGGGGTGTGCCTGGTGCTTTCAGACCGGAAAAAACATTGTGAAACCCTTCAGGCACTGTTGCGATACCGATATAAAATATCTTCTGAACTTTTAACCGGCGATCTCAGCGGCAGCGAGCGGCGGGCGGTCCTCGACCGTTTGGATCAGGGAGACGTCAAGGTCTTGATCGCCACCGGTCAGCTCATCGGAGAAGGGTTTGACCGTAAGGATTTGACGCCCTTGTTTTTGGCAACGCCGATAAAATTCAGCGGACGGGTGCTGCAATACCTGGGCCGGGTCCTTCGGCCTGCACCCGGCAAGCGGACAGCCCGTGTCTATGATTATGTGGACGTTCATGTGGATGTTCTCAAGGCCGCCGCCCGGGCAAGGCAAAAAACATATTCAGGAAGAAGTGCCTAAAATGATCTAAAGTGATCTAAAATGCCTAAAGTTAAAATAGGGATGACGGCGAAATAGGCAAAAAAATTAAGGGCAAAATAATGACAAACATACACATGTAGAAATAATCATTTTGCAGACTTAGGGTTCGCGCAAAATAACGAAGAATATCCAAAATTTCCATCATGTCCGCGAAAGGGGACATCCAAACATAGAAGACTTCTCACCGGGCGATAATTTGTTGACGACCCGGGATAGAGCTTTCTAAAAGGGCCAACCGAATACGCAAATTGAAATAATTATCTTGCAGACTTAGGCGGCACATTCGGGTTTGAATGCCCTGGACAGTGATGCATCCATGACCGCTTCATAGCCGGTTAGCGTGGCCACGACAACGTTGTCGGCATCGAGGAATGTAAAATCTCCGGTCATGATATGATCGGTCGCTTCTTTGACTTCAAGGACTGCGGTCACACCTTCTGAAGGGAACCTGTCGCGATACTGGCGATAACTGGCGCTGTAGCTCGGCAGTGACACCATGCCGCGCTCTTCAAAGCACCATATAATCGCCATCTGACATGCACAATCGAAAACCAGCGGATCGGCGATCCATCGGCTTCTCAATGGATCGGTCATCCACCGGTCGGGTGATGGCGCCGAAGAAATTCGAGCCGATACGGATTGGGATGAATACCCCATTATTTCCTGGATTCCACGAAGTTCAATCCCGTGGAACAGAATTTTCTCGTATATTTCGTCGATGCTTCTTGAGTAGGTATTCGGGCGAATATGTCCGGAGGCGTTAAAATAGGGCGGGGGGTCCAGTTGATCGGTTAAAATCGCCGTGGCCCCTGAATGAATCATCTCCACGCCGTCTTTAATGCCGTTTCTGATTTCAACATCCACTTCAAACGTCGACCCTTTTTTCCTGGCCTTTCCGGCCATAAGACGGATCCGCTTCTTTTCCTGCTCGAGAATGATGCCATGAAAAATACGCATATCATTCAAACCCTGAAGAGAAAGACCCGGATTTTCATGCAGCGCCCCGTGGCCGAGCCACTCGGCAATCAGGGCAAACGGGACCACCGGTTTTCCGTCCAAGATGTGTGCGCCGAGGATCGGGAAGTGATCCATATCGATTTCACGCTGAAAGGTCAGGGAAAGTTTTTCATTTTTATTTAAGAAAACCGGCTGTTCTAAAGCGGATCCAGCGGGTTCGCCCTGTTCTTCGGCTTTTTCCGGGATAATATTTGCGCCGATAACCACTTCTACGGGAGAACGGGTGTCTCCCATCATCTCATAAATCAAGCACATGGCACCGGCATCCACGGGAATCAGTTCGACGCCGTCTTTTTCAAATTTTTGTTTTAAAGCCGAACAGACCATTCCCCCGTCCCAGGGCCCCCAGTTGATGGAAACCACCCTGCAATCCGTGCGCTGGATCGATTCTTGTTGTGCGATTTTATTCAAAACTTCATTGGCCATGGCATAATCGGCCTGTCCCTTGTTTCCGATTCTGGCGGTAACCGACGAGAACAGCACCAGGTATTTGAGGGGATCTTTTTGGGTGGCCTCAAGAAGAACGCCCAGCCCCTGGACCTTGGGATCGAAAACAGTGTCGAATTGCGCGGCGGTTTTATCGGTGATCCGGCGATCTTCGAGGACGCCTGCGCCGTGGACAACCCCTTTCACGGGACCATACTCGGAGCGAACATCATTTAGAACCGAATTGACGCGATCCAAATCGCGAACATCCACCGAGTAATAGCGCACCTTGGCACCGACCTTTCTGATTTTTTCCAGATTTTGGGTGATCTCACGATTTGACATGTATTTTTTGTACGCCGTTTCCAGCTGAATCGGTGTTGGATGATGGTCCCTGAATTCGTTTTCAAGGATGGCCTTTTTAATGGCAGCTTCATCGTGTAGGGTCGTCAGCCATTCAGGCTCGGGCGTTGGATGCAAAGAACGGCCCAGGAGGATTAGGGTCGGTTTTGCATGTTTTGCGAGGGCACAGGCTGCTGAAGCGGTGACCCCCCGGGCGCCACCGGTGATCACAACAACATCTCCCGGGTCGAGGGCGATTTCCCCTTGGGGATACGGTGCGGCTTCAAGGGCCAGTGTGCATCGTGATCGGGCATCGAGGCCGACTTCAACCGGGCCTGAACCATTGGCGTTCAGGAGTTCAGCCACAACGGCCTTTGCGATTTGGGTCGTCTCCTTCCAGTCTGGGGCAATGTCGATGGCACGACAGCAGACGTTTTCCCACTCCATCGCTGCGGTTTTGGCAAGACCGGCAAGGCCGCCCTGCAGGGGATCGGTGATCCCCCGGCCTTTAAAGCCGAAGGCACCGTCGAGTCGGGTGATGGTGGCAAACAGGGCGCCGTCTTGTGCGCCGGACTCTAGAAGATCCAATGCCATGCCATGGGTCAGTGCAAAGGCATCTTTTAGGAAACGGTGATCGTGGGGCATATTTCCGGCCACGATGACCAGGCCGGCAGCATTTTTTAAACGCATGTCGCCGTCGATGATATGGGATATCATGTCATCGGATATCATTTCTGCTTTGATATTCAGGGATGCGAATCCATCGGCAATGGCTTGGGAAAGGCCGGTGGTATCATCGGTGATATATACGGTGCCGGTGGCCGGCAGCGTTAAGCGTTTGTTTTGAACCCGGGGGCTGTGGACGGTGGACACCACCCTTCTGCCGATATTGGCGGCTAAATATTCCGGGGAAAAGCCGGTATCGTCTTTGGGTAACCTGTCCAAGGATTCCGCCACGGTATCCACGGGACCCGGTGAAGCTGTGGAAGCTGTTTTTGGATCGCTAGGGTCTATTTTCGGGGTTCCGGAATCTTTAGTTTTTGAAGCCGAGCCCGATTCGCTTGGGGGTGTTGCCGAAAGATACTCCACGATTTGAGCGAGTGTTTTAAGGCTGCCCATGAGTTCCGGGGGAACCGGCGGAAGGTCGGGGATTTTTTCCTCGAGTGTGGACAGTATCTCCACCCGTTTGATGGAATCGATTCCAAGGTCGGCTTCGATATCCATGTCCAGGGCGAGCATTTCCATGGGATATCCGGTCAGACGGCTGACGGTTTCCAGCAAGCTTTTCGCGATTTCTTCTTGACGATCTTCCGATGGTTTTAAATCAGTGCCGGTGGATGTTAAATCCGGTTCTTTGAAAGCAACTGCAGTTTCGTTCGGGTCAGAAACAACAGATTTTGCAGACGAATCCAACGACGTCATCATCGTACTCGGAGGATCAGCGGGTTGAAGATTGCCGGCTGTCTCAGAAAAATCGGCAAAGGGTTCGTCCATGTCCGGCATCTGTGTTTTGGGTTTTTCAACGTTGAAATCCGAAGTCTTGATCTCTGTTTTGATCCCCATGGACGCTTCAGCCAAACGCTGGGTGTTTTCCATCATATTTTGAAGTGTTTGTGCCGCTTGGGTTTGCGTCTCCAAAAATTTTTGATGGGCTTCGGCAGTCTGCATCTGAATGGCCTGCATCGATTTCAGACCTTCGTGCACGACCTTTAATGCATCCGATATTAAATAGGTGTGTTGTGGTGTGTTTTTCATGGTGTTTAGATTTTTCTGTATTTCACTCGCGCAAGATCCTCGATGCTCCGGGTTGTTCATCGGTTGATTCGATGTTGGGTTCGGTTGAAAATTTTCAGTTTCAATCGCCGATCTCTCGGCTGCCGGGTCTGCGCCCCTGACTTCCGGTCTCTGATGTTTGACTTTGGGTTTCTGACCCGTGTTTCCTGTGTCGGGGTTTCGATAGTTTACACCGGAAATCGGTATGTTCATGAGCGGTTTTCTCGTTTCCTTGACCGGCGATTCCCATCCGTTTAAATCGACGGAATGGCCCAGCGATGCAAGATGACACAGCGTTCTGGCAAGATCTGTGATTCCGGATCGCTTTCCCAAGGAACCGTCAAGGGTCATCGCCTGAAAATCTTGATGGTTTAAAATCGATTTTACAAGGCCGGTCAAAACCGATTTAGGGCCGACTTCCACAAAGGTCCGCACCCCAATTTTAAACAGGTTCTTAATTTCGCTTATAAAGTTGACAGGGGATAACAAGTGATCGCCCAATAGTTTTTTTGCTTTTTCAGGATCATCCGGGTAGGGCTCGCCGGTGGTATTGGAAAATACCGGGATATCTGAAGGAGAAATGTCGATCTTTTCCAAGGCCTGGATAAAAGGCTTTTGGGCGTTTTCGACCAAACTGCTGTGAAAGGCGGCGGACACCGGCAGCTTTATGGTTTTAAATCCATTCTGGTTACATATTTTTTCTGCCCGGGCAATGGCATGGAGGGATCCCGACAAAACCCCCTGGTCGGGGCTGTTACGGTTTGCCAGGATGACGCCGGTATCGGTGGTTTGAATCAGATGGTCCAGTTCATCGAGGGGCGCTTTTACAGCGAGCATCCCGCCGTTATTCTGATCATCGGCCATACCTGGCGTCGCCATCAAACGGCCGCGGGTGATGGAAAGGACCAATAATGTATCCAGATCGATCCAGCCGGCGGCATAAAGGGCTGAAAGCTCACCATAGCTGTGGCCGCATGTGGCATCGGGTTTGAGGCCGAATCCTTGAAGGATTTTCAGCATTGCGGCACTGACAGCACCAATGGCCGGTTGCGCATGATCCGTCTTCCGGAGTGTTTCCTGCTGACGTTGCTTTTCTGTTTCGGTTTCAGCAGAAAACGGGTAGATAATATCCGTTAAGCATCCATAGTTTTCAAATGTTTCGTTTGCATGTTCCAGAACGTTAAATGCGTCCGGGAAGCAACAGACCAGGTCACGGCCCATACCGACATATTGACTTCCCTGTCCGGGGAAAATAAATGCTATTTTTCCGGAGGGTTCAGGACCGCCATAAAAAATATTCTTAAGGTTCCATGCCGTCTGAGGAGGGTTGGTTTCGAGGGCATGGGACGCACGGTGACAAAGGGCTGAAAGGTCTGTTGATGGTTCAAAGACCAGCAAAAGCCTATATGGATCCGAAAAGGAAAAATCCTTTCTTGTTTTTGCTGCCGCCACCGAAATTTCTTCAGGTGTTGAACGGTTATCAAGAGAAGTTTTAAAGCGGTTCAGAAGCGCGCTGAGTTCGTGATGTTTTTCAGCCGACAGGGCCGCAATTTCAACAGATCCGTCCCACGAAATTTCCTGCTTTTGTCTGTGATATTCTTCGATCAATACATGAAAATTGCTTCCACCGAAACCGAATGCGCTGACACCCGATCGGCGGGGATGCTCTTTTTTCGGAAACCAGGGCCGGGTCTGGGTGTTCAGATAGAAGGGGCTTTGATGGATATTCAGTTTGGGATCCGGCGTATCGACTTTCAGCGTGGGCGGAAGCACTTTGTTATAAACGGAGAGGACCGCCTTCATGAGTCCTGCAGCGCCGGCAGCGGCCTTGGTATGACCGATCATCGATTTTACAGACCCGAGTGCACACCACTTTCCGCTTTTGCCTGATTTGCAAAAAAGACCGTTTAAGGCCTTAAACTCAACTTCATCACCGACGATGGTTCCGGTGCCGTGGGCTTCTATAAGCTCGATGGTGGCCGGATCCACACCGGCTTGGTCATACGCCATCTTCAGGGCTTTGGTCTGTCCTTCGGTTCTGGGCGCATATATGCTCTGTGATTTTCCGTCGCTTGAAGATCCGATGCCCTTTATTACCGCATATATCTTGTTGCCGTCTTTTTCAGCATCATCGAGCCGTTTAAGGACAAACAGCCCGATCCCTTCACCGAGTACGGTGCCATCCGCATCTTTTGAAAAAGGCCGGGCATCCCCTGTGGGTGAAAGAACCATGGTCTTGGAAAAGCACATGTGCATGAAGATGTCGTTGAGCATATCAACGCCACCGGTGATTACCATATCGCTTTTCCTTGAAATGAGTTCCATAACCGCCAGATGGATGGCACCCATAGAGCTTGCACAGGCGGCATCCACGACGCAGTTCGTACCGCCGAGATCGAGGCGATTGCATATTCTTCCGGCAACGACATTTCCCAGCAGCCCCGGGAATGAGTTTTCCTGCCACGACACATATGAATCGGATATTTTTTGAACCACCTCCTCGGTTTTTTCGGGGCCGATCCCTGAATCTTCGAGGGCGCCTCGCCATATTGGATGGCCGAGCCGCGCTCCCAGGGGGATAACCAGTTCCTGTGTCCCGGTTACGCCGAGTATGACACTGGTCCTGTCATGGTTAAAATTTTCCTTTTCTCCGTATCCTGAATCCTCAAGGGCTTTTTTTGCGGTGATCAGGCCAAGGAGCTGGGAGGTATCGGTGGCTTCAAGGGAAGACGGCGGAATTCCGAATTCGGTGGGATCAAAGGCGGTCGGGGAAATAAATCCGCCCTTTTTGCAGTAAACATGATCGGGTTGTTTAGGATCTTTGTGGAAAAAATCTTCTGATGACCAGTGGGTTTCCGGGACATCGGTGATTGCATTTTTACCTTGAAAAAGGAGCCGCCAGTAGGCTTTCACCCCCGGTGATTTGGGAAAGAGACAGCCCATCCCAATAATGGCCACCGGTGTATTCCGGGTTATTTTGTTGTCGGTCAGTTTCAATTATAACACTATTAATTGACGATAGAAAATCGGATTGCTTTGAAAACAGAGAAAAATCTGTCCTTTTACAAGTTGATCGATCATAATGCAAGATAAAAATATTTGCAAGCCATGGGTGATAAATTTTTGGTTGACATATTGACATAACAACTGTTTAATCGAAGTGTCGATTTTTTAAAGACGTTTTTATCGAATCATAAATAGACGTTTTAAAAATATTTTTCCATTTAAACGGGATTCGAAACCCAGAAATGTGAAAATTTTAACCAAATGGAAACATTGAGGTTTTTGAGAATTAGAATCAGAACTTGAGGCCGGAGTCTCCGGTTGAGTATTTAGTGGGGATTTGACCGGGCCGGCCAGGTGGGGCCCTTTTAAGCGGCCTGATGTTTGACATATTAATATAACAAGCTATCAAGGCCAATGGTTTCGTAAAAAATCTATTTTGTTCGCTCCGTGACCATTTGGGGGTGTTTCAAGCGGTGCCGCTAAATTTCAAGAACTCGTCCCAAGCGCCTCAAACAGCTTGAAATTTTTAACCCATCACCCCTCGAACCGCTGAATCCCCAATTGCCCAAATGTCGCTCACAAAAGACTTTTTACAAGTTTATCAAGGTTGGGTATGATAAAATTCTTTACCAGCAGAGCACTTTCCCAGAGACTGGAAATAAATCTTGCAAAGTGGAAACGTTGGTCCCGGGAATTTCTTCCACCGGATCCATTGGGGGGAATGCAATCCGGATACGCCAGACAGTACAACCCGGATCAGGCATTTACAGTTTACCTGGGCGGCCTACTGGTGGCGGATTTGAAGTTTACGATTCCCGAGGCAAAACAGATCATCCAAGATTTGCAGAGATGGCTGGCGGAAAAAGGGTTTTACTTTAATGCAAGCGGCAAGATCTTACCCGTCACCGGGGAAGATGAAATTGTAAAAAAATATATCCTATTGATCGAAGGTGGAAAGCGCAAAGATGACAGGTTCGATTTTATTTACACGGTCAGGGGAATCGTCTCCAATGAATCGGTCGATTATAACGGATTTGATATCATGAAAGAACGTTATACCCAAACATCCATCGGTTTGCGGCCGGAGAAGCCGTCAACAATGGGCATGAATATCGTTAAAATACTAAAAATCACCGATATTCTTAATAATTTTGTCAATCTTCTGGATCTGGATCGACTGCATTATCCAGCGATTTCATCCAAAATATCCCTTTAGTCCATAAAGAACCGGTCTGTCAGCGAAAAAATTTCAAAGACCGAACAGGTTACAATTCGAGCAATGCTAATATTTTTTCAAGGGCCATCGGCGGAAAATTCCCCATACCATCAGGCAGTACAACCCCCTGATTTTTAAGCCAGTTTGCACGGGTTACAACCGAAGCGCCACACAGCAGGTTCATGGCGACCACAACAGTTTTACGGTGTTCAGGTTTTTCGAGAAATGACCCTTTAACCCACTGATTAAACGCCCCGATGGCCGGGCCACACCATATCTGATAATCGATTTTTCTGGAAGGATCGCCCGAGTTCGCCCAGTTGGAGGATTGGCCGAGGTAGGATCGAAAGACAAGGGCCATTTTGTGCCTGGGGTCTATTTCCGCCCGTTGGATCTGTTTCGGGTCATGTCTGGCAAAATAGGTTTTCGTCTGTTCCCATTCATCCTGGAAACTGCCCCGGAAAAAGTCCCTTTCAAGCATTGCTTTTTGTTTTTCGGGAATATTTTCAAAACGATCATAATTACCATAAAGATCATAAAGCTTGGCTGCCCGAAGCGGAAACATGGTGCCGCGTTTTAGGACCTGGACTTTAACGCCCATTTCAAACATGTCGGCTGCAGGCGCCATGGTCACATCCGCCTGTCTGGCTTCACTCAGCATTTGACGGACGGTTTCCGATGTGCCGGCTTCCGTGCAGGATTGGTTGACGGAACCGGTAAGAATATAGGCGGCGCCCATTGCAAAAGCCGCGGCAGCTGAATGGGGTGTGGCGATTCCACCGCCGAGCCCGACGCACGGCGGCCTGTTGTAACTGTATTTTTCGGTCAACTCATCTCGCAGGGCAATCATGGTCGGCAGTAAAGAAATTGCCGGACGGTTGTCGGTATGTCCACCGGAATCTGCTTCTGCAGTCAGATCTTCAGCCATAGGTACCGATTGAGCGAGTTCGGCTTCTTCTCTGGTAATCATTTTTTGGTCGACCAGATGTCCCAGAAGTTTTTTCGGTGGCGGTGACAAATACTTTCTGGCCACTTCAATCCTTGATACTTTTGCAATGACCTTGTTGGGACAGATGATGTTATCCCTTTCGTCGCGATGGATTCCTTTTACTCGATAATAAACAAGGGGTAGTGTCAGGTCCAGGTAGGCCGAGGCGCTCACCAATCTTACGCCACGCTTTAAGTACAATTGAACCACACCGGCCTCAAGTTCAGGATCGTTGGGACTGTGGATCAGATTAAAACCAAAGGGGAGGTTTTTTAAGCTTTGCTGAAGTGTTACGATGGCCGTTTCTATTTGTTCAAGAGAAAGACCGGCAGCGCCAAAAAAACCGACCATTCCGGATCGCCCGGCTTTTTCCACCATTTCAACGGATGTAATGCCGTTGGCCATGGCACCGACAACATAGGCGTAGCGCAAGTCATGTGTTTTTTTAAAACTTGGGTCGCCAAGATTTTCAGGATGCAAAGGGGGCGCGTATGCATACAGCGGGAATCCTTCCGAGGTTTGGGGCATCTTATCGCCGATGACGATCTTACCACCCCGGCCAACCGCCAGCCGGCCATCAAGATTCAGTAGATACACCGGATGGGTGAGCTGCAGAATTGCCCCTCTTACAGCATCCTTTCCGAGTTCAGGCGCTTTATCCTCTGGTATCCACCAGCCAGATATATTTTTGGGTAAAGTTGATTTCATTTGATATCCCACAATTTGCATTCTTGACAAAGGTTATGAAAATCCCGCTTAAAGATGTGATTTATACAAAGCGCCTGCGCGTGTCAACATCCTTAACAGGATCCTATGAAGTCCATTTGATAAATTGGAATGGGGAAATATAGGGGTGGGCGGACAAATACTTTCGGCCGTCTCACGTTTATTAGCGCCAGAAATAAGGTCGCACCGGGCAATCACCCGGAAAAATTGGCCCTAAGGATTCTCTAAGCGATATCTTACGAGGCCAAGGGCCTGATATCTGAACGCCATTTTTTTGAAGATCTGCTGACAGTTATTCGACCGTAAAAAAATTCGAAACTTGACAATGCCATGGCATTTCATAAAGAATACAGCATAAATATGAAAATTTAGGAGCGTTGTATGCAAATTGTCACCACCCATAAGAACATGGACTTCGATGCACTGGCATCTACGGTTGCTGCAACCATTTTATACCCGGAAGCGATTCCTGTACTTCCAAGGAGTGCAAATCCAAATGTTAAGGCCTTTTTATCCATTCATAAGGATTTTTTCGGCGTATCCACCTTTGACGATATCGATGCTGACGATGTGAAGCGTCTGATCGTCGTTGACATAAACAACTGGGGGCGGCTCGGACGAATCGGCATGCTGGAAAACCGAGAAAATTTGGAGATTCATCTATGGGATCATCATTCGGGTTCCGGAGACATCCAGGCGACCTGGAAATGCCAGGAGAAGATGGGGGCAAATATTACCCTCATGATTCGACAGTTAAAATCGGAAAATAAGATACTAACGCCCATACAGGCCACACTGTTTTTAACGGGCTTGTATGAAGACACCGGCCACCTGACGTTTCCCGCTTCAACCGCCGAAGATGCTTATGCCGCCGCATATCTGCTTGAACGAAAAGCAGACCTGAGCATCGTCAGCACATTTTTGCGTCCGGCATACGGAGAAAAGCAAAAACATGTGCTATTTAACATGTTGAAATCAGCAAAAAGGGACACGGTGAACGGATACCATGTCAGTTTTAACAAAGTGGACATCGAAGGTCATGTGGACGGTCTGGCCGTTGTGGTGAATATGTACAGAGAGATCCTGAATGTAGATGCCGCCTTTGGAATATTCGCGAATAAAGCGCGTGACATATGTATGGTCATTGGTCGAAGCAACACCGACGATCTGGATATCGGTGCGGTCATGCGAAGCATGGGCGGCGGCGGTCATCCGGCGGCCGGCTCCGCCGTACTCAAGTCCGTTAATCCGGATGAAGTCGAGGATACGATCAAAACATGTATCCAAGGAAATCATCAGGAATCCGTGAAGATCGTTGACCTTATGTCCTTTCCCGTTTTCACGGTTCTTCCCGATGTCAGCATGGAGACAGTGGCCTTGATTTTAAGGGAAAAGGGCTGTACCGGTGTTCCGGTGGTAAAGGGGGAAAAACTCGTCGGTATTATTTCAAGAAGGGATTTTAAGAAGGTAAAGAAAAATAACCAGCTTAAGGCCCCGGTAAAGGCATTTATGAACACGAATGTAAAGACTATTTCACCCGATATAAGCCTAATGGAGGCCGCCCGCCTCATGGTCAAACATGATATCGGTCGACTTCCTGTGGTGGACAATGACCGCATCATAGGGATTCTGACACGGTCGGATGCCATGCGCTATTTTTATGATCTCTTGCCGGATTGAGAAAGGGATGGGATTTGCGGCAACTATTTTTAGGAAATTAATCCGGAATAGAAAAATAGCCCCTTCGGTTAGATATCGTTTAGAATCTCATCAAAATGAACACCGACGCCGGTTGAATCTAATCTCGCAACTTTACCCTGGATTTTTGTGGGGGTTTCATCGCCCGGGAACGCGAATGTTATGGAGAGCTCCTGATCGATGAACAAGGGAATTTTGGTTTCAATAAATAGCCCGTCGGCACTAATATTTCGAATGAAATCTGAAAAGGAAATATTATGACTGGAGCAGTCTGCAAAAACGAAGGTCTGTTTTCTTAGATATTTCCGCTTTTCCATGAATTCGGATTTCGTTCTTTCTTCCAACTCTTCTATAAGTCCTTGGATTTCTTCTTCGGACATATTCGAAATCAATTCATATAAACGTGGGTTGACTGCTTGCGTTTCAACCAGCCGATTGTTTTCAGCTATGGACAAAATGGGCGTTGAAGGGAGTTTAGGATCATCAGATGTAATGTTAGCGGTCTTTTCCGTTTCCATCTGAACCATGTTCGAAAAATTTGCTTTGTTTAAAACCAGCAAGTTCAGCTCCAGTTGCCGGATTGCCGTCGTAAATTGGGCATAGTTTATGGGTTTATACATATAGCTGTTGGGCCCCAACTTGCAACTTTCAATTAAATCCTGTTCGTTCTTGGATGAGATAAAAACAATGACGGGAAGCCCTTTTGTCCGTTCATCACTGCGCAAACGTTTGAGAACTTCCAGCCCATCTATTTTTGGCAGCTTCAAATCCAGCATGATAATTTGAGGCATCACCCGAATATCACGATCTGCATAGGCTCCGGTGCCGAACAGATAGTCCAGCGTTTCAGCGCCATCCCGCGTAATGACCACTTTATTCAAAATATGATTTTTTTTAAGGGCGCGTGTGGTCAGCAGTTCATCGTCGGGATTGTCTTCAACCAGCAGAATTGATTTATCGTCCATTTTATCTTTCAACACCATGGCATCAATGTTTGATGTTTTTTTCGCCTAAAACCGGGTGCTTTGCACCCGGTAGCAAATGCAACGATTAAAGCACTAACGTGCTTTTGCCTTTTTGGCTATAGACCGAAAATTCAAGCCACCCGTTTTACGGGTGGTCGTTGACTCGGAACAATTGATGATAGATAAGATTGCATGAAGATATAATTGATTTTATATGCAAATGTCAACATTGACAAATTCGTAAATAAAAAGGACAATATTACGCGTTCAGTGTCACGGTTAAAAGGTTGTGTCCACCCTTTTAAGAGAACCACAAAACGTCCGATTAATCTTTTGTCGATCCCTTAAACTCCAAAAAAACTTTCTGATTTTGTCCCTCTATTTCAGGCGTGCTTCCTTCCCAACTGTGAATCCTGCAGGCATCCACCTGATCCGATGGAATAATACAGCCGATAAACGGCATAACAGGATCTCCGGCAAATGATTTATAGTTTAATATCATAGCCTCTGTTCTGGGTAATCCCTCGAATTCCAGCAGCTGAGCGAAAAAAATTGAACAATCTCCCGTGAAAAAATCTCTCAATTCTCGCAGGGCCGTGATCCGTGATTTGAACATATCTAAAGCAACTTCGGCACTGTCTGCCTCAATCATCAAGTTGAATTCACCATGCCTTCTGCCGGCATCCAAAGCTTCTTCCTGATTCGAAACATAATAAAAATTTCCGATAAATAACATAAAACCTCCTAAATATAATGTGTTGCAGCAGCACCGCCTCCTGGGACAGGCCGCTCCGGGCTGGAAAGGTCTGATAGAAACGAATCATGCATCATCGCGCAATCGGGTTTTTATCATCGTAAGTTGTTGCGTCTCCTATTCCGTACAACGCTGAAGGGCACTGGGCACTTTCGAGAGAGGGCCTTTAAAGTCCGGTTCCGGAATGTCTTCAAGTCGAAGCCTCTGTAAAACCTCACCGGCGTCTATCCCCACCCTTCCGGCATCTTTGCTGTCGTCGGTCAGATAGGTTTTCATGCCGGTGTGTGCGGCGATCATGTCATTAACGGGGTCGTTGCCGACCATCAGGCAGGCTTCGGGCGGCAGATCGATTTTTTGGCAGATCTCCAGATAATACTCGATCCTTGGTTTACAAAACGACATGTTTTCGATGTGTGTGAGCAACTCGAACGGCAGATGGTCTAAATTGGCCCAGGCCAGGCGTTTCATCTGAACATTGAGGGGGAAAATCGGGTTGGAAGCCAGTACCAGTGTTAGACCGGTTTGGACGATGTTGTCCATGGTTTTATGCAAATGGTTCGGCAGTGTAATATTCACGTCCAGTTTGTCGTACTCCGTCTCGTAAAAGTATAAAAAACGGTTCCACAGTTCATCCCGCCGGTCCGTATACCCTCGAGCAAAGGCTTCCTTGAAATATTCGGCATTTGTCATTTCACCGTTGTTTTGCACCATGGTCCGGGTTGCGCTGATCAGTCGCCCAACGAATTTATCTGCAGGTATGATATCCACGAACAGTTTTTCTATCCTCTGGAAATAGCCCTGATAAAACCTGTCTTCGTCAAATAAAATCAAAGTGTTGTCTAAATCAAACAGAATGGCTTTCAACATGGTTATACTGTTTACCCTAAATACCATCGACCCGTCAACCCGGTAAATGAACCCTATCTATAGGGTAAAAACCGGGATCAGCCCGATGATGAAAGCTTCTATTTTTCGAGGTGGCAACCTGCAGTCTGGTCCTTTGGGAATTTTTTGAAAGGAGGGTGTCACCATGGCGAATGGAATCGCAAAATGGCTTAACGGCGGTTAAGGTTATGGATTTGTTGGGCAGGAAGATGGTTCGGATGTATTTGTTCATCGTTCAGAAATCAAAGCCACCGGTTTCAAGACGCGATAGGACGGTGACCGGGATGCTTTTGACAAAGAGCAGGGACAAAAAGGTTTTGCTGCGCCACATGTCACGGTGTTTGTAGATTAATATTTTGAGTTAAAAAAGGGTGTTCCATCGAATCATAAAGGAACGTCTTTTTTATTATTATGTTCCATTGCAGCAAAATAATTGAACGCCGCCAGATTAATGAGGTCTTTGGTCATTCTGGGCTTTATACGCTGGTACGCCGAGGCATTTACAATCTGTTCGAGTATGTCTCTTGGATGGCAGCTTCTGAATGGGCGTTTCCCCCGAAAATACTTGTCAATTAAATAATCTGCCATGGCGTCATCATACGCGATGTTATATTGGGGTGCCACAAACTTCATGATGTGCCGAAACTTTTCTTCGGATGGATCCTTGAGTTTAACTTTATAGGGTATCCGTCTTAAAAAAGCTTCATCCAACAATTCTTTGGGATCTATGTTGGTGCAAAAAATTAGCAGCTCGTCAAACGGGACTTGAAATTTAATCCCATTGGACAGGGTCAGAAAATCGATTCGCTTTTCCAGCGGAAGAATCCATCGGTTC